>CASPLF010000009.1 GCA_949422915.1 uncultured Mycoplasmatales bacterium
GAGAATATTTGATCTTCACGATATTTTGTAACTTGTCATTCAGAGAACTTTAACATATACAAAGAATAAAGAGAATTAGAAATATATATATTTCCATAAGCTGAAATGTTAGGAAGACATGTTTCAGAAATATTGGTAACAATATTTATTTGGTTTGCATCCCAATTGAAATAAATCTTATCAAAAGCACCAGTATCTTTAAAGGCATCAGTTCCAATTTTATAAACAGTAGCTGGAATATAAAAACTACCTGATAAACTTTTACATCCTTCAAAAGCACGAGCACCAATACCTACTAAGTTATTGGAATCATCTATATCAACGTTTGATAATTTAACACACCCACTAAAAGCATCATCTTCTATGGTTTGTAATTTTGAATGTTCTAAAGTAGAAATAGATGTAATATTTGTCCCAGAAAACGAACGATTACCTATGCTTGTAATGGTGTTTGGGAATAATATATCACCAGTAATGTTTGTGCAATTATAAAAAAGATCATCTCCTATGTTTGTTAATTTATATTCAATACCATTATGAATAGCTGTTGGTTTAAATCCAGAAATTTGACCAACAATAGAAGTGTTTGAAATTTGGGCAATAGAGTAGGTTTGTGAGATAGGGTCAAATTCACATTTAGCAGTTACCGATTTAAAAGTAGTTTGAATATCAATAACATCTTCGATGTTAAATTCTTCTTCTTCAAAAGAGAGAATATGATCAACATAATCAAGAGATCATTTATTAAAAAAATTAATATATGATTCATAGTTGTTTAATGGAACAGAAATATATGAAGAAGGAATTTCATCATAATTTAAAACTGGGAAAGAATATGAATTACCAATTTCTAATGCATCTAATTGTGAATTATCTCAATTAAATGAAATAATAGTGAATTTACCTGAATTTTTAAAAGCATCATTTCCAATTTTATTTAAAGAAGATGGTATATCAAGTTTGCCAGCAAGATTAGAACAGTTTAAAAATGCAGATTCACCAATTTCCAATAAATTTGAACAATTAGAAAAATCAATACTAGTGATTTTCATAGGAGAATTAGATAAACTTGAAGAAAAAGAATTATTACCAATTCTTTCTAAATATTTTGGAAAAACAATTTGTCCGTTAATATCTCTTTGATTTTCAAAGGCTTGATCTGCAATTTCTGTTATTTTATATTCTTCACCATCAATAAAGAAACTATTTTTGAACATCAAATCAAAAACAGTAATTTTTTTGTTAAGTTTTAATATTTTTGCTGTTTTCTGTGAATTAGAATCATTAATTTCAATGTCTACATTGCAATCATCAGTTATAGAGTTAGAAACAAGTGTAGACAATTTACAAACATAGTCAGGACCAGAAAAATAGTCATACAAATTTTGGTAGGTTGTTATGTTGTTTTTTTCAAAGAAAAGTTTGTATTCATATTTTGTACTATTTGGAACAGAGATAACTGGATTAGTAACAGTTGTGTCTAATATTGGTAAAGCGTTAGAGCCATCAATTGATAATGTTTTTAATTGAACTGAGTTTCAATTAAATGATATATTTGAAAAACCTTTAATATCTTTAAAAGCATCTGCTCCAATAACATCAATGCTTTTTTCAAATGAAACATTACCAGAAAGATTTTTACAATTAGAAAATGCACCTGCTCCAATGTATTCAAGTGTTGAAATATCTTTACTTGGGAAAGTTACACCTTCAATACCTGAACCAGCAAAAGCTTTTGAACCAATTTTTTTAAGATAGTGATCTGTATAAAGGTTTAATGTTCCGTCCATATTTGGACAATTATCAAAAGCAGAGTTTCCGATTTCCACAATGTTTTCTAAATTATTTAAGAAAAAATCACATCTTAAATTACTAAAAGCGTAATCACCAATGTATTTAATTTTATTAGTAAAATTGATTGTTCCAACTAAATGTGAAGCAAGGTTGTTTCCATACGTTCCTGTACCGCTAAAACAAGAGTTTCCTATAGAAGTAATAGTGTATGTTGCTCCTTCATAAAGAAACGTTTGTTTAAACTGCATATTTAATGCGTTTTCGGTTAAATTACAATTTTTTAAAGAATCTATTGATGCAGTAAGGTTTGTTTTATCTATAGTACAACATGCATCAATTTGATTAAATGAAGGAGTTGCAATTTGATTATCTAAACTAGCTAAATTAAATAATTTAGTTTCTATTGCTTCAGTTGCATTAGTACTACTTTGTAAAGTATTAGATATAAAAGGAGCAGAAGAAAACAAAGGAATTCCGCAGCAAACAGTTAATAATTTAAAGAAAGTTTTATTTTTAACCATGTTTTTTTACCTTCCTTTTTTTTGATAACGATAAAAATATAGGGATGAAAATGATGATTGGTGTAACAAATGAAACAGGGAAAATAACATAGTCTCAGTTAAAGGTTTTTTTATTATCAGTATCAGGTAAAGGAGATGGTTCAGTTCCATCGTAAATAAATTCTGAAGGTATTCTTTCTTGTAAGTTATTTTTAGTAAAAAATTGAATGTATTGGTTCTTTGTACCATATGGAACAGAAACAAAAGGATGTTCATCATCAATGTAATCAAGAACAGGAAAAGAATCGATATTTTCAATTTTGATGTCATTAAATTGGATATCATAAGCATCTCAATCTAAAGAGATTTTATTAATTTTTTGCGTTTGCTTAAAAGCATCTTTACCTATAAAAATTAATTGTTTTGGGAATGTTAAAGAATCGTTTTTGTTTTTAAAAAGATTAATGCAATCTTCAAAAGCAGATTGTCCTATGACAGACAAATAATGTAAATTACCAAAGTCAATTGATTCAAGACTATTGCAATTAAAAAAACATTTTTGAGAAAGAGTGTTTAATAAACAATTATTTTTAAATTCCACACGAGAAATATTAGTTTTTGCAAAAGCATTTGCACCTATAAAAATAATAGATGAAGGAAGAGACAAAACACCAGAAATGTTATAAGAATTAAAGCAGTTATCAGCAACGCTGGTTAATTTATAAGAAACATTGTCAATTTTAATGTCTTCAAAAAATGATAGATTATTAAAATTATCTAATGTTTCATCGATTGACGCAAGTTGACACTCATGAGTTAAATTGTTAGTTACACATATAGCATTAGGGTCAACTGAATTCGAACTTTCAAAATTACAAATTGTAGAAAGAGGAACAGTCTTGTATGAATCTTCAACATAGTCAGATGGCATATATTTAGTAATTTTTTTATCAATAAAATACTGTATGTAATTTTGAACATTTGCAGGAGGAACATAAATTTGACCATTAGAAGTAATGTTCTTAGTCAAAGAAGGTAAAGAATTTGCGCCTTTTGCATCTAATCTTTGTAAATTTTCGTTTGTTCAATTAAAATGAATATATTTTGAAGAACCAGCATTAAGAAAGCAATCAATTCCTAAAAAAGATACAGATTTAGGAATTTCTAAATCGTCATTCGATATATTTGAACAATCCTTAAATGCAAAATCAGATATATTAGTTAAGTTTGTTGATTTTGAGAAATCAATAGACTGAACATTTGAACAACCAGAAAAAGAAGAAGGACCAATTTTTTTGATGTATTTTCCAAATGTTATTTTTCCAGAAATATTTTTATTGTCTTGAAAACAACCTTCATCAATACAAGTAATTTTTTTTCCATATATTTCATCTAAAAATTCTAAATTAGTTGTTGAAACAGAGGGTGAAACACTTGCAATATGTAATCCACCATCTTCATGGTCATACTCTAAACTAACGTCGCCATCAGTTGTTACGGGATTTGACACAAGTGAAGACATTTTTACTGAATAATTTTCACAAATTATGTTTTCTTCTTGATATTTAAATCCAATTTTTTTGAAAAAGCTAATGTATTGTTCTATGCCTGATGGAATATAAATTAAAGATTCATTATAAAGGGTTGGTAAAGAAAAACTTATAGAAGGAATTTCTTCTGGTTGTCAAGGAAACATTATCGAAGGGACACAAATTCCGCTTTCAGTACCTGAAAAAGCATCTTGAGAAATTCTTTTAATATTTTTTGGCACTTTAAACGTGTTTGTTAGATTTGCATTGTTATAAAAAGCATAACCATCAATGTAAGGCAAATTTTCAGGTAAAGATAGAGTTTTAAGGTTGTGTGTATTATCGTTATTGGTGTCTGAAAATGCTCTTGTACCAATTCTTTTTAGATCTTGGCAATTTGACAAATTTATATCAGTTAAACCAGTACATCCACTAAAAGCTAAGTCTAAAATTTGTTGAAGCTCTAAACAATCTTCAAAATTAATTGAAGAAATATATGGTTGATTCATAAAAGCATTCTTATTGACTAGTTGTAAATGAGAGGGCAATGACAAAGAACCGAACATATGGACTGTATCAGGTTGAAAAGCATTTGCTCCAATTTGAGTAATTGTGTAAGATTTGGAATTATAGTTAATTGTGTCATTGATTACTAAGTCTTTAATTTGAATTTGTATTCCATAATCTTCACAGTAATTTAACGAAACAGTTGAATCTGAAAGAATTTCAAAAGAAAAACTAACAGCTCCAGAGACTTGACTAGCTGATGCAACTTCGGAAAATGGTAACAAAAATGAATTTGTTGAAGGGGAAGATATAACGTTTTCATTGTTATTTGAAAATGGTAAAAATATTCCCTGTGAACAAAATAGACAGAAAAAGCATTTTAGAAATTTTCTTTGTAGTATGTGTAGCATTAGATATAATTATAAAAATATTTTATATTTCAATAAGGAAAAACATGATTAGATCAAAAGCTAAGATAATTTATTCAACACTACTATCATCTGTTTTAGTTTCTACATTAGCGACTTCTACTTTATCGTCTTGTTGAAATAATAAAAATGTTAGTACATTTGTTGCTGATGACCACACATGGATTGATGTTGATTCTCAAAAAAATCAGATGATTAATGGGAATGAACATAAATCTAGAGTGCTTTATGAATCTTCTCCACAAATTAGGAGTATGTATTCAGATGAGGAAAGTTTTGTTGAAGAACAAAAACAAGAATACCAATCTAATCTTGAATTAAAAGTTGAAACATACAAAAATCAAAAAGTTCGTGATTCAGAAGAAGTATACGAAATGTTGAGTGACTTATCAATTTCTGAAGATAACCCCACAATCGATTGAAGATCAACTAATAAAAATTTTGATTTAGTTAAAGATTCTATTTTATCTAATATTAATTCAATTCCTGGTTTGTCTGATGCAAAAAGATCTGAAATTTTTAATGAAACAAATATAGAACTAAATGAATTATTGTTAGAAGCACAAAATTCAAAATTATGTGAAGAAGAATCTGATTTATTTTTAACTGAAGGAATTAAAAAACTTATTCAAGAAAAACTTCATGAAAAAGTTGAAAAAGCTCTTGCTTTTAACGAATTAGATGGTCTTTTAACAAACTCAGATTTTAAAATTTTATCAAATGCTATTAATCCAGAAGACTCAACAGACACAACATCATTGCACAAACTATATAGTGAATTGAATTCTTCATCAAATTTAAAAGCACAAACTGAAGATTCTCTTTTACCATTATTATTTCAATATCGAAATTTACCATTGTCTAAGTCAACAATTTCAGGATATGAATTAGGTTTCGATGTCATAGATATGACATGGACTGATTGTGTTACAGCAAATATGACGCTTGCTTTTTATTTATCAGATATTAATACTCATGAAAAATTAGCATCATACAAGTTTGAAGACATTTCTATTATTGACAATAAAAATGGTCAAATTGAAGCTGCGAATCAATATGTTGATTTAATAAATTTCACTTCACTTTCCAAAGAAAATCTTCCTGAATATTCTGCTTTTTTAAATTCTTCGAAACAATTTGATCCATATTCAACAAATGCTTCATCAAATGAATATTTTATCTCTCAAACAAATTTAAATTCTTTAGGCGATATATCTATTTCAGAAACTGTTTCAAATTTAGATACAAGTGCGTACGATGGAGCTATTGTAGATGGTGTTTTTGCTATTGGTGCTATAGTTGATTTTAATGAATCTGTATGTAATGTTTCAAAACAAATCAGTTTAAAATTATGTCTTTATAATCCGAATGTAGATTTACCAAAAGATTCTGTTTTATCAATAAAACCTAACACAATAAATTTAACTCTTAATGACGATTCTGATGATCAAGCAAAAGAAGTTGCTGTTAGTCAGCTTGAAATGACAGAGATTCAAGAAGGTTTTGCTTCATTTCTTGATATGTATAAATATTTAAATGATTCTTCTGTTAAGAAGCTACATGAAGAATCATCTGATAATGCTAATACATTGTCAACTCTTCATAAGGTAAAGTTTTGAATGGATATTGTTGTTTCTGCTAGTTCATTAATTCTTGATATTGTTACTCATAGTTTTCTATTTGCTATTGTAGATTTAGGTCTTGGTGCATTTGATTGTTGATTAACTAACAAAATAAAGAAACAATTTTTTGAACAAAAATTGTTATATGATAAAAATCTGTCAAATTATAAGGAAGCTAAAAAATCAGACATTTACAAAGAAGTTGATCATTTACTTAATGATAAATCTAAAAATTTTCAACAAGTTTTAAGAGAATTAACAAATGAATTAAATGAATTTACTACCCCATCAGATGAATTTGAAGGTGCTCGAAATCTAATAAATGCAAACAAATTAATTCAAGAGTTTAAGGAAAAATATCATTTATTATCACCAGAAGAAGTTTTAAAAAAAGTTAAAGAAAAAACATCAAAATTTACTAGTATTGCAACTCATGCAATAGACGCATATACAGTTATCAATTCTAAAGTAAAAATTAATGCAATATCTTCTGCTACTCAATTTAATACAAAGATGAAGCAACTTGATTCAATGGTTAGTGGTTTTGATGATATTATTGTATGCTTGGCTGGTGGCACTTATAATCCATTAAAATCTTCTGATGTATTTAAAGGTTGATTTGGTAATGGGATTCAAAACGTTTCATTTATTTTAGGAAATGATGCATCGCAAACTTTATTTAAAGATTATGGTTTGTTGGTTTCCCCAAAAGAAATTAGAGATGCTTTTTCGTTAGACTGCAAAGTTATCGAAACAGCAAAAGATTTAAATCCGACGTTTAGAGAAACATTATTAACATATGCTGAAGGTTCTTTTCTAGGATTTGATAGTATGTGAGGTAAATTGTATAATGATTCTTCACAACTTATTAAAGAAACATGACGTGATTGAAACCAAATACTTCCAGCAAAATATTTAATTGATGATACAGGTGTTTGTCAAACAGTAGCATTCGATATGTCTCGAAGAGGTATTAATTGTTTTGAATCTGATCAATTTTTACAACTTTATAAACAACAAATGATAAATAATGTAAAGGCATCTGATACGATTGCTAGTACTCAAAGAGCTATTATTGCTACACAACCAGCTGAAATACTAAACAATTTATCACCAGAACAATTTTTTAATAAATATTTTCCTAATCTTTCTAATTTAGACACAGCTATACCTGAAAAATATATTAGTAGAATAAAAGGTCTATCATCAGCTGATAAGGAATTATTTAGAACTGAAATGATGATTTCTCTTCCTGGTTTTTATAATGACTGTCAGTATTCACGAAGCAGTACTATATTGCCTACAATTGCAAGCAACGGAGAGAACACTGTTCATTCGATTCCTGATTATGTTTTTAATGTTGATGAATTTAAACAAAATGTTAATAATTTTAACAATTCAACTAGAACTAGAGATTTATCTGTGCAAAATTATTTAAATAAAAATGGAGTAAGTGCAAAAGCAAATCAAATATATATAGAAACTGCTTTTGATAAATCTCTAGATATTAATGAGGTAACTAGAGTTAGTGTTAAACAATATAAAGAATCGACATCTACTACTTTTAAGAGAAAGTTTGCTAAAATTGTTTCAACTAGAGATTGTGCCTATAATGTTAATGTAACAATTTTCTCTGAAGCTGACAAACAACTTATTGAAAGAATTCTTAATGATTCTACAATGCCTAAAGATTTAAAAGCAAAAAATCTTGCTGAAATTGCAGAAAGATACACTACTAAATATGCTGTTGTTGATTCAGGATTGTGTGCAGCTGATACCACACATTTAGATGCAATTCATATTGCTGAAACTACTACTACTAATCTGGGTTGATTAAAAGTAACAAAAGCATTAATTTTTGTTTCTGTTGTTGGTTCAGTTATATTTATGTTTTATTCTCAAGCAGTAGATTTTATAACTGACATTTTCAATTTTTCAAAATAAGATGTTTTAAACAATGTCAATTTATTTAATCGGACAAGGATTTGATCAACATAGACTAATAAAAAAAATAAATTCATCTATTGTTTTAGGTGGAATTAAAGTTAAATGTAACTATCAAATTATTGCTCATTCAGATGGAGATGTAATTTTGCATTCATTATCAAATGCTATCCTAGGAAGCATTCAACAAGGAGATATAGGAGAATATTTTAAGGATAATGATCCTAAAAACAAAAACTTAGATTCTAGAAAAATTTTAAACTTTTGTTTAAAGAAATTAAATAAAGCAAAAATTGTTAATGTTGATTTAACTATTCAATGTGAGAATATTCTTTTTAAAGATATTAAAAAAGATATTCAAAATAATTTGATAAAATTATTAAATTGCAAAAGAGTTAATGTAAAAGCTACAAGATTTGAAGAAAAATCTAATTTAATTGCTTGTCATTCAATTATTCTTATAAATAAATAATATAATAATGTATCCAATGAAGAACATTGACAAAAGAGTAGAAAGAATTCTTTTTACGAATAAGCAAATTATTACTGGCATTAAAAAAGCAGCAAGTTGAATAGACAAAAACTACAAAGGTAAAAAACCTTTGTTAGTTGGTATCTTAAAAGGTGTGGTACCATTTTTTGGCCACTTAGTAGTTAATATCAAAATTGATATGACTATTGATTTTATGGCTTATTCTAGTTACCATGGTAATGTTGTTGCAACTACTGAACCAACAATTGTTATGGATCTTAAAAATGATATAAAAGGTAAAGATGTTATCATTGTTGAAGACATTGTAGATTCAGGTAGAACTTTAAGTGCTATAGTTAGAATGCTTAAAAAAAGAAATCCAAGAAGTTTAAAAGTATTAACTTTAGCTGACAAGAAAGATGCAAGAAGAGTTAAATTTGATCCAGATTACACAATCTTTCAAGTTCCTTCAAAATATATAGTCGGGTTCGGATTTGATTATGATGAACAAATGAGAAACTTGCCTTACATTGGTATATTAAAGGAAGAAATATATAATAAGAATATTCATAAAATTAAAAGGAGTAAAAATGCTAAATAAAAAAATTAATAAATTTTCTGCTGATATTGGTTCTTCAGAAAATCATAATAATAAAAATCCTAAACACAAGGAAGAAAAACATCAAGTTTATGATGATGGTGATTCTAAATCAAAAACAAAAGTTATTACTAAATGAGTTTTAACAATAGTTTGTCTTGGTTTATTAATTTTTCTATTCTGATATGCTTGTGCTCCTAAATCTAATCCTATTTCAGTAAAAGAAGTTAGCATAAAAGATGAATCTGGTAAAAAATATGCTGTTTTAACTACAAATGGTGGAACACCAGTAGAAATTGATATTACTAATCCAAATGCTAATGGATGGTCTACATATTATTTAAATACTGGAGCATCAATTGTATATACGGGTTATGCTACTTCAGTATCTAATGGAACTGTAAGTTTTAGAATTGAAAAATGAACCACTTTTGATTCAACAAGTCATCAACCAATTTTTACTTATCAAATAGGTTCTTTCTACACTTCTACATTAGATCCATCTTTAGAAGCTTGATTAAACTACACTACAACAGATGCTGCATCTGTTCAAAGCAATAACAACACATGAAGTTATATTCTTATTAATTTATTACCTACACTAATCCTTGTAGGATTAATGATTTGAATGTATAGTCGTATGGCTAAACTTCAAGGTGGAGCAATGGGTGGAGAAGACTCAATCTTTGGTATGGGTAAATCACAAGCTAAGATTGCTCATTCAAATGTTAAGTTTAGTGATGTAGCAGGTATTGAAGAAGAAAAAGCTGAACTTATTGAAATTGTAGATTATTTAAAAAACCCAGACAAATATGCTGCAATGGGTGCTCGTACACCACGTGGTGTTATCTTGTATGGACCTCCAGGAACTGGTAAAACATTATTAGCTAAGGCAGTTGCTGGTGAAGCTAAAGTTCCATTCTTTCAAGTATCAGGATCAGCTTTTGAAGATATGTTAGTAGGTGTTGGTGCTAAGAGAGTAAGAGACTTATTTAATAAAGCAAAAAAAGCAGCTCCTGCTATTATCTTTATTGATGAATTAGATTCAGTTGCTTCTAAACGTGGCAAATATGATGTATCAGGAAGCTCTGGATTAGCTGACCAAACAATTAACCAATTATTAGCAGAGATGGATGGTTTCAGTACTAGAACAGGTGTTGTAGTAATGGCTGCTACAAACAGACTTGATGTTATTGATGATGCTATTCTACGTCCAGGAAGATTCGATAGACACATTCAAGTAAATTTACCTGATATTAAAGAACGTGAAGCTATTTTAAAGATTCACGCTAGAAACAAGAATTTATCTAGTCGTGTAGATTTAGCTGAAATAGCTAGACGTACACCAGGATTCTCTGGGGCACAATTAGAAAATGTTTTAAATGAAGCTACATTATTAGCAGTAAGACTTAATAAGTCTTCTGTTGGAATGTCTGAAATTGATGAAGCAATTGATCGTGTAATTGCTGGACCTGCAAAACATAGTCGTGTAATTACAGAAGCAGAAAAGAAACAAATAGCTTATCATGAAGCAGGACACGCTTTAGTTGGTTTACACCAACCAGGAAGTGATGTAGTAGAAAAAATTACTATTATTCCTCGTGGGCAAGCTGCGGGTTATACATTAGCTACACCTGAAAAACAAGAAATTCAAATTCAAAAGAAAACTGATTTACTTGCTATTATTACATCTACATTAGCAGGGCGTGCAGCAGAAGAAGTAATTTATGGAAAAGATTCTATTTCTACAGGAGCAGCTAACGATTTATACAAAGTAACTAACATTGTTAGATCAATGGTTACTCAATTAGGTATGACTGAATTGGGTATGACTCAATTCATTCCATCAGAAGGTGTGATGAATCCTAACTCAATCAAGTTGTATTCTGATGATACAGCTAAGAAAATAGATGCTCAAATTGAGAAAATTATTAAAACTCAATATGAAAAAGCAAAAGAAATTATTTCTAAAAACAAGAAAGAACTTGAATTAATAGTAACTTCATTACTATTATTAGAAACAATTGTTAAGAGTCAAATTGATTACATTCACAAGAATTTAAAACTTCCAGAAGAAGCACTTAAGATTCAAAAAGAACTTGAGGCTTCTAAGGATAAAACTGAATCTAAATAATTTATGAGCAGCGATTTAACAGGATTAATAATTTCTACGATTCTTGGTTGAATCGCTTTTTCATTTGGAATTGCTGGTTGCATTCCACAATCTGTTAGAGTATTAAAAACTAAAGACACTCAATCTATATCATTATCAATGTATGTTTTATATTGTATTGGTTGTGTAGTATGAGTTATATGATCTATTGGTTATACATGCGAAGCATTAAGTAATTTAAGTGAAGGTCTATTTGCACATGATGTTACTAAAACAATTATTTGATTTGCAAATTTACCAACATTATTTCTTAATGTTATTTGTTTAGCATTAGCTTCCATCATTTTAACTATTAAATTAATTAATTTTTTAGGAAGTAAAAAACTAAAAGTATCAGAAAGAGACTTTGTTGAACAACGTTGAAAGAAACATGGGTAATAGTTGATCTTGAGTATTTTATATAAATATGGTAGCTACAATAATTTGAATTATTGTATTGCTTCCTCAGTTTATAAAAACAATTACTACGAGAGACACATATTCAATTTCAATTTGAATGTATTTGTTTTATCCAATGTCTAATGTAATGTGGATATCATATGAAATATCAATGATAATATCTGAGCAATCATTAAGCATTATCTTCATGCTAGTAAACGATATAGTTGGATTTATATTATCTTCAACCATTTTATCAGTTAAATTATGGAATGTTTACCATGCTAAAAAAGTTGGTATGACAGAAGTAAACTACTATAATAAATACATAAAAAAATAGAAAGGAAAAAAATATGAGCGCTGCTAATATATTAACATGATCTGCATTTGCATTCTCTTTATTGGGTGCGGCAATCGCGATCTTCTGCTACATGCCTGGAGCACTAAAAACTCTTAAAACAAACGACACAAGAGGTATCTCTGAATGAATGTTTGGATTAACATGCTTTGGATGTTTAATTTGAGTAATTTACTCAATCTTAATGCTTTCAAGCTTTGGAGCATCTGGTGGAGTTAACAGTGAAAACTGATCAGGTTTCGTTGGTGGTTTTGCAACATTGATTTCAAACTTAGGCTTAGGTAGTTTTGGTGGAGTTATCTTATACAAAAAGATTAAAAACCTAATCGCTTCTAAAAAAGAAGGTTTGACAGAAGATCGATGATACAAGAAGCACTATGAAACTAAGTAAGATATTATCTATATCTTTAATAGGAGGAGGGTTCGCTTCTCCTATTTTTTTACAAACTTCTTGTTCTTGTAGTTCTTCTAAAGAAGAACCATGAGTTCCATATTTAGGTGAAGAAATATATAAATGAGATGTAGATACAACAACTAAAATCTCTTCATTAACTAATGAAGCAAAGACAAATATTGAACAATATATCACTGAACAATACAATTGTTTTGCTATCCCTAATCGTGTAACCGAAATTGCAGGTCAAGTATTTTCTGATCACGTTGGACAACTTAACTATTTACCAAAAAATATTAAATATTTAAGTTTGGGTGATCCAAACAGTGATGAAGTTTCAAAGTGTTCTAGTGTTGCAGCATATAATTTTGAATACAATAGAAATTTAATTTCTGTAAACTTTTCAAAAGCAGAAAATTTACAAGTACTTGGTGCATATTTATTTAGAGATTGTTCAAACATTCAATCAATAACATTGCCAGGTAGTATAAAGAAAATTAATAACGGTTGTTTTTATGGTTGCAAAAACCTTAAATCAATAACATTTAACAATTTAAATGAAATTATTAAATGAACTTTTGATGATTCAACATATAAAGCTCAATTTGATGGATTACCTGAACACGGCACAATTTATATTCGTGGAACCGCTGATATACAAGAATTTAAAAACATGTTATTAGAAACATGTGACGGAGCACAAGTATTTAATACTTGAACATTTAAAAAGATAAAATAAAAAACCAGCCATAATTGGCTGATTTTCTAAATTGAAACATTAAATGTTGTGATTTATATTTCAATTTTAAAAAAGTAGTAATCTAGCTACTTTTTTTGTATGCTCCGCTATTTAATTTACACATTCCATTAACAAGTGATAAATTAAATTTTCTTGAATTCTCTTTAGATAGCTTCTTAAAGATTCTTAATGTGATATTAATATCACCTGCAATAATTCCATCAAGCGGTTTTACAAAATAACCAACTTTTGCTAAGTTAATTAAATTAAATCCACCTAGCATTGCTGTACATATAGCTTGTGTACAACTTAGTTTTGCTCCATCACACATAGTGCAATTAAAAGAATGTAAACAAGATTCCATAATTGATGTTAATTGTTTTGTATTCATATTCATTTGATAAGCAATTGCTGATATGACAGCAGTAACTGCTGCAATAACACTACCACACATACATGATAAGTTACCAATATTAGATTTAATTTTATAAACTATTAAGTTTGATAACAATAATGATCTTAAAAATTTGATTTTGCTAGTTTTTGCTAATTTATGATAAGTGAATAAAGGAATAGACGCTGTTAATCCGTGATCTCCTGAACCGCATGAACTCATAACGGGTGGATTAGCTCCATTCATTCTAGCGTCAATAGCAGCTGCAGTATCAATAATCATTTGATCATATATAGTTCTTTTTTTACAAGACTTAATATAACTTGCAGTATATGAGTTTTCAATTAAATGCTTCTTTCCGTATTCAGAGATATTAACATTCATTTTAAATAATTTTTCTAAGAAATCAATATCAGAAATTTTACAAGTATCAACAAATTCGATAATCTCTTCAACTGATAAATTATTAATTCATAATTTTTCAGGATTCTTAACTTCAAGAGATTTCATCTTTTTACCTTTATAGACTGTCTTATCATTAACTTTTACATAAGATAAGTTATTGTGAACACCTTCAATCAAGGCTTCGATTCTGTCTTGCTTTGTTTCAATAATGGTTTGAACATATACAGGGTCACACTTAGCCGGTATTTTAACATGCACTAAACTGTGATCATACAAATATTGACCTAATTCTTTTTGTTGTTTAGTAACACTAGAAAACATTTCTAGTTTTCTTGCTGGATCTGCAATTGCTGCTGCAGTTGCTGCAATAATATAAATACCACACACGCCTAAGTTCGGCACGCCAACTCTCATAACATTTCTAAAAATATAAGGAGAAACGTTCACGTGAATTCCTTTAACGTTTTTAATATCGCCTTTAACACATTTTGCAGCTGCTGCAACTGAATAACCTATTGACCCAATTTCTGTGCATCCATAAGCTGGAACACATAAAGCTTTTACTTGAGTTAAAATTTCGTGTTTAGTAATTTTGGTGTGCATAACAATTTCGTTTAATAAAAATAATCTTTATAAATATATAATAACACTTTAATTATGCAAAACTGACAAATAACATCTATATGTGTTAATATAGCAATCTTCTTATTAGTAATATTGCTTTCATACATTTTAATTAGAAAATTAAATTTTGAACAAAAGGGATACAAATATTTATTTGTTTTATACACTATATTTTGAATTCCTTTAATGTTATTAAGGGCAGTTACTGGTACATTTGAAAATAATGCTTTAAATGATAGTACATATTTATGAATTCCGTTAGCAGCATATGGGTTTATCGGAATATTTGCTAGAATATTTGCTGATTTATTAGGTTATCGTACTAAGTCAAGAAAAAGTTTTATATATTTTGCTGTTATTGTTCAAATAGTAACTTATATACCAATTATTATTTGGCCATGTACAACAACAAATGTTATTCAATCATTAGGTGTTGGTGTAGGAGCGTCAGCTATTGGTACATATCAATTATTGTTCAATGAACAATATGGAAAGTCTAGACAATTTTTAACTGTGTCAATTTTATCTATCCCTCCATTATTAGCAGATTTTATTTCTAGTCCAATTCAATCATTAGTAGTTTCATTTTGTACAAGTCCAAGCGATACAGGAGAAGTTATTTGAGATAAAAATGTGATGAAATATTTCTGATTGATTGGATTAGGATTTGTTTTAATTTGTTTAGTTATGTCTTACTTTGTAAAAGAAGATCGAGGATTATTTCAAAAAGATCTTCAATACAAAGAAAAAATTCAAACAAAAAATGAATGAATTTACTATGTATTAATCTGTTTAATAGGTAGTTTAATCGCTTTTATTAAATTTGCAAACTCTGGTGCAATTGCTCAATTGCACATTCAAAAGTTAGCAAAATTTTATGGAGAGGAAAAAGATCTTGTAAAAACATATTATGGATATTTGTCTGTAATGTTTAGTTTAGGACAATTAGTGGGTGGTTTATTAACAGGATTAGTATTAGTAAAAAGAATTGGTAAAATTTATACAGTATTAATAGGATCTATTATTTGAATAATTTATCATATTTTAGCTCTATATGTAGTAAATCCATATGGATATTTAGCGGTTCATGTATTAAATGGGTTTGCATATGGTATTATTTACAATTTAATTTTAGGTTTTGTATTAATGAGAACATTTAATACTAAAAAGATAACACCAATGGGTGTGTACCAAGCAGTGTTATCTATCGGAATTACTTTTAGTAATTTCTTTACATCATGATTAAAGAAAGACGTGTTATTAAGCGATGATAAGATTGCGTATTTTAATGCAGCTGACACAATCAACTATATCATTATTGGTGCATTAATTTTTACTTGATTGATATTCTCATATACATGTTTTATTGAAAAGTGAGAATACAAACGCTTGTGATTTAAAAAAGAAGATTTTGTTAAAAAATCTATTTAACTGTACAAGCTGAATAAATTTGAGAAATAAATGATTTTAAACAATCAGGAAGTTTGTCAACGCTTGTAAACATCTTAGATGAATCAATATACACTTTATGTTCTTTAACTATACACGCACTAACACTAGCACTAGTCACTCAATTTAATTGAGTTTCACCAGCTTTGCTAAATGAGATCTTTGGTGTTGCTTCGCTTGCATCATAGTTCACATTACCGATTGTGTTATAGTTACTTCCTAATGCATATAGGAATTCTCAAAAACATGAATCATTTGATATTGGTTGAATAGCAGATGAATCAATTTGACTTGCTGGATAAACAGATAAGTGTTTTAATGAAACACTTTTAATGTTTGACGCATCCGCATTAGAGTTAATAGTAAAACTACCTTTTGCTACTAATGATGAATATGATTGACCGCCATTACCAGCACAACTTGTAGTTGAAATGACTACAGGTGTAATTGCAATAGTAGCTAACACAACTGACGAAATTTTAAATATAGATTTAAGTTTCATTATTTCTTGTTAGCTTTTTTAGCCAATCTAGATTTAATTCTATTAGCTTTGTTCTTGTGAATTTTTCCTTTTGCACAAGAAGAGTCTAAACTCTTGTAAGCTGCACTTAAAGATTTAGCATCTTTAGAATTACGAGCTCTTTTAATGCTTGTTCTTGTAGCTGAAATGTTATTTTTATTAACTTTTGTTCTTTTTTCAGTCTTACGAATGTTTTTTATGTTTGCTTTAATATTTGCCATATTTAAATAGTATCAATATTATATATAATAAATAACAATATATGTCAAACACTTTTCTAATAATAATTTTATTAATTGCATTGGCAGTTGGTATTCCTTGATGATTGAAAAAGAAAAAAGAGAAGAATAATGCTGGTATTATTTCTTCACGTCGTGATAAGGATGAAGTGTGAAAAACAGTTAAACAATTTCTTAAGGATGAAAATGATTATGGTAAAGAAATAGTTGATTCATATGTTGCAAAAAGAAATCCAGTAGATTATATTAATCCTAATTCGCCTTCTTCTGTTAAGAAGAATCTTAAATATGTAAATAAAATTAGAGAAGAACAAGTAAAACAAGCTAATAGAGAGGCCAAGAAAACAGGAAATAAACCTAAATTCCAAAGACCAAAAGTAAGAGATTTGTATGTTGTGTGCTTTGTAACAAAAAGTATTAAGACAGGTAAATTAGATGCACCAAGAGCAATTGAAGTAGAAGTTGTTAATAATAAAATTTCTAAAAAAGAATGAGACCGTAAAATCTTAATCAATCAAAAATTAGATTATGATACCGAAATGGAATGAATCGCTCCTATTAGATTTGCTGAAGATTTAAAAACTAGAAAAGCAAACGAAGCTGCTGCTAAAAAAGAAGAAAAGGCAAAACAAAAAAGAATGGCTCGTGTTAAAAAGCAAGAAGCAAAAGTTAAAAAACAAAGAAGCAAAAAAAACTAGTCGAAAGCAATTCTGTTTATTTCACTAGCTTTTTTAATAATGTCTAGACTTTCAATTAAAATATTGATTGTTTCTTCGAATCTATTATTAAAATAATATTTTTCAGCAACATTTAATGCGTTATTGATATCTTCATTTTCATTACGATATTTATTTAAAAAAATAAAAAGTCTTTGAGAATATAGTTTTAGTTCATTATCGAATGTACATGTTTTAATGATATCTACTACATGTTTTTTAATTTCTTGAATTTCACTAAATACTTTTGTGTAATTTATGAAGTAATTATCATCAATTAATTTTTCAAGATCATCAATTTTATTAATAGCTATTCTAATAGCTTTAATGGTTTCAGTATCATTTGAATTTAATTTAATTTTTGTTCCTAATAACTGAACAAGAATTAATTTGACAGTAGCGATTTCATCTAATAAGCTAATAGATGAACGATATTTTTTATAGATTTCATTACTTAGTGTTTCTAATTCAGACTTAAAGTTTCTAATTTGGTCTAATGCTTCTTTGATGCTGATAATAAATTTATCTTTTTGGATACTATTGTATGAAGAATTGTATTGCTTTGTAATTCTTTCATAAGAGACAGCAATAGCTTTTAATTGAAAAGATAAATCATTAACTTTAGAAATAACAGATTCATCAGATTCATTGAATCTGTCTACTAATACCGAGAATGCATTTTGAATAATTTTAGTTTTTTTACTAATATCTTGGATTTGTTCATTTAAAAATTTAATGTTTTTTTGTACTAAAATGTTTAAACGATCGGTTTGAGAAATAATTTTACTTGCAAATTCAATGTGTTTAATAGCAACTATTGCATAGTTGTTTGCTTCATTAATATTAATGTTTTTTAATTGCGCTTTAAGATCGCCTAGATTAACATTGGCATTAGCTATTCTTTTGTTGATTAAGATAGTATCATCATTTGATAATAATGCTGATTTTTCTGAAAGTTGTTTTTTAATTTTTGCAATATAACTTGTCAAATAAGAATCAACTTTATCAAAAATATATAAATGTTTTACAGTTTTGTAAAAAACAGTAATGTATCTATTTAATGAAGTCAATGATTTCATTAATTTATCATTATTAATTTTTAAAACATATTCAGAAACATTTGCTAAAGATGTCTCGATAGATTCTCTAAAATTTTTAAAGATTTCATGTTTATAAGTGACTGATAAATTGTGTTCATAAAAATCAAATAATTCATCAGTAATTAATCTATATGAAGTTAATAAGTTAGCAACGTTTTTACTATAAATAGTTGTGTTAGAAATCGTCTTCTTTAATTTTTCAGACATGATTAAACAAAAGTTTAAATCTTGGTTAATTTCAGCTTTTAATGTATTGGCTGATAAGAATGAAAATTCCTCATTCATATCGGTTAGAGTAATAATCTTGTCTTTAACAACATTTAATTGTTGTTCAAAAAATTCTTTTGATTGATTGACATCAATCATTAGATCTTTTAATATTGGGTTATTTTTAGATAACACTGTCAAATAACTAAAATTATTAATGCTTGAAACGTGGTGAATGTCATTGTAAGTATCTTTTATTGAATATTCGCTATTAATTGTTTTTCTTTTAATGAAAAAGAAAATAAAAAAGATTGCAAACGCAATAACAAATAGTATTTCAAATACTAATAAAGCTATAAATAAAGGCGATTGTAAAATAGGCGAATTCATTATTTAATTATTGTTAAATCTAATTTTGATGGATATTCTGTAAAAGCAATATCTTTGAATTTATTGGTTAATAAATTGGTTATTACACCAACAAATATATTTTCAGCATCATGTCCAATATCTAATACATTAGCACGATAAGTTTTTGCGTATTGTCAATCATGTCATTTAACATCACCTGTGATAAATAATGTATCTTTATTGTTTTCTGATATCGGTTGTTTTAAGACGCTAAAACCACTACCTAAACACACAACAACTTTTTTAATTAAATCAGTTTTGTTACCAAAACCAATAGTTCTTGATGTTTTTAATGTTTTAGCAAATAATTTTTGAAGTTCATTAAGTGTAGTTGGACGATTCAAATCAGCTAATGCATAAGTTCCACAAGGAGTTTTTTGAAATTTAATATTTTTAAAAATCTTGTATTTCTTCAAAAAAGAAACATTCATTCCATTAGGACTATTATCAAAACAAGTGTGTAGTGCGATGGAAGGTGTTTTAGTAGTTTTTAATAAGCTAATTAACCTTTTATCTTTTTTTTCTACTGGATGATCTTTAGTTGATTTAGTAAAGATTGGGTGATGAGAAACAATTAAATCATATTGTCCACTAATAGCATTCATCACTGTTTCTTCATTAAGATCTAGACATACAAGGACTCTTTTAATAGGTTTATTAAAATAGACAATCTTTCCTGATTGATCTCATTTTTCTTGGAGTCTTAATGGATAGTTTTTAACTAAATAGCTATAAACATCACATGTTTTTGTCATAGTACACTAATTATAAAATATATTATTTATTAATTAAAAAAAGAAAACTCAACCATAAGGTTGAGTGTTAGTTTAATGGCAGGGGTGGCAGGACTCGAACCCACAACAGACGGTTTTGAAGACCGTAGTTCTACCTTTGAACTACACCCCTAGAATAAATAAAGAATTATTTATTTAGTAATTTTTTAAATTCTTGAACTAGATCGTTAATAGTTTTAATCTTATCTAATTCTTCATCAGGAACTCTAACTCCTAATTCTTGTTCGATTGTAACAATGATGTTAAGAGATGTAAAAGAGTCTATCCCTAAGTCCTTTAATGGGACATCATACACCTCTGGTGTAATGTCAATATTAATCTTTTGTTTTTTAGCTTCTCTAGTAATGATTTCTAAAATATCTTTAGCCATAATATTTTAATTATAAAGATATCATAGATATTTTATTTACGTTTTGGGTTAGTTGTTATTCAAGTGTAATAATCTTCGATTTGAAGTTTTAATTGTTCACGATATTTTAAAATCATTTCATCTTCAGGCATATAGAAAGTTCACATATATGCATAACATGTGCAAATATAGATTTGCTCTTTAACATCTTCTGGATTTAATTCGTTATCATATGCAATCATTCTAATTTTGTAATGAGAAAGATTTAATTCTCTAATGTAATTAATAAGATCTCATCAAGGAGTGTTTAATCTTCCTCATTCATAATCAATTAAATTAATTGATTTTTTAGAGCCTAAAATAATGTTTAATGGGTTAATGTCATTGTGGCTCATAACATATGGACCATGACAATGGATATTAGTTAATTTTTGATATAAATTCATGTATTTTTCAGGTAAATCTGATTTTTTTACATATTCAAAATAATCATGAACTGGGATGTTATCATTAGGGGCAATGGCATGTAAATTCTCAATTTTTTCAACTAATTTGTTGATAAAAACAAGTTTAGAAGCTTGTTTAAAAGGAACGGTTTTTCCTTTGATTCAAACTTTAATTGCGTTACCAGTTTTTTCATCAAAATACTTGTAATCTTTATTGTTAATTGTTTTTAAAAATTCTAATTCAACTTTTCGATCTACATTTTTAGTTTGCTTAGAAATTCTTACTTGGTATTCATTAAAATCGCTAGTTTGAAAGTAATAGGAATAATTAGTATACCCATTATGAATACGTCTGGTTTTATTGATATCAGTGATAACGTAATGTGTATTTTTTAAGAATAAATCAATTGCTTTTTGCTTTAATTCTTTCATACATTAATCTGTTTGGTTTTGCATTGCAATGTAACCATCAAGATCTGAAACTCTAGTTGTAGAAATCATACATTTTTTATCAAAATGACGGATTATTTGGATAAATTCAGGTAATTCAACAAATTGCATAACACTTACAATGCTATTAACATCTTTGCCTGAATATCCACCTTTACATCCTGAAATTGTTAATGGGTGAGTGTAGTTATATTTCTTTAATCCGTTTCTAATTTTAGTAACTGATTCTTTGCTGCAGAAAATTTCTACACGAACCATTTTTTGTCATGGGAACAATCTATCAATTAATGAACCGTGACATAGAACTCATACGAAAGAAGCCACTAAGTTAGCAGAAATTAAATACTGTCATCCAACATATGGATTACCAGTTATTCCATCTTTTGCAATACTTGCAAATTCATTGCTAGCTCCGTAAGCTACACCTGAGAAATAACTACCACATGTAACACCTAAGAACATTAACACAGTATTGTAAATTATCATAATTGTGCCTAATTCTTTATGTTTCTTTTGTGAATAGTAGATAGTTACTATATCTCCACCAGCTGTTGAACCGCCAATCATGAATAAAATTGCAGCTGATAGAGAAGAGAATAGCGAGAATATTACAGCATAAATTAATAAAAGGAAGAATTCAACAATATTTTGGTTAGTAATTGCAGTTCTAATAATGTCATTAGATGCTTTAATATCTGTGATTGTTGTTCAAATTAATATTGCATGCTCACTTCCACTAAATACTGGAAATACATTTGGTGAGAATGTAATAACTTGAATATTAAAATTTTTCAAGTTTTGGTCAATTGTAGTTGTATCACCAAATAACATAACGTTGTGAATATCTGGTATTAATGATCACAAAAAACCACAAACTTGCATTGTCACTAAATAAGCTGCTGATAATAAAGCAAATCTTTTTGAAAGTTTTTTGTACGCAAAGATCAATAACGGAATGTTAACAACTAAATAAAAACCTCAGAACATTAAGTTGTAAATAATTGGTAATACTTTTTCAGAAACATTGCCAAAAACTTTTATTAATGAGTAAAACATTCTGGCTAATCCTTGAAAAAATGATGTTGTTCCACCGATATACAAACCTGTAACTTCAACTAAAAAGATAGTTGCAACACTCATAATAACACCGGCTAAAACAGCGATTAAGTATTTAGATCATTCATGTTTTACGGCATAAAAATTAGCAAATTTTACTAAATTTGTGTTAAATTTTACTTTAGATGTTGATCTACCAGTGAAGGTAAAATTTTTGTTCAAAGCACCTTCATTACATTCACATTTTCTAAATTTTCACATAATAGTTTTATCATAATCAAAATAAAAAGAAAATTAAAAAATATTAATATTTTATAAATTTGAGTATAATGTATAGACGTATTGTCTATATTATTATAGATATATATAAATAGAAAGGTAAAAATGAGTAGCGAAAAATTCACACAAAAAAAATATTCTAATCTTGCATCTCGTAGAGATTACTCAAAGATTAGTGTAGATTTTCAAGAACCAGATTTATTGGAATTCCAAAGAAAAAGTTACAATCACTTTTTAAAATACGAAGTTAAAGATGTAATTAAATCTTACTTCCAACAAGATCCTGAAAATCCAGACAAACTTGTTATTTCACATCCAAAGAACAACAAGTACTCTGTGGTTTACAATGACATTAGTTTTGCAAAACCATTGAGAACTGAAGAAGAAGCAAGAAATGAAGGTAAATCTTACGAACAAGCATTGTACGTTGATTTATCTTTAGTTAACAACGAAACAGGTAATGTAAGTCGTGTTAAAGAAAACAAAAAGACTAAATGTCCTGGTATTATGTTTGCAAACATTCCAATGATGACTTCAAAAGGAACGTTCATCGTTAACGGAATTGAAAAGTTTGTAATTTCACAAATTGTAAGATCGCCAGGTGCTTACATTCTTTCAAAATCACAAATTAAATTAAACACTAAGAAAAAAATCAATACAGGTTATATTTGTGAAATTTTACCATCACGTGGTACTTTGATGAATTTCCAAATTGATGAACATAACAACACAGTTATTGTTACAATGAGAAATTCATTAGGTGATAGTGCACCAAGCTTCCCTGCTACTCAGTTGCTAAAAGCGTTTGGTATGACTCAAGATGAAATTCGTAGAATTTTCAGAGATGATGATTACATCTTGAATACTTTATTCTCTGAACCATACAATCATGAATCTATTCTTGATGATTTCGAAATTATTACTTTCAGAAAATTAATCAACACAAATAAAACATCAAAGATCAAAGCTTTTGGTTCACCAATTGATAACAAATTAAAAAGTGCTATTGAAAAATACGAAGAAGAAAAGACAATCGTTGCCGATCTTCGTGCAAAATATGAAGAAAAATTCGATCAATACAGCAATGGTGTTTCTTCAAATAAAACTGAAGTTGAAAAATTATTGAATAGTTTAAACTTCCATGAAAAGAATTTAAGAAAATTACTTGATACAATCATCACTGAAAAAGCTGCTAAGAATTTAATTCAACAATTGGCTATTTCTACACGTGCTGTTGAAGCTAATGCATCAACTGCAACAAACCAAGTTTGTTATCAAGATGTTTTAGCTAACCACTTTATGTTAAACCGTCAATATGATTTAACAAGTGCTGGTAGATATAAACTTTCAAGAAAATTAAGAGTATCTGAACGTTTATACCACAGAGTGTTAGCTCAAGACATTCATGATTTAAAAGGCAAATTAGTTTTACCTGCAGGTACTTTAATTAACAAAGAAGAATTGGATATCATTAAACAACATTTAGGTTCAAACAATTTAAACATTGTTGATGAAATTTCATTAAACAACGAAGTTTCATGTGAACGTAGACAATCTAAGTTGATTGAAGCAATCACTGTTTATACTGACAACGATCAAAACGATGTATATACACCAATCATTGGATACCACGGTGATGTTAAATCTAAAGCTTTAACAGTAGCTGATTTTGTATCTGTAATTTCATATACAATCAACTTACCTCGTGATATCGGTTCATATGACGACATTGACCATTTAGGTAATAAACATTTACGTTTAATTCACGAACAATTACGTTCTAAATTATTAATTGGAATGGCTCGTGTTGAAAAACACATTAAAGATAAATTAGCTTCTATTTCAATTGCTACTGCAAATGATGAACAACAAGCTAAGATTGCTAAACGTACAACAATTAAATCAGTTGTTAACACAAAAGCTTTCCAACTTGTTGTTAAAAACTTCTTTAACTCTTACCAATTAACTCAATTCTTAGATCAACAAAACCCATTATCTGAATTAACTAACAAACGTAGAATATCTGCGATGGGTGATGGTGGTATCTCTAGGGAAGACCCTAACTTGAACATCCGTGATGTTCATTATTCTCACTATGGAAGAATCTGTCCAATTGAAACTCCAGAAGGTATGAACATTGGTTTGATCATGTCATTATCTGCATTCACTAAGGTTGATGATAATGGTTTCTTAATTTCTCCATACCACAAAGTAGTAAATGGTGTTGTTCAAAAAGAAGTTGAATGATTAACAGCATTAAGAGAAGATGAATACATTATTGCAGAAGCTGCAACAAAGTGTAATGCTGAAGGTAAGATTATGGGTGATAAAGTTGTTGCTCGTTACCGTTCATCAATTGAAATGTATGATCCTAAGAAAGTTGACTACATTGACATTTCTCCAAGACAAGTAGTTTCAATTGCAACAGGAAGTATTCCTTTCCTAGAACACGACGATACTGCTCGTGCATTGATGGGTGCAAACATGCAACGTCAAGCTGTTCCATTAATTCATCCATATGCTCCAATTATTGGTACAGGTACTGAATATAAAATTGCTCACGACTCAGGTGTTGCAGTAACTGCTGATGTAGATGGTACTGTAATTGCGGTAGATGGTACTTCAATTAAAATTGAACCAAAAGATGGTGGCAAAAATCAATTTGCTAAATTAGTTAAATACCGTAAATCTAACCAAGACACATGTATTAACCAAACACCAATCGTTAAAGTTGGTCAAAAAGTTAAAGCAGGTGAAACAATTGCTGATGGACCAGCAATGTACAATGGTGAATTAGCTCTTGGACGTAACCCATTAGTTGCTTTCATGACTTGAAATGGTTACAACTTCGAAGATGCTGTTATTATTTCTGAACGTCTAGTAAAAGATGATGTATATACTTCAATTTGTATTGAAGAATATACAATTAAATGTTTAAGAACTAAAAATGGTGATGAAGAAATCACTCGTGAAGTTCCAAATGTTTCTGATGAATCTAAACGTTACTTAGATGAAAACGGTATCATCATGGTTGGTGCCGAAGTTAAAGAAGGTGATATTTTAGTTGGTAAAGTTTCTCCAAAAGGTCAAACTGATTACACAGCTGAAGAAAAATTATTACAAGCAATCTTTGGTAACAAAACTCGTAATTTCCGTGATTCATCATTAAAGGTTCCACATGGTGGAGAAGGTATTGTTGCTAAAATTCAAAGATTCTCAATTAGCAACAACGACGAATTAGATGATGATGTAATCGAATTAATTAAGATCTACGTAATTCAAAAACGTAAGATTCAAATCGGTGATAAAATGTCAGGTCGTCACGGTAACAAAGGTATTGTTTCAATCGTTGTTCCAGTTGAAGATATGCCATATTTAGAAGATGGTACACCGATTGATATTTTATTAAACCCATTAGGTGTTCCAAGCCGTATGAACATTGGTCAAATCTTTGAAATTCATTTAGGATATGCACTAAGACAAATTGCAATGAATAAAGCAATTCAAATGGCTGCAGAAAAAGCTCCACTTGCAGAAGTTATTTGCACATTTGGTTTAGAAGAAGCTAAAGCGAAAGCTTTAATGAGTGCTATTTCTTCTTACTTAACTAAGACAGGTAAGAAACCATCTGAAGTTAAGAACTGTGAATTACTTGCTATCTTAAAAACAATTGGTTTACATTATGAAGATTTAAACTACAAAGCTGCTACTCCAGTATTTGCTGGTGCTGATATTAATGATATCAAAAATGCTTACAAAGAAATCGGCATTGATGTTAACAAAACATTAGGTAAATTCCAATTATATGATGGTAAAACTGGTGAACCATTTGATGCTAAGACAACTGTTGGTGTTATGTACATGATGAAACTAGACCACATGGTTGATGATAAGGTACATGCACGTGCTGTTGGTCCTTATTCTAAGATCACTCAACAACCACTTGGTGGTAAATCACAAAACGGTGGTCAAAGATTCGGTGAAATGGAAGTTTGAGCACTTGAAGCATATGGTGCAGCTTACAACTTACAAGAATTATTGACTATCAAGTCAGATGATGTTAAAGGACGTAATTTAACATACGCAGCAATTGTTAAGGGAAAACCATTCCCAACACCATCGCTTCCAGAATCATTTAAATTGTTAACAAAACAATTACAAGGTTTATGCTTACATGTTAATGTAATTAAGGAAGATGGTTCTGTTGAAGATATCAATGATTACACATCAGTAATTTCTGATCGTGAATTAAAAGATACAATTCAATCTGATGATACAGTTACTGTTGAAACTATTGATGAAGGTGATTCATCAAGATTTGAAAATAATTTCTAATTTGGAGGTAAATAAATATGTCAAATTCATCAAAAATTAAATCATTACAATTATCAATTGCTTCTCCTGAACAAATTTTATCTTGATCAAAAGGTGAAGTTAAAAAATCAGAAACAATTAACTACAAAACTTTAAAACCAGATCCAGAAGGTTTGTTTGACCAAAAGATTTTTGGTCCAATTAAAGATTATGAATGTGCCTGTGGTAAATATAAAAAAGTTAAATACCGTGGTCATAGATGTGAAGTTTGTGGTGTTGATGTAGTTGAGTCCATCGTTCGTAGAGAACGTATGGGTCACATTGCATTAGCATGTCCAGTAGCACATATCTGATTTGCTAAAGAATCTCCAAACCCATCTAAGATTTCATTATTATTAGATGTACCATATAAAGAAATTGAACAAGTCATTTACTTTGTAAATTACATTATTTTAGATAACAACAAATCTAAAGTATTTAAGTCTAAAGAAGTTATTGACTTAAATGATGCTAAAACATCTAAGTCTAACCGTGGTAAATTAAGAACTGTTTTAAGTCATATCATGGAAAAACTTCCAAAAAATTCTTTTGATTATGAAAGAGCAAGAGAATTTTATGAATGTTTAAAAGATAATGCATTGCCATTCTCGATCGAAGAATTGTTTGCATTAATTAACCAACATACTGGTATTAGATTCGGAATTGGTGCAGAAGCTATTCAAGAATTACTAAGAAATATTGATCTTCAAGATGAAAAGAAACAAATTGAAAAAGAATTAGTAAGATATGAAACTTCTAACCCTCGTTTTAGAAAATTAATGCGTAGACTAGAAGTTGTTAACTGATTCATTGATTCAAACAACAAACCTGAATGAATGATTTTAACTGTTGTTCCAGTTACTCCACCTGACACTCGTCCAATTATTCAATTGGAAGGTGGTAAATTTACTACAAGTGATATTAACAACTTCTATCGTAAAATCATTATCCGTAACGAACGTTTAAAATCAATTATTAAATTGAATGCTCCAACCATTATTTTAAATAATGAAAAACGTATGTTACAAGAAGCGGTTGATGCATTATTTGACAATGCTGCTCGTAGTAAACATATTACTGCTCGTGACAAACGTCCATTAAAATCATTGTCTGACCACTTAAAAGGTAAACAAGGTTTATTTAGACAAAACTTATTAGGTAAACGTGTTGACTACTCTGGTCGTAGCGTAATTGTTGTTGGTCCTGAATTAAAAATGTATGAAGCCGGAATTCCTTCAACAATGATTCTTACTTTATTCAAACCATTTATTATTCATGAATTAATCAAGAAGTTTGATGACATGGGTAATGAAATTAAACCAATTGCATCTAATATTAAGGCTGCTGAAAAGATGATTTTGAAGCAAGAAAATATTATTTGACCTATTGTTCAAAAAGTAATTAAACAACGTCCAATATTATTAAACCGTGCTCCAACTCTTCACAGACTTGGTATTCAAGCATTTGAACCTAAGATGATTGACGGTAAAGCTATTAGACTTCACCCATTAGTAACAACTGCATTTAACGCAGACTTCGATGGTGACCAAATGGCTGTTCACGTTCCATTATCTAAAGAAGCAGTTCAAGAAGCTCGTGATATCTTATTAGCTTCATGACATATCTTAGGACCAAAAGATGGTAAACCTATCGTTGTTCCTACACAAGATATGATCTTGGGTACATACTATTTATCACAAGAATTTAAAGGAGAACCAGGAGAAGGAATTATCTTCTCAAATATTGAAGAAGCAATTAGAGCATATGAATTAAAGAAAGTTTCTCCACATGCAATTATTGGTATTTCAACAAGCGCATTTAAAGACAAAAAGTTTGTTGCTGAAGGTACATTAATTACAACAGTTGGTAAGATTATTTTCAATAATGCTTACCCAGAAAATGCATCTTATTGTAACTTACCAAGTGGTATGGGTAAATTTGATGTTAATGACATTGTGCCAGTTGGAAAAGATGTTCGTAAGGCAATTAGTGAATATGTTCCTAAAAAACCATTTACAAAGAAAACTTTACAAGCTAACATTACTTACTTACATAACAACTATCCAGTTGATGTAGTAGCGGCTACTATGGATAAAGTTAAAGCTAATGGTTTTAAATATTCAACTATTAGTGCAGCAACTGTTTCTGCATTTGACCTACCTATATATAGTAATAAAACTGAATACTTTGATGAAGCTGAAACAAAAGTCAATAAATTAAAATACCAATTCCAAAAAGGTTTATTAACTGATGATGAACGTTATAAAAAAGTTATTGGTTTATGAAATGGTGTAAAAGATAAAGTTACTCATGATATTGAATCGATCATGAAAGATCCTGCAAACGCTCGTAACTCTGTAGTTATTATGGCTGATTCAGGTGCCCGTGGTAACGTATCACAATTTACTCAATTATTAGGTATGCGTGGATTGATGTCAAAATCATTCAACTATGACCAAAAGAATAAAAACAGAACTATTCGTGATACAATCGAAGTTCCAATTAAACATTCATTCTTAGAAGGTTTAACAATTTCTGAATACTTTAACTCATCTTATGGTGCTCGTAAAGGTATGGCAGATACTGCGATGAAAACTTCAAAATCTGGTTACATGACTAGAAAGCTAGTAGATGCAGTTCAAGAAATTACAATTACTGAAGAAGACTGTGGTGCAACTAAAGGATTAATTGTAGAAGCTATTTGTGATACAAAAGATAACATGGTTATCGAATCGTTAGCTAGTCGTATTTCTAACAGATTTGCAATGAATGATATTGTAAACCCTAAGACTAATGAAGTAATTGTTCGTAAAAATGAAATCATTACACCTGCAATGGCTGATTACATTGAATCACTTGGAATCACTCAAGTTGAAATTCGTTCAGTATTACACTGTAAGTGTAAGAACGGTGTATGTCAACACTGTTTTGGTAATGACTTAACAACAAACAAACCAATTGAATTAAACACTACAATTGGTGTTATTGCTGCTCAATCAATTGGTGAACCTGGTACTCAATTAACCATGAGAACATTCCACACAGGTGGTGCAGCAGGTGAAGGTAACATCGCTCAAGGTTTTGAACGTTTAAAACAAATTTTCGATATGATTCCTCCAAAGGACTGAGAACGTGCTACAATCAGCCACATTCATGGTCAAGTTAAATCTATTAAATTAGGTGAAGAAGGTTATGAAGTTGAAATTAAAAACACTAAGATTAATGATACTGAATCATTAGTTACACCATTCAACTCAATTTTCCGTGTAAAAGAAGGCGATATTGTAAAACCAGGTGATAAGATCACTGACGGATCTATTGACATTAATGAATTATTACAAGTTGCCGGAATATCAGCAGCTAGAGACTACATGTTAAAAGAAATTCAAAAAGTATACCGTATTCAAGGTATTGAAATTTCAGATAAATATGTTGAAATTATTTTACGTCAAATGACTAACAAAGTTAAAGTGTTAAATAGAGGTGACTCTAACTTCTTCATTGGACAAGTTATCGACATTAACACATTTACTCAAGTAAATACTGAGTTAATTGCTAATGGTCAAACACCAATTACTGCTACTAACTTAATCTTTGGATTGGAAGCTGTTCCATCAAAAGTTGACTCATTCTTGTCAGCTGCTTCATTCCAAGATACAAAGAAAACATTAATTGAAGCTTCTGTTAAATCTCAAATAGATACATTATCTGGATTGAAAGAAAATGTTATGTTAGGAAACTTGATTCCAGCTGGTACTGGTAAAGGTGACAAAGAACAAATGATGGAAGATGGACAAAAAATGTATAAAAAAGAATATTAATAAATATAATCTATATACCTATATATAAGGAAAGTGCATATGCAAAAAACAACAATGTTAAAAAAAGAAAAAGCTATGTCAGATCGCAAATGATACGAAATCGATGCGACTGGTTTAGTTTTAGGTAAACTTGCTGTTGAAGTTGCTAACATTCTACGTGGTAAAAACAAACCTAGCTTTACTCCAAATGTTGATTGTGGAGATTACGTAATTGTAAGAAATGCTAGCAAAGTTGTTTTAACAGGCAACAAGGCTGAAAAAGAAAAGTGATATACTCATTCTCAATACATCGGTGGTTTAAGAACTAGAACCGGTAAAGAAATGATTACTAACTATTCAGTAGAATTAGTAACAACTGCAGTTAAAGGTATGTTACCAAAAAATAGACTAGCTAAGGATATGTTGAAAAAACTTACAGTTTATTCAGATCAAGGTAAAGCTCACGAAGCTCAAAAACCAATCAAATTTGAAATAAGGGGTAAAAAATAATGGAACAAGTTTCATACAAAGGTTTAGGACGTAGAAAAACTTCTGTTGCTAAAGTTATCATCACACCAGGAACTGGTAAGATCTTAATTAACAAAAGAACACCAGAAGAATACTTTCCAAATGCATTAGTAATTAAGGATATGAAACAACCTTTAGAAATTACTGATAACTTAACTAAATTTGATATCAATGTTAAAGTTAGTGGTGGTGGTTTCAACGGACAAGCAGGTGCTATTCGTTTAGGAATTGCTCGTGCTTTAGTAGAAGCTAATAAAGATTGCAAGAGCGATCTAAAGAAAAAGAAAATGATGACTCGTGACTCACGTGTTAAAGAACGTAAGAAATACGGTAAATACGGTGCACGTAGAAGTCCTCAATTCACAAAACGTTAATTACAAAAAATTTTCGTTTTTTGTGGGAGTATAGCTCAGTTGGTTAGAGCACACCCCTGATAAGGGTGAGGTCGATGGTTCGAATCCATTTGCTCCCACCATTAATAATTTCAATAGGTGCAAACAAAGCACCTATCCCATTGGGGAATTAGCGCAATTGATAGAGCATCTGATTTGCACTCAGAAGGTTGTGGGTTTGAGTCCCATATTCTCCACCATGTAAAAAGCACTAGGCTAAACCTGGTGCTTTTTTAATTTTTTAGACTGTAAAACCTATTTTACGCCACTTTGGAGTAAATATGGGGAAATGACAC
>CASPLF010000010.1 GCA_949422915.1 uncultured Mycoplasmatales bacterium
TTCTTGTTCATACTTGTTTATTTTTTATATTACATAATATAGTCTTTTTTTTTTTCAACAAAAAACTGAAAAGAAGATTAGAAAAAATTATTTGTGTGATTTTTTCAACAATCAGCTACAGCTTTTGGTACAGCCATATCTAATGCTGTTTGTTGTTTTAGCTAATTGTCTTTGATAAACATTGATTCTTTCATCTTTTGGATTTAAAACACCGTTTCTATTACAAAAGATAATGTTACCAATGCCCTGTTTTCAATAATAGTTTACCAATAGACATACCAGCGGCCCCTGGACCATTAATAACAGCATTTACATTACCAAATCTTTTAAATAATGCACACTCACCTTTCGTTGCTGATATACCAGCTTCTGGACCTATATCACCTATCCTAACACTGTTGATCCGTCAGTAACAACAGCAATAGTGTTTTTCTTCGTGTTAAATCATAAGATTTAAATTGTTACGAATCCAATATTTGAAAATAAATTCATTCAATTATCTGATTTGATACTAATATAAGATTCATCATCTTTTTCTTTTTGCTCAATTGTAGTTTTGTTTATTATTGTTGTAGTTTCACAAAAATGATCAATTGTACCATTATTTACAATTGAAAAATCAAGATATTTGTTTTGTTTTTGTTCATCATCAAATTTATAACAGACTGAATTAATACGGAATGATGATGTAGTATCATAAGTGTAATCAACCATGTATGATCCTCAATTTTGAGCATATATATATTCTTCAGTTTCTTGTGTTCTAGAGTTAAAGATTATTGCACTTAATTCTGTTTGTGCATTAATAGAAAAACAATGTTTATTTGAATCATATATTAATTCACAATTTCGAATTTGTCAGTGAAAAGATTGAATATAGTCTTCGTTTGCATATTCCTTAAAATCTTGATATGTATAAAAATAGAAACTTTCACTATCGGCCGGATGAAGCATTTCATCAAACATACATGATACAGATTCAAAAAGCATTAAACATTCAAAAAATGTTTTAGTTCCATTCTTGCCTTCATTTAAGTTATTAGATAAATCAGTAAGAATTCCTGCAATATAGAATAAATCTGCAGGGTCTGTATAATCACCTTTATAATCCTTGTTTTTTATTTATACCAATATCGTGTAATTTACTCGATGCATTAAAATTCACTAAATCAGATACTGAATTAATAGATTCAATTGTAGATCCATCTTCAGAACATGATGTTCCAAAAAACGGAATTGAAGAAATAATTCCTAATCCGCAAGCAACACTTGTAATTGTTTTAATTAACTTTTTATTCATATTTTTCTCCTATTTTTAATATTTATACTGTTTTTTTGCAACAAAAAATTGAAAAGAAGATTAGAAAAATTTATTTGTGTGATTTTTTTCAACAATCAGCCACAGCTTTTGCTACAGCTTTTGGTACAGCCATATCTAATGCTGATGGAAGAATATAATTTTTATTTAATTCGCTTGGTTTTACTAATTTAGCAATTGCTTTTGCTGCAGTGATTTTCATTTCATCTGTAATTTGTTTTGCACCAGCATCAAGTGCACCTCTAAAGATTCCAGGAAAAACCATAACATTATTGATTTGATTAGGGAAATCACTTCTTCCTGTTCCCATAACTTCAACACCAGCTTTAAGAGCGACATCAGGCATGATTTCAGGAATTGGGTTTGCCATTGCTAGCACTATTGGCTTTTTGTTCATTCCTTTAATCATTTCTGGTTTTAAAACGTTTCCTGCCGAAACACCAATAAAGATATCAGCGCCCTTTAAAGCATCAATTAATAACCCTTTAACATGTTTTTTATTTGTTGTTTTAGCTAATTGTCTTTGATAAACATTGATTCTTTCATCTTTCGGATCTAAAATACCATTTCTATTACAGAAGATAATATTTCCTATACCCATTTTTAATAATAATTTACCAATAGCCATACCAGCGGCCCCTGAACCATTAATAACAGCAGTTACCTTGTTCATTTGTTTTTTAACAACTTTTAATGCATTAATGATGGCAGCTGCTACAACAATAGCGGTTCCGTGTTGGTCGTCATGGAAAATCGGAATATCACACATTGCTTTTAATTTTTCTTCAATTTCAATACATCTTGGGCTACCAATGTCTTCTAAGTTAATACCACCAAAAGAACCAGACAATAAGTATACTGTTTTTACAATGTCATCAACATTCTTAGATTTAATACATAATGGAACAGCATTTACATTGCCAAATCTTTTAAATAATGCACATTTGCCTTCCATTACTGGCATACCGGCTTCTGGACCTATATCACCTAATCCTAATACTGCTGTACCATCAGTAACAACAGCAATAGTGTTTTTTCTTCATGTTAAATCATAAGATTTATTAATATCTTTTTGAATAGCTAAACAAGGAGCGGCCACTCCTGGTGTATAAGCTAAAGCTAGATCTTGTTTGTTTTTAATAGGTGCTTTACAAACAATATCAATCTTTCCTTTTCATTTAGCGTGTAATTGTAATGATTTTTTTCCGTAATCCATAATAATATTTACATTAAAATTCTAATGATTGAACTGTATCTTGAATTGCTGCATAAATACATTGAAGAACAGTGTCTAATATAACAGTAAGTCCGATAAAGTATAGAAAACCAGAAGATGCACAAAGAGTTGAAGATTCTTCTAATGATTCAAATAATTTTTCTTGTCTATTTACTCAACATATTGTTTCATTGTAATAACTACCTCAAAATGCTTGATCACTTAAAGAAAGAGCATCATAAGCTGCTGAACGAACAAATTTATCAATAACAGCATCTACTCATATTAAAATTGGTGTAAACACTTCTAAAGCTAACACATCAATTCCGATAATTGCAAAAAATTGAGCTAAATGTAATGTTGAAAAAGCAGCTAAAGTTTTTCAGAATGTAGCATTAGTTAAAAGAGTATGATCTTTATCATCTTTAGGAGATACATCATCAGAATCAAAATCCACAAAAGCTTTCTTTACTTTATCTTCATCTTTTTTAGAATAAAGATGAAGATCTTGAATTACATTTCAATAAAAGTTTCAGTGACCATCATCAGCTTGAATTATTTTGAAAATTTCTTTAATTTTTACAGATGACGTTTTTTTATCAGAATATTGTGCATGACTATCAAATAGAAGGTCACCATTTGTTATAGTTTCTTGATCAGAAAATAAATCTATCATTTCTTTTGCATATTCTTTGTTTTGGTTAGATTCATTTAACAAATCAAAGATTTTTCTTGAAATCTTATATGCCTTGTTATCTTGATCTAATTTCATACCTTCTTGAGCCATAAATGCAATTGAAGATGCTATGAACAAAGAGATGAAAACAAGTTGGATAGCAGCATGTGCAGTACCGCCTGCTGTTATTGCCAATTCATATGCTAAAAATAATGATGTTCCGATTGCAGTTGCTTCAACAAGAGCAATTGCTGCAAGTAATGCACCTCTTTCAATAATCGATTTATTGATAGCGTTAAGGTTTTTTTCAGCAGAATCAGATGACAAAGTTCTAAAATACATATTAAATGTAGAAGCTGCTGTATAAATATTTTTAGCATGATCCATTAGCTTTTGAAGATTAGGATCTATGTTAAATTTAATTTTTATTGAATCATATAAATTTTTATCGATCTTTCAAGGAATGAGTTTAACTACTTTGAAATTATTCTTAGAAATTTGTTCATTTTCTTTATTAGGAGAAATTTCTGTATCAACGTATGCTCAAGAAACAGATAAGATATTAAGGTTTGTATCAATATCTGTTGCAACTAATTGAATCTTTTGATTAGTATGATATGTATCTTCTGGTTTATAGTCTTTTATTGTTGGTATTCCAACATAATCTTTTGGATCAATTAAAACAACTGGGTTTTTTTGTAAATCATAATCACCAGTGTCTTGATATTTAGACATAATTGCATCTAAATAAGTTCTATTTTTTGCTGAATCAGAAAAATAAGCTCCATCCTTATCTTTCTTTTCTTTTTTATTAATTTCAACTACTTGAGATAAATTTTTGTAATATTTATTATTTGAAATACTTGTTAAAGCATTCATGTTTTCAATATCATAAGAAAAAAGATTCATTCTTTCTCCATCTTTGTTTGGCTTTAATTCATCATCTGTTTGTCAAATAATTTTATCTTTATTTGTTGATCTACAGATACCAAATTTAAATTGAACATCACATTTATGTGAGTTTATTTCATTTTCCATATCTACAACTTGAACATTTAATTTATAACCAGGTAATATTTCAGATTCATTGTAATTAGCAGCAAACGTACTGTGTGAAGAAAGCGGAGCAATATCGAACATATTGTTAATTATTTCTTGAGGATATTCTCCAGATTCAGTTGCAGAATAATCTTTAGCCTGGTAATCTTCAAAATCAGCACCAACAGATAAGCAATATTTAAAATTAAAGATTTTTGAAATTTGTTCTGAAGTTAAGGTATCGCCAACCTTTATTCCATTACCATCATTTGAATAATCAGCATATGTAGAAATTGAATTGTAACTTTCATTAACTGTTAATAAACTTTCAAAATGTGTACATGCATAATTTAAAACTGTTGATAATTCTGCATTATCAATTGCTTCTGTCATTTCATCTTGATATTGAGATAAATTTAATGAATAATGAACATCATCTCATAATTGTGTTTGTGCTTCATCTAACAAACCAAGCAACTGTTCCTTAAATTCATTAGCCTTTTGTTCAGCGTCTTCCTGAGAAACTTTTGATTTAACTAACTCATTGTAGTATGAAAGAACAGTATTTGGAATAGTTTTATTAGCAAGTTGATAAAAATCAACAACATCTACACCTAATGCTTTTGCTTGTTCATTAACATAGTAATACATTTGGTTTAATCCATCTTGGTTTAAAGATCCAGAAGCATCAGAATAGTCTTTTAATAATTCTTCTTTTTTTTGATCAATGTTAGCTTTTAAAATACCAATTATTGTTTTTATTGAATCAGGAGATAAGTGAGCAGCAGTCATTTGGAATTGCGCTTTATCTTCAACAGCTTGTATATGCTCTTCTAATTGTTCTAAAACAACATTATCTTCAGAAGAATCATCAGATGAATCAGTTAATTTTACATTTTTTTCTAAAGAAAGATATTTAGTTTCTTTTACATTGTCTTTTTCAGAGATAGCAAAATAATTTTTTTGTTTAGAATGAGTAGTTATTGATGGTGAACAAACAGCAGCAGCCACTCCTCCGCTAGATAATAAAATTGATGAAAATATTTTAAATGTTTTTATTTTATTCATAATTTTGCCTCCCTTTCCTAGTTAATAAAATCTAGATAAAAACTAGAAATTTTTTCAATTGATTTGCCCTTAGCACTAGAATAATCGTAATATCAACTAAAATATTGACGGTGTTTATGATCTTTGTATCAATAATCTTGTGGCCCCATAACAGGATTGAAAGTAGATCATTTTTTTTCAGTTTCTCATGGATTTACTGTTATTTTATAATTTTTAAATTCAGAAGTTAAGTCATCTGTTGTTTCTTTATCTACAATAGCGTTTTCATGCGGTGGATAAAAATTACCTTCATATTCAATAGGTTCAGATTTATCACATGAAAGATATACAGCATCTACACCAATACCTGGAGTTGCTGTTAATCATCCTTTTGCTATTTTTGGATTAATTTCTTGACCACAATAGTCATACATTACTATGTTTTCTAAAGAAACGTTAAAACTATCTTTCTTGTCAGAAGTTAAATCAATTCCTTTTAAACCAACAGAAGAAATACAAGAAATTTGAGAAGATGGCTCATAATCAGAGCTATTTATTGCATAACATTCTGAACGAGAATCAATGATAGGAGTTTTATCACCTGTTGGTAATTGTTTATTGTGAAATAAAGAATATACTTCACCATTAGGGTTAGTTAACGAAACTGTAAAATCAATTTTTTTAGTTGTTGATGCTTGTAAATGTGGTCACTCTTTAGAATTGTATTTAAATTGTAAAACATCAAATAAGTTTTCAGAACATGAATATTTTAAAGTTCAACCATTATCTGTTCATATAAAATCTTTTTGACCGTCTGTCAAATAAATACCATTCATTTTTATAGAAGATACAACAAATTCATTTGTAAAAGCAGGTGCATATTGCTGTTTGCCAAATGCATCATTATAGTATGCTCCTTCATACTCACATCTGTTAGTTATATTGAATGTTGCAACTCCACCATTTGGGTTTCTACCTGCAAACATTAATTCTTTACCTTCAGATAAAAGTTTACCTGTTTCGTATATTTCCCTAAATGAAACTCATTTATCCTTACGTTTTATGTTTTTTAAGTAATTATTAAGACCGTTTTGCTCTAATGGATTTATTCCTAAGAAATTATTTCATTCAAGATGAATATCATAATAACCTATTCCGTTATGTGTAGAAACAATTACTTTTGAAGGGGCACCATGATAAACGCTTTTCTGAACTTTACCATAATCTGTTGAATAATTTATGGTGTTTGCATCTTTAGAAAAGTTAAAAGTTGGTGTATATTGAAGTATAGAATTATCAAGATTATCATCACTATATAATTCAACACTTGTTGCTGTTGACAAGGTATTAGTTAACAAAATTGGTTGAACTAACAATACAGAAGCAGAAAATGTTGATAAAATTAATTTTTTGATTGATTTTTTCATATAGTGTTACCTCTCTTTACCACACTATATATTATACAGTATTATAAAAAATATATTTTTTTTTTATAATACCATTTTCTTAGGATCAACTATTTTATCAAATTCTTTTTCTGATAAATATCCAGACTTGATAGCAGCTTCTTTTAACGAAATTCCTTCTTTAACAGCAAGTTTTACAATGATTGCTGCTTTATCATAACCAATCTTTGTATTTAATGAAGTAGCTAACATCAAGTTGTGATCTAAATTAGTTTTTATTCTCTTGTTGTTTGGTGTAATTCCTATAACGCATTTTTTACTAAATGAATCCATGCCATCAGCTAGTAAATTTATTGATTGGTTAACATTGTAAGCTATTAAAGGCATAAAAGTATTCAATTGGAAATTACCTTGAGTATTACCAATTGTAATTGCCATGTTATTTGCAATAACTTGAATACACAACATCATCATGCTTTCACATTGAGTTGGGTTTACTTTTCCTGGCATAATTGAACTTCCTTGCTCATTTTGAGGAATATAGATTTCTCCAATTCCGCAGTTTGGTCCAGATGATAACCATCTAATATCATTAGCAATTTTAAATAAATTTTCTGCTAATACTTTAAGTGCAGAATGAAAAAATGAAACACGATCTTTTGAACTAAGCCCAGCGAACTTATTATCAACTGGTGTAAAAGGAAGTTTAGTAATCTTTTTTAAATTAGTACAAACTAATTTATCAAAATTTTTAGGAGCATTAATTCCTGTTCCTACAGCTGTTCCACCTATTGGTAATTCATATAAGTAGTTAATAGCCTCGCTAATCATTTTTTTAGAAGTTTTTAGCATTGCTACATATGCTGAAAACTCTTGGGATAACTTGATTGGAGTTGCATCTTGTAAATGTGTTCTACCAACCTTTACAATGCTACCAAATGATTTTATTAAAGCATCAAAAGATTTAATTAAATTTTCAAGAGAAGGTAATAGTTTTTGCTTTGTTAACATGATTCCCATAATGTGAATAGCACTTGGGAATGTGTCGTTTGAGCTTTGAGACATATTAACATGATCATTTGGGTGAATGCTTGTTGTTTTATCAATTTGCATTGCTCTATTTGAAACAACTTCATTAACATTCATATTGGTTTGGGTACCGCTTCCTGTTTGTCAAACAGATAAAGGAAAGTTACCATCTAACTTACCAGTTAAAATTTCATCACAAACTTTACAAATTAGATTAGCTCTTTTAGAATCTAGTTTTTTAGCTTGTAAATTAGCTAATGCACATGATTTTTTAACTAAAGCAAATGCTTCAATTAAACTGTGAGGCATTTTTTCGTTGTTGATAGTAAAATTTTGCTTACTTCTTTGGGTTTGAATTGCTCAATACTTATTTGCAGGGACTTCAACTGCCCCGAAAGAATCTTTAAGTGTTTTTGTCTTTTTCATATTAATAGATTAATTTAATAGGGTCTTTACCGTCTGAAGATTTAACAGTACCAATTTTTCAAGCTTTTTCTTTCATTAAAGATAAATCTTTAAGGATCTTGTTTACATCTTTGTTATTTACACAAATGATGAAACCAATACCCATATTGAATGTATTGTACATATGAGTTTTATCAACACCACGTTTATTAGCTAATTTAAAAATTTCAGGTAACGGGTATGAATTAGTATCGATTACTAATTGTAGTTTAGAATTTTTCTTTAACATTCTAGGTGCGTTTTCAATAAAACCACCACCTGTAATGTGAGCCATACCTTTAATTTCATATTTATCTAATAATTTAAGGATTGGTTTTACATAAATCTTTGTAGGAGCTAACAAAGTTTTTCAAATAGGCTTGTTATCAAACTTTTCATTCATGTCAGTAAATAATTTTCTGACTAATGAGAAACCGTTAGAGTGAAAACCACTTGAAGCAATACCAATTAGTGCATCACCTGCTTTAATGTTTTTACCATTAATGATTTTTGATTTATCAACAATACCTACAGAAAAACCAGCTAAATCATAATCACCTGCTTTATAAAATCCAGGCATTTCAGCAGTTTCTCCACCAATTAATGCACAACCAGATTGTTTACAACCTTCTGCTACTCCTTTTACTAAATCAGCTGCAGTTTTAGCATTTAATTTACCGCACGCAATGTAATCTAAGAAAAATAAAGGTTTAGCACCGTGACATAATACATCATTAACACACATTGCTACGCAATCAATTCCAACTGTATCATATTTTTTGTTACTGCAAGCAATAGCGATTTTAGTACCAACACCATCAGTTCCAGAAACTAATATTGGTTCTTTATAACCTTTAGGAAGTTTTAACATTCCTGCAAAAGATCCTAAATCATTTACAACCAAATTATTAAATGTACTTTTGCAGTATTGTTTATAAAGACTAACAGATTTGTAGCCTTCTTCAATGTTTACACCGCTATCTTTATAAGTTAATTTCTTTTTCATTTATTACTCTCCTTTTTCTTCTTTATTTACTGGATATTTACCAGTAAAACATCCATCACAATATTCATTTTTATTTAAACATGATTCATATAAGCCTTTAATACTTAAGAATCCTAAGTAATCACATTTAATTTTTTCTTTCATTTGTTCAATTGTGTAATTAGCTGCCATCAAATCTTTTGTATCAGGTGTATCAATTCCTAAGAAACATGGGAATTTAACCATTGGGGCAGCTGATAACATAAAGATTTTTTTAGCACCAGCTCTTTTAAGAGCTTGAACAAAATGTAATGAACTTGTTCCTCTAACAATAGAGTCATCTACAAGAACAATGTCTTTTCCTTTAACATTGATTTCTAATGGATTAAGTTTAATAAAAACATCTCTTTCTCTTAATTCTTGTGTTGGTTTAATAAATGTACGAGCAATATATCTGTTTTTAATTAAACCAATACCATATGGAATACCAGATGCTTGTGCATAACCCATAGCTGCATAATTACCAGATTCTGGAGCACCAATAATCATATCTGCTTTTAAAGGGTGCTCTAAATATAAAAGTTTACCTTGTTTAATTCTTGATAAATAACAATTGATTCCATCAATTGTAGAGTCAGGTCTTGCAAAGTAAACATATTCAAAGATACATGAATGTTTAGGCTCATTTGCATAAATTGTTGATTTAATTTCTTTGTTTTGAATAGAAACTAATTCACCTTTATTTACATCTCTTAAGAATTTAGCACCAGTTGAACTAAATGCACATGATTCAGATGACAAGATTGTAGATCCATCAGGTAATTGGCCAATACATAATGGTCTGATACCGTGCGGATCTCTTAAACCAATTAATTTATCTTTAGTAGACACTACTAAAGCATATGCACCTTTAATTTCCTTAGCAGTTTTAACAACTGCTTCTTCAATTGTTTCACAGTTGTTTCAATTGTAAGCAATGATGTTAGCAATTACTTCTGAATCAACTGTAGAAACAAATTTACATCCTAATTTTTCGTATTTAAATCTTAAGAAGTTTGCATTAACTAAGTTTCCGTTATGTGCAGAAGCTAATTGTCCTTTTTTAGAATTAACAACAAACGGTTGAGCACTTTCAACACCAGCACTTCCTGCTGTTGAATATCTTACATGGCCAATAGCAATGTTAGGGTTGTTAAGTGATAATTCATTTAATGCATCTTTATTAAATACATCACCAACACATCCCAAACCTTTTTTACATCCAATACCTAGTTTATTGCTTACAGCAATACCAGAAGATTCTTGTCCTCTGTGTTGCAAAGCAAACAAACCATAGTAAGTTAGTAATGCAACATTGTTTTTGTCTGATAAAGAATAAATACCAAAAATTCCACATTCATCATGGAATTTGTCATTATCAAAAATTGATTTAGATTGTATTAAAGACATTATTTGCTTATTCTTTTGAAAATTTCTTGGTAAGCTTCTTCAATTTTACCTAAGTCTCTTCTAAAACGATCCTTATCTAATTTTTCATTAGTTGTAGCATCTCATAATCTACAAGTATCTGGAGAAATTTCATCAGCCAATAAGATGTTACCATCTTTATCTTTTCCAAATTCAATTTTAAAATCAATTAAACGAATGTTTTGTTTCTTAAAGAAATCAATTAATAATTCATTGATTTTTTTTGTATATGAATAAATTTTGTTTAATTCATCAAATGTAGTGATACCAATTGCAACAGCGTGATAGTCGTTGATTAATGGGTCGCCTAATGCATCATTTTTATATGAAATTTCTAATACAGGTGTTTTTAAAGGTGTTCCTTCTTCAATACCTAAACGTTTTGCCATACTACCAGCAGCTACGTTTCTTACAATTACTTCTAATGGAACGATTGTAACTTTTTTACACAATTGATTACGATCATCTATTTTTTTAACAAAGTGAGTTGGAATACCACCTTTCATTAACATTTCAAAGATGATTGTAGTAATGGCGTTGTTTAAAATACCTTTATTACCAATGGTACCTTTTTTTGCACCATTTCCTGCAGTTGCATCATCTTTGTATTCGATAATTACTTCATCAGCATTATCAGTAGCAAATATTTTCTTTGCTTTACCTTCGTATAACATTTCGTTTTTTGACATATTATTTCCTAGTAATTTAATATATTAAATTAACGCTAATATTATATGTATTAAAAGTTTATTTAAAAATAATAAATATTTTTTATATACTTTATTTAATATAAAGGAGAATAATATGAAAGTAATACACACAGATAAAGCACCTGCAGCAGTTGGACCATACGTTCAAGCTATTGAAGCAGGAAATTTTGTATATGTTTCAGGACAAATTCCATTTGTTCCAGAAACAATGACAAAAGTTAGTGAAGATGTTTCTGCACAAACAAAACAATCATTAGAAAATGTTAAAGCAGTATTAGAAGCTGCTGGATGCACATTAAATAATGTTGTTCGTTGTGGAATCTACATTAAAGACATGAATGACTTTGCAAAAGTTAATGAAGTATATGGACAATACTTCACAACTCATAAACCAGCTAGAAGCTGCGTTGAAGTTGCTCGTTTACCAAAAGACGTATTAGTTGAAATTGAAGCTATCGCTTACAAGGGATAAAAATGACTTTCAGTAAAACTAATAAACAAGTTAATACTGAACCTGGAGTTTCAAGAAAAACCGCTGCATCAATAGGATTATTTGGTGCAGTATCTATCATTATTGGTAGTACAGTAGGTGTTGGTATTTTCTTTAAAAATGGTAACATTTTTAGGAACAACAATGGTAATCCGTGAGGTGTTTTATTCTCATGGATTATTGCTTTTGTTGTTGCATTAGCAATTGCTTATTCATTTGGAGAAATTGTTACATGTAAGACTAAATCAGCAAATTCTGGTTTAGCAGGATGATACGAAAGATTAATTGGATATCGTTCAGGTAGATTAGTAAAAATTTTACTACCATTACTATACTATGGAATTTATGTATTAGTAGATGCTATTTTCTTCTCTGAAGCAATTTTCAATTGCTTCTCTCAAGGTAATAAAATCAATTGTGGTAACAATACCATGTGGTATGTCATATTTGTCGCATTAGCTGGTATATTTGTTTTTGCTACATTGAACTTGTTTTGTTCAAGAGCATTGCAAAAAACTTCTAATGTAACAACTATTTTAAAATTCATTCCATTAGGATTAGTAATTTTAACTGGTATTATTTTTGGATGTATTAACAAAGATCAAAATTTGTTTGCTAATGATAGCATTACAACAATTGATGGCACTGAATATTCTGGTCAATTTAGTTTCACTGGAATGTTAGATTCATTACCAGCAATTTTCTTTGCATTTGATTCATTTTTAATCATTGGTAATATTGCAGGAGAAATGAAAAATCCTAATAAAAATATTCCATTATCAATTGTTGTTTCTATGGTTGTTGCTGGTATTCTTTACTTATTAGTAACAATTGGACAAATTTGTGTTGGTTGTAGTAGTGCTTATGCTGTATTTGATTTTGTATTTGCAGGCAATACAATTGCAAAATCAGCATTCCACTATATTATTTCAATCTTTATTTTTATTTCAATTTTTGGTGTATTAAACTCAATGACTATGGGTGCTATTAGATCATTTGATTCAGCAGTTGAAGAAGAAATTATTGTCGGAAGCAAATGAATGAAAAAAGTTGCTAATGGTAAATTCTTGATGAAAGGATTTATATTATTAAGTTTTGTTACAGCGTTTTATACAATTATTTTTGGTATTCCTTCAGGAGTGATGAATACAGATCAAATTTTCGATGGTGTTTCTAACTTTATCGTATTAGCATTCTTTGGAATTTATGCTGTATTATCAGCTGCATCTATTCTTAATAGATACAATGGACACGCTCCTGAAGTTATTAAGCAAAAAGGACAAATCCCAGCAGCTGTAATTGGTTCGTTTGGTTGCTTCTTTATTTTCGGATATGGTCTAATTTGACAATTCTGTGGTAACATTGCAATCAATGCAAATAAACAATTCGAAGCATGAGGATTATTTATTGATAACAAAGTTACATTAACATATGCACAAGCTGCAATATGATTCTGAACAATGTGCGGTATCATGATTGTTCTTCCGTTCTTAAATGAATTAGGAATTAAAGCAACAGATAAAAATTACGATCAAGCATTCTTCTGACAAAAGCAAAAGAAAGCAATTAATGCTTAATTAATTAAATCCTTGTTAACTCAAGGATTTTTTTATTATTTATAATTAAACCATGGAAAAATATAACGAGAGTGAATTAGACGCTATTGAATTTCATTTGAGAAACAATAAATCTGTAATCGTTGACACAGATACAGTTTATGGAATTGTTTCGTTATCAAGCAATCTAATTTATAGTGCGAAAAAACGTCCTCACTCTAAAAAACTAGTAGTTTTCATTAAAGATTTTATTAATTCAGGTATTTTTGAACCTAACGAAATTAAAGTATTAAAAAAATACTGGCCAGGAAAATTAACAGTAATCAAAAATAAAGTAGGATATAGAGTTCCTAATAGTAAATTTTTATTAGATTTACTTGATAGAGTTATATTTTTATATTCATCTAGTGCTAATTTATCAGGTAGAAAACCAGTAAAATCTTTTGAAGAAGCTCAAACTGAATTTAAAAAAGTAAAAGATAAAGTAATTTTTGTTAAAAGTCACATAAGACATACAGACGCAGACAAACCTTCAACAATTATTAATTTAGATAAAAACAAAGTTATTAGAAAAGGACAAATTGATGGGGAACAAATTTTGATTGAAATCTCAAAATTAGAAAACTAATGATCATCAACTAAATTAAGAATTCTTGATAATTCTTTATTTTTAGGGTTTCATTTATAAACTTCATCTCAAAAAGTTTTTTGATGATGCGGAAATTTAATGTGACACAACTCATGAACTATAACAGAATCTATTACATCTTTCGAATAGGCACCTAATTGATAAGCGTACAAAATTTCTTTTTTTGTATTTTTACAACAACCTCACATTGTAACTAATCATCTAAATTTAATTTTGTACAAAGGCAATCCCATTTTATTAGCTCATGTTTTTGTGGAATTTTTAATGTAATTTGTGATTGAATCATCATAAATTGTTTTAACAATTTCAAGTTTTTCTTTTTGATCAGATTCATCTTTTAAATTAATGTAAATATTTGAACCTAAAATTTCAAATTTTTTTGGCAATTTTTTATTTGTTTTTTTTAATACATATTTTTTATTAAAAATATGAATAATGTTTTTTTCTAAGTTAATTAACGAGCGTTCATTATGTTTTTGATATCATAAAATAACTCTTTTATAAGTGGTTGTTAATTGATGTTCTATTTCTTTATCAGTAAAATTTTTATTTGCATAAACTGATATTTCAGCTTGTCTATCAACCTTAACTTGAATATATCAAGATCTTGATTGGTAAAGACGGTACATGGTCATTTTTCCATCAAGATAAAAATATTTAACTTGGTATCCAATGTCTAATTTATCCATTAATAATTATTTTCTTGTCTTTGAAAATTGATTTTATTTTTATTAATGTATGATTCTAAAATTTCTGAAATATTAAATCCTAATTTTACGCCAAGAATTAAATAATTTCTATATCAACTCATAATTTCAGGAATTGTATTTAGTCCTTTAATAGAGCTAGATAAATCTAAAAATATTTCAGTTAATTCTTCTTTGTTTGCAGGTGAATAATGCTCATCAATTTCAACATAATTTGGGCATTTCTTTGCTAAGCAAAGTGAAGTAATAAAATGAATACCATCTACATATTCTTCTAAAATAACATTTTTAGGAGATGGTTGTTTATTAGATCAGTATTTAAAAAATCTAATTTCATTTGCTAATTCACAAGTTTCGACTAACAAAGCAAATTTTAATTTTTCAAAAATTTGTAGATATGTAACATTATGATTATTTTGAATAGTGTTATCCAATGCAGCCTGCATTTCAAAAATTTTAGATAGATCGATTTTCATACTTAAATTATATTTTTATAATTTTGAAAATTTATTAATCATTTTGTCAATAAATTTTTTTGATTCAATGTAAGGTTTATCGCTATATAAATCAACGCCTAATATTTTAATTGTTTCAAGTGGCGATTTTGAGCATCCACTTGATAGGAATTCAAAATATTTTTTTAACATAGTTTTATCTTTTGCATAAATTCTGCTTGCAACATAGATAGCGACTATTTGACCAATTGCATATTTATATACGTAGAAATTACCAACATAAAAGTGTGAAATTCTAAATATAGTTGACAAACTATATGTGTAAGGAATCACAGATCTTAATTTTTTTTCTGATTGTTTAGTTAATCCTTCATATTTTTTAATCATTTGGATGTAAAGATCTCTTAATGATTCTTTTGTAAAAGGTTTAGATTCATTTACATATTGGTTTGCAACATATTCAAAGTTAGAAAAAATAATTTGTCTTGTAGTGGTTGCAAAAAAGTTATGAATTAATTCATCAAGAATCATTCTTTGCATCACTTTGTTATTTTCATATTTATCTACAAGATAAAGTGATAACAATGTTTCGTTAACGATTGATGCAATTTCTGCATAGAAAATAGCACAATCTGCATACACTTTTTGTTTTTTATTGAAATAAAGCGAATGCATTGAGTGACCTAATTCATGAGCTATTGTACCAACAGATCTCAATGTACCATCAAAATTCATTGAGATGTAATATTTATCCAATCCTTTTGTACCACCAATTGAATAAGCGCCTGTTTGTTTGCCTGGTTTTGGTAATCAAGAAATTCAACGTTCATCAAAAGCCTTCTTAACATTAGAAACATATTCATCACCTAAAGGTGATAAAGATTCTAAAACCATTTTTTTTGTTTGTTCTATAGAAACTTTAACTTGTTTTTTACTTAGATCAACAGTTTTGTCTCATGGTTCTAATTTATTTAAACCTAATTGTTTCTTTAATAATGCTTTAACTTTTTTTGCATATTTATCTTCTGATGGTTTAAATGTTTCAACCATCTTGTAAATATGAAGGATTAAATCTTCTTTAACTTCATCTGCATCGGCTGCAGCATCAATGTAGTCTTTATATTTACGTAACTTTGCATAGGTATTTAAAGTTAAGTAATTGTAGTATAAAGTTTGGGTTAAAGTAGATTCAAATTGATGATAAGCAGAATTGAAATTAATTCATGTAGATTTTCTTAGCGAACGATCATTGCTTTTTAATAATTTTGAAACATCTGCTACAGTTTTGATAGGAACATTCTTACCATTTGAATTAACAGCATCTTTAAACTTAATATCATTATCAGTTAATGTAGAAAAAGCAGAGTCTACCCCTCCGTTAGTAATAGAGACTTTTGATAATAATTTTTCTTCAACATCTGATAACAAATGTTTCTTAGTTTTAAAAATTAAATCAAAAGCTCTTTGATATTCTTTTAATGATTTATCTGTTAAGTAGCTACGGATTAATTTTTCATTTTTTAAAACAACATTGTCATAGCCACTTAACTTAACCGAATACTCATTAGCCTTTACTTGCAATTTTTGAATGTAAGAAATTCATTTTGGATTAGACAAATCTTCTTGATAATTATTTGAAATGTAATTAGATAATCTGTTAGAAATAATTTCAGATTTTTCGTTAGTTTTAATTCACTTTTTAAAATTATTTAATGATTTATAAAAATTAGGAAATTGTTGAACAATTTCTTCTTCTATCTTAATTCATTCATTAAATAATTGATCAAGAGATTTACCTTTTAAAATATCTTCCAAATCTCATGTATAGTTCTTATTGCTCATACTTAAAAATTATATTTATATTAATATAACTATTTAAAAATGCTAAGTTTATAATTTAAGTATGAAAATAAGAGATCTATTAAATAAGTTTCCAATGGGTATTGGAAAAGAAATGCCAAAATTTCCAAACGAAATTCAAAAACACATCACTAAGTATAAAAAACAAAAGAAGTCTTCTTTAAAAGCACTATATTTGAATATTAAGTTGCAACTTGATTCTAAAAAGTTTACACTTGATGATGAAACTATTAATTTATTAACTGCTTTAGAATTTCTAATTAGTGAAAAAGAAGCCAAATCTGATCGAATCAGAATTATTGGTATTGCTATCATTACGCCTATCGCTTCATTACTAATTACATTAGTATTTAATTTAATACTTAAAAAATAGATAGTTATAATTTTAACAATATGAACTTTCAAAATTTAATGCAACAAGCTCAAAAAATGCAAAGAGAAATGAATAAGAAGATTGCAGATTTTGAAGCTAAAGAATTTGAATATAATTACCAAAATTCTTCAGTGATTGTTAAATTAACTGGTAAATTAGAAATTAAGAATATCATCATTAATGATGTTTTAGTTGATCCTGAAGATAAAACCACTCTTCAAGATATGGTTGCTGAAGCAATTAATGCAGCAATTAAAGCTGTTTCTCAACAAAAAGATGCTATTACACAATCAGCAATGCCAAAGGGCATGGGTGGATTGTTCTAATGATTGATTCAAATTTTGATTATTTAATAGATGCATTAAAATCCTTGCCTGGCGTTGGTAAAAAACAAGCAGAAAGGATTGCTCATTTTTTAGTTAAAAAAGATGAGAGATTTATTCAAGAATTTGTTAATAGAATAGTAACGGCTAAACAAAAAATCAAAATTTGTTCAGTTTGCAATAATTATTGTTTAGGTGAGATATGTGATATCTGTGCTAACCCATCGAGAGATAAAACAAAAATTTGTGTAGTTTCTACCCAAGAAGATTTGCAAAAAATTGAAGAAACAAATGGATACACAGGACAATACTATATTCTTAATGGAGAAATTAATGTTAAGAATAAAGAATATTTAAATCAAGATATTGTTAAGAAATTAATGCATTTGCTTAAACAAAATAAAGTAAAAGAAGTAATTATTGCTACCAATTGAACTGTAAACGGAGAAGCAACTGCTGCTTTTATTAAAAAAATAGTGAATCAAGTTTGTGATGCACAAGTATTTAGAATAGCATTAGGATTGCCTATTAACTCTGCATTAGACTATGCAGATAGTCTTACATTAAAATACGCACTTAAAAATAAAACAAAATATTAAAAATACACTAAAGAAAAAAGTGTGTCTTTTGTTATTCTATAAGATTGTTCTTTTTAACAAGGTTGTTTAAACGATTATCTACACTATCTAAACGATTAATAATTTGTTTATTAAATTTTTCTTGTCTTTTAAAACCTTCTAAGACTATTTGCCTTAAAGATTTTTGTTTAATACCTGACTTACCTGGTTTGTTTGTCTTTTGTTTCATAGGTTGTAATATTATTATATCATTGCATTTTTTAATGATTTTATAACATCTGGGATTTCCTGCTTCAACCATAGACCTAAATTTATGATTCATATTATTATCTTTTGTTAATAATATGACAAAACACGAAAAAGTCTGTTCGTATTTTGTCCAAAATTTGTTTAATTTTTTTTCAAAATTTAATCAATTTATATTGAAATAAAACAAAAATAATTTTTTTAATATTTATATATAAATATTATTTATTTATTTATAATGTATGCGTTTAGATTTAAATAGCCATCATGAAAAGATGAATTAAAAACAGTTTATTATCAATTGGTTGTTTAGGTTTACTATCATTTGTTATTGCTTTTTCTACAAATTGAAGCAATAAAACAACAATTTCTTCGGTTGGGTCTTCTGGGGTAAAACCATTTGTGGAAGAACTTTCTAAAAAATATTTACAAGAACATAAAGATTTAGATATTACTGTAGATGCTGGTGGATCTGGTTTTGGGATTGAACAAGTAGCAAAAGGCTACACTGACATCGGCAATGCTTCAAAAGATCCATACAATACTATTGTTAACCAAAGAAAAGATGATTTGGGGGTTTTGTGAGAAAATAACCAAATCAAAACTTACACAGTTGCGTGAGAAGGAATATGTTTAATTTATGTTCCACCAAAATCAATAGATGAGTCAATTAATTTAGACACAATTCTTGATATTAACGAGAATAATATTGCAAGGTTATATCAAGCATTTTCCGGAATTGCCGAAGGTGATTATGCTAATGCGAAACCAAAATTATCTGATTTTATTGCTGATCAAAGTCTTAAGGATAAATTTGATGTAAACATCACTCCTTATGTTCGAACTGGTGGCTCTATGACATCAGGAACAGCAGATGCGTTCTATACTGATTCTAGACTTAATTTTAATGATAGTCAATTATCCGATAAAACTAAAAAAGCGTTTGAAGAAGGATCATATGGTAATGGATGAAAAATCTATCAAACAGATGAAGCTAACAGTCGTGCATGAGATATGTTTGAAAAGAGCAATACACCAGGATCTGTTGTATATCTTTCTTCAGGGTTTGTTCAAGAAAATAAAGATTTAATTGAAAAGAAAGGTTATGGTATATTTTCTTACAATGGCGTACCTTTCTTTCAAGATGACCAAAGTAAATTAAATGAAGGATACAACTGATGTAGACCGTTAAATTTAATGTGTTCAATTGAAGAAAAGAACGAAGTTGATTTCATTTTGTGATTGCTTGATTTAGATGCTAGTGAATGAAAAAATATCGGAGGAGCTGCTTTATCTGAAAAACAAAAAGACAGTATGGGCAACTTAACAACTGATTTTGATATTAAATTAAAACAACAAGGTAATACTTGGTTTGGAGCTAAATATGGCAACTAATTCTACTAAAAAATTAATGTCTAAAAAAGTAAATCAGGATAGAACGTCTAATGTTGTTACATGTGTTCTATCGTGATTATTTGCTCTTGTGTTTTTTGCTTTAATAATTTTCATTATTTATGCTGCTATTCCTGGTTTTAAAGAGTATGGATTTAAAAACATATTATTTACTTCTACATTTGATTTAAATAAAGGTAAAGCATCTATTTGATTGCCTCTATGTATCACTATTTTAATTTCATTAATTGCCATTATTCTTGCTGGGCCTATCGGAATTAAGACAGCAATTTTTATTAAATATAGATTGCCTAAAAAATATAAAAAACCAACAAGAGTAGCAGTGGAATTATTAGCAGATATTCCATCAGTTATCTTTGGTTTGTTTGCTTCTGAATCATTAGGAATTTTAATTAAGAAAATTTTTAATTTAGATTCTTCTTATAACTTGTTAACTGCTGGATTTATGTTAGTGTTTATGATTTTACCAACAGTAGTATCATTAACACTTAACTCATTAGATGGAGCTAATAATGATTTAATATCTGCTGCTATGGTATTAGGAAATACTAGAACCAGAGCGATCTATAAAGTTATTAAGAAACAAGTTAAAGGCGGTATTTATGTTGGTATTATTATTGCTTTAGCACGTGCTATTGGTGAAACAATGGCAGTATCAATGATCTTGCAATCACAAGGATTTAACAACACTTTTGATCAAGGTTTTTGGGGAATATTATCTTCTAATTTAAGAACACTAGGAGCTTTAATATCGGCAAATATGTTTGCTGAAGGTGGTGGTCCTGCTCTTCAAGGATTGTTGTTTGCATTTGGTATTTTCTTATTTATTTTCATCATGATTTTAAATTCAGTTGTGATGAGTATCAGCAAACCCAAATCATCAAAGTCTGGATGATATCAAAAGTTTGTTAGAGTTATAACAAAATGATTAATGATTGTTCCTAATACATTAAAAATTTGATTTAAAAAAATATTTAAAATTAAATCTTTTGATGGTCAAGATATTTCCACATATCTATACAAAAGAGTCAAGGGCGGTAAGTTTTTAACTCACTCATACACAGTATGAAAAATGCTATGAGAATGAGTATCGATGATTATCACAATGTCATTTTTATTGTGAATTACCATTGATATTTTAGGGTATGGTGGAGTTGCTGTAGCAAGTAATGATGCAACAATCTTTTCTTTTGCAAAAAATACAACAGGACAAGCATTTGTTAATACATTGTTAATTATTGTTTTAGCGATTGGTATCGGATTGCCATTATCATTAATGATTGCAATTTACTTAAATGAATTTGCTAAACAAGGTAAAGTTAAAAAAGTTTTATTATTCTTTATTGATTCTTTAGGTGCTACTCCTTCAATTTTATTTGGTATGTTTGGTTTAATTTTCTTTATCCAAACATGCGGAATGTCTTCCGCTGGAATTGCTGGTAAATCATTGATTGCTGGAGCATTAACAATACTTATTGTTATTCTTCCAACATTTATTAGAACTATTCAACAAGCTTTACAATCTGTACCAAAAGAATTAAGAACAAATTCAATAGCTTTAGGAGCGGGTAAATGAGAAACAATTAGAAAGATTGTTCTTCCAACTGCATTACAAGGTATTACAACTGCAGTTGTCTTGTCTATTGGAAGAATTTTAGCAGAAACCGCTCCTTTATATTTAACTAGTGGCTTGTCTTCTTCAGGAAGTATTGCTTTAGATAATTCTGGGCAAACATTAACTACAAGAATTTACGATCAAATTTATACAGCTGATATTTCTCAAGGGTTATCAGTAATGTATGAATGTGCATTTATTACTATGATTCTTGTTTTAATCATTATTCTTATTTCTCATGTGTTAATCCCATACTACTTTGTTTTAAAACAAAAGAAGATGCAAAAGAAAGGAAGAACACCTCCACCAGAAGGTGAAACTCATAAGAAAAAATTGTTTTCTAAAGAAAAGATAATTAATAATTCTATTAATAAAATACAATTAATACATAGATATATTTATTTAACATAATGGCTAAGAACAAAAAAACTTCTATTGATCAAGATCAAAGAGATGCAAATAAAGTAAATAAAGTATTAAGAATGGGCAAGGTTTCATCTTGGCTTTCTTATTTTACCCTTACATCTAATCAAAAGGCCATTTATAAAAATACTAAAAACAGAATTAAACATGATTTAGAAACTAAGAAAGTAGATTTCAATAAAGATAATATTTTTGAAGTTAAAAATTTTAACTTTTGATATGGCAATCAAAAGAAACATGCATTAATTGATATTGATACATCAATAGCAAGAAATAAAGTAACCGCTTTCATCGGCCCTTCAGGTTGTGGTAAATCTACATTCTTAAGATGTTTAAATAGAATGAACGATCAAATAGAAAATACATACAGCACTGGAAATATTTTCTTTGATGATGGAACTAATTTACGTTCTCCTAAATTAAACACATTAGAGTTAACTACACGTGTTGGTATGATTTTCCAAAAACCGTCTCCATTCCCTATGAGTATCTATGATAACGTGGCATATGGTCCACGTTCTCACGGAATTAATGATAAAAAAACTTTAGACAATATTGTTCAAGAATCATTAAAAGGTGCTGCATTATGAGATGAAGTTAAAAATAACTTATATGATTTAGGAACTTCATTATCTGGTGGTCAACAACAAAGATTATGTATTGCAAGAGCAATTGCTTTGAAACCAGAAGTATTATTGATGGATGAACCTACAAGTGGTCTTGACCCAATTGCTACAAGTAAGATTGAAGAGTTAGTTTTACAATTAAGACAAAATTATACAATCATCATTGTTACCCACTCAATGGCTCAAGCACAAAGGGTTAGTGATGATACAGCGTTCTTTTATCAAGGAAGATTGATAGAAAAAGGACCAACTAAGAAAATATTTACTTCTCCTGATAACAAGAAAACGAGAGAATATATATCAGGAAAGATTGGATAGGAGGAAACATGTCAGCAAATTATTCATTATTAAAAACTTCAGAAAATGAACTACTTGCAAAATTTAGAACTTTTGCAAAACATGTTATTTTGTCTTGAAAAGAACTTTATAAAACATTATCTGCTGAAAAGACAATCAGCAAAAAGAAACTAGAATTATTCTTTGAATATGAAGATCAATCTAATCATTATGAAGCTGAAATTCTAGACGATGCAATGTGAACAATTTCTAAAAACCAACCTGTTGGTAACCACTTAAGATTTGTTATTGCAATTCTTAACTCTATTACAGATTTAGAAAGAATGGCTGATTATGTTATGAGTACAGCGAGATTTTACAATACACATAAGGTTATTGATAATAAAATCTTTAGTTTATTACTAGATTCAATTAAAGATTCATACACATATATTGAGAAAATAATTAATTGTTTGATTAATAAAAAAGCTGTTGAAACTTATGAATTAGCAGTTAAATATCAAAAGAATTATCAAGTTAAATACCAAGAAACTATGCATTTGTTATCTAAGTACATTCACAATATGAGTGCAAAACAAGTTTCTGATTTTTTAACTGGTTCTATTATTATTTTCAAACACGTAGAAAGAAATGTAGATCATGCAGTTAATATTGCTGAAAACTTTATTTATATTAAAGAATCTAATTTCTTCTTTACTAAGAAATCAAAACAAGCCGAGAAATAATTCAAGACTCCTTATATAGGAGTTTTTTTATTTAAAATAAACAAAAATTTTTTTGGTTTATTAATTCTATATATAATAAACATACAAACCAACTTAATATAAAATAAATTTTTTATTTATGTCAAAAATTGATTTCTTAGGTTTCGGTGGGTTAGACGAAAAACAAAGCCCATGTTATTCCTTAAATATTGATGGTGATATATACATCATCAATTGTGGAATATCTTTACCAACAAGCGCTTCGCTTGGAATTAAAAAAATAATTCCTGATTTCTCTTGAATTATTAGCAACAAAAATTCCATTAAAGGTATTTTTATTGGTAATGCAAATTACATAAATTTTGGTGGATTGCAATATTTAGAAAAATTTGTTCCTAATATTCCAATATATACTAACGATATTGGTAGTTGTATTATTCATAACTATTTTAAGAATGCTTTTTATAACAACAATACTACATTTAACTTAAACATTAAAGTATTAGATTTATTAAAACCATTACAAATAGGGAAAGCCATAGTAACGATGTTCAAAACATCATCTTACATACCTCATTCTACTGGTTTTGTATTTGATACAAAAGATGGAGCAATCATTTATATAGATGATTTTGTAGTTAATTCAACTTTGGGATCATTATTTTCTAACAACTACATTAAAATTGCTTCAACATATGGTAACAGATGTTTAGCATTAATTGTTGGTGCTGGATTAGTGGGCGAATCAAGCGGATTCACTTATCCAAACACTCAAACAATTAATTACTTTACAGAAATTATTCAAGAACATAAAGATTCAAGAGTGATAGTTTCTTGTTATGATTTTGAATATTTTAGAATTTTGTCTTTATTAGGAGTGTGTGCTTCGCAAGATAGACCTGTATGTATTTCAGGCAAAACATTCTTTTATACCTTTAAACACTTGCAAGATAACAAAACCTTTTTTATCAAAGGATTAAAAATTATTAATGAGTCACAATTGGAACAACATCCTAATGCTGTTGTGGTTTTGGTTGAATCATTAGAAAAATATTTTAGTAAATTAGATAAAGTATTAAATGGAGAAGACCAAAAAATTCATTTATTGCCAACAGATAATTTTGTATATGCAAATAATACATTATTTGGCTATGAAAAATCTGAAGCTTCATTAATTGATAATTTGCACCGTGCCCACATTAATGAGATTTATAAGATACCAAAAAGTATATTGCCTACAAAAGCATCTAACGAAGATCATAAATTTTTAATTAATGCATTAAAGCCGAAATATATTATTCCAGTAAGTGGGTTACATTTAAATCTTGAATCATACAAGAAACTTACATCAAGTATGGGGATAAACAAGAACTCAGTTTTATTATTAGATAATGGAGAACAAGTTAAATTTGAAAATGGTAATTATACAGGTAAAAAATATTTAAAACTTTCTCCACAATTTATTAATTCATTAGGATCATTAGATAATGAAGCTTCTTCAATATTTGAAAGAGATCAAATGAAAGAAACTGGAGTTGTATTAGTTAATTTATTAATCGATAATTTTACTAAACAAATTATTAAATACAACTTTGATCCGGTTGGTGTCATTAATTTTACTGATATCAACAAAGACATTTTAAATAAGCTATATGAAGAGTTAAATACTAACTTTAACACTTATTTAAAAGGCCAAGTAGAAGCTAAAACTTTTGATGTAAAAGAGTTCAAACTTTATGTTCGTAAGGTTGTTTCTAAACAATTCGAGAAAAAGTTTGATAAACGTCCGCTAGTGATTACCACTATAATTTTCTTTAAGTAAGTTATGGAATTGACCCACAAAACAAACGTTGATCAAAGTAGTAGTGAAAAGGCTTTAAAGGAATTTCAAAAATCTAATCGATTAACCATGATAATCCTATGTTTAGTAGGATTATTGATTTTAACAATTTCTTTAATAAGATTGCCTTTTACTGGATGTTTTTTAGATGACATTTTCTTTGAATATTTGTTTGGTGTAAGTAAATATTTTGTTTATGCATTTATTTATGTAATATTGTTTTGCTTAATTTTTAAAGTAGATGTACATAAATATTTTTTTAATGTTAATTCTATAGTAATAGAAGTATTGAGTTTGCTGTTTGTTTGTATCTTAACATCTGCTATATCATGATTGGTTGGAAATCACAGTGATGTTACAAAAGATTTCTTTGCTCCAATCGAGACATACCAAACACAATTCTTTCATTATTTAACTAAGTTTACTAATAAAACTTGGTTTTCTGAATTTATTAATGTTTATCAAACAGGAGGCTTAATTGCAGAATTTTGTGTAGCTATTTGCTTTACAATGCAATGAACAACATTATTCATATTAGAAGCAATATTATTGCTTTTAATAATCTTCTTATTATTTGCATTTAAAGATGTTAAGTTATTTAGCAAGTTTAAAGAATGATTAATTATTAAATTGGGTGGTAAATATGAAAAGAATGAAACTAACTATGATGAATTAAAAGTAGATAAGAAAGACAAGAAAATTGAAAGTCAAAACACTTCATTAATTAAAATTGAAGCCGGAAAAGAAGAGCAAGTAACCCCTCCTTTATCATTCTTAACAGATTCAGGTTCTGATTATTACCACAAGAACAAAGAAAGAATTAATAAATCATTAAAAGCAATTAAGAAGTTATTTGAAGAAAAAGAAATTAATTTACCTCTTAAGAGCTTAAAAGTAATGCCTGCTTTTAGTGAATTAACTTTTAAAGTTACTTCAGATGAATGCGTTAGAAAAATAATGTTTTTTAAAACAGAATTATTAGATGCACTTAAATCTGATTCTTTAGAATTTTTTATTAAAAAAGATGATTTAGTAATTGAAATTAAGAACAAATATGTTAGTAAGGTTTCGATGAAAGAAGTTTTAATTTCAAATAAAACAAATTCAAATATTGCTGTTGTTGGTGCAACTTATGACAATCAAACAATTACATATGACTTTAGCAAGGGCCCAATGGTTTATATTACAGGTAAACCAGGAAGTGGTGCAGTAATGCAAATCTGTTCATTAATTTTATCAAGCTTATATTTAAATACACCTGATAAATTAAATTTAATCTTATGTTCACCAAGTGAAGAAAAAGTCTTTGATTCATACACTTCTCTTCCCCATTTGCAATGTCCTCCTTTAACTTCGTTAAACGAAACAATCAATAAATTCTTAGTGTTAAATGAAACAATTAATGAAAGAATAGCTTTTTTTGAAAAAACAAAAACTAAAAATTTAGATGAATACAATAGAACTCAAATGTCAGCAAAACTTCCGTACATTATGGTTGTTTTATTTAATGCAGAAGCATTTGCTAAGAGTTCTAACAATAATCGTGATATCTTGCTTAAACTATTAAGTGATGATGCTAAAAGATCCGGTATTAAAGTGATTCTTTACACTCCTAATTCAGACAACGATACTTATAACACAGATATTCCAGAACACATTGATAGTTTCTTTGTCTTTAAGACAATTGATGAAGTTACGTCTCGTTTCTTTTTAAATTCATCAATGGCTAATAAATTATTAGGTAACGGTGATGGATTCTTATTGCAAAAGAGCGATCACTCTAAAATGAGAATTCAATGTTGTTACATCAACAAAGAAGAATTAGTTAAAACAGTAAAACTAATTTCTTCATTCTATAAATATAAAGACAGAGAAGCTTAAGATTACACAAAAATAGGATTTTAAGTATAATCATTTTACAAGTAATTGATCGCTGTATAGTAATATATAGAGGAAAGTCCATGCTTGCACAAGCTGTGATGCTTGTAAATGTTTATGTGGGATTTCACTATCCCAACACCTTGTTGTTAAGGTGATGACGTTGTTAAGATCTAAGTATTGGTTTATATGAACTTAACATCTAAAGTGCCACAGAGACGAATTCATAGGAAACTATGAGGTGAAACGCGGTAAACTCCATAAGCAAGAAACTCAAATTTGGTAGAGGAACTAACTAAAAGGAATCAAACTAATAGTTAGACACGAAAGTGTAGATAAATGATCAATGTCTAGAAATAGATACAGAACATGGCTTATAACTTGTGTTAACATAATAAAAAAGCTAGGGTAACTCCCTGGCTTTTTTAATATAATATAGACTGTAAAACCTATTTTACGCCACTTTGGAGTAAATATGGGGAAATGACACA
>CASPLF010000011.1 GCA_949422915.1 uncultured Mycoplasmatales bacterium
AATTTCAGGATCTACAAAATATAAACTACAAACTTGATCGATTATTAAATTAGGGTCTACATCAAAACCAAATTTATTAATACTTTCATTATTTTCTTCCATTGTAATTTTTTTAATTAAATCTAAATTAATAATTGCATTAGGTGGTAAATCATTATTAATACAATAGAAAAGAATATGATGTAAAAATCCTTCTAACTGTCTAATATCTGTTGAATACCTACCACAAATGTAATTAATTACATCATTAGTTAAAACAATTTTAGTATTACTTTCTTTTAATTTATTTTCCAATATAGTTTTTACTGATTTTAGATCTGGTTTAGTAATTTTTACAACCAGTCCAGATGAAAATCTAGATTTCATTCTGTTTTCTAGATTTTTTAATTGTGATATATCTTTATCACAAGTCATGATAATAATTTTATCATTAGCTGTAGCTTTATTAAAAATATTGAAGAAAATTTCATTTATCTTTTCTTTTTTTTCTAAAAATTGAACATCATCAAATAACAAAAGATCATATGATTCATATTTTTGTTTTAATAATTCAACACTGTTACCACCGATTGAAAAAGCATTATATACTTCTCTAATAAAATCATCAATCGGAATATATTTAACTATTTTGTTTGGGAAACGAACTTTATATTCATTACCAATCGCATGTAATAAGTGAGTTTTTCCTAATCCAACACCACCGGTAATAAAAATTTGATTTCAACATGTATCAGTTAAAATGGTTCTAATTGCATTGTAAGCTGACTTATTAAAATTACTAACAACAAAATTTGTAAATTTATAGCGTTTGTTTATGTTGGTGTTATTATCTTCTCTGATAGTTTCGTGTTGAATTGGATTAGTCTTAAATTTTAAATTTAAATCATTTTCGACAATAAATTCTAAACTGTAATTACTTTTATTAATTTCATTAAATAATTTTTGAATTTGATTTTTATAATCTGTATTCAATGTTTGTTTAGCAAAAATATTTTTTGTTTTAATATATAAAATATTTTCTTTTATGTCAATAACTGAAATATTAGAGATATATTCATTAAAAAATACTTGGTTGATACCAGAATTTTGTAATTTAGTTTTTACAATGTCTAAGTTATTATTTAAAACAACTAATGTATTTTTATCTATTGGCATTTTAAAAATTATTATAATAATTTAATATATTTTGATATTATTAATATCTAATATTCGTAATTATGAAAAGAACATATCAACCAAATAAATCTAAAAGAGCTAAAACTCATGGTTTCTTGAATAGATCTTCTACTGCTAATGGTAAGAAAGTTCTTAAAAGAAGAAGAGCTAAAGGACGTAAAAGATTAACAGTTTCTGATGAAAAATAAGAAATTTAGTTCTATTTCTGATAAGAAAACAATAGAACAAATTTTTTCTATAGCAAAAATTGTTAGTGATCGTTACTACTTAGTAAGATTTATTACTTCTGATAGTCCAAGAGTTGGAATCACTATCTCTAAAAAGAATTTTAAGAGAGCAGTGGTAAGAAATAAAATTAGAAGACAAATAAGAAATTTTATTTACAACAGTAACAATATTCCACAAAAAAATATTTTTATAATTGTTAAAAATACATATGATTATAAAAATCATATAGAAATGCAAAAAAGTTTAAATTCACTTTTTCAAAAAATTAAATAATGTCTCAAAAATCTGCTTTAAATTTTAAATTAAATACTGAAAATTCTAGTAATGTAGCTAGTCCTTTTTGAACTAAGCCTGAGACTAAAAAAAGCAAAGCTAAGAAAATTTTAAAATTTATTTGAAAATGATCAAAACTTTTATTGTTTGCTTTCTTTATGTTAATGGGTTTATGAGGTTGTTTCCAAAGTATGGGAGACAATACTGTATCTACTGATGTAAATATTGGTAGTGGTCTTGAATTTGGTTTTAACTTTGGAACTACAGGAAATTGAATTTATGATCTTTCTTCTGGAAGTTTGTATGGACAATTCCATACATTTAGTGATTGATCACTAGACTATGGACCATTTTATGCATTCTTTGTTTGACCAGGATCATGATTAGTGTTGCAAATTATGTGGGCAACAAATTCATGAATTGGTGGGTTAAATGCTTTATTAGCAATCTTTATATTGCTTACAATAATCCGTATTTTTTCTATTTTAGTTACTTTAAGATCAACTCTTCAAAATGAAAAAATGACAGAAGTGCAAGGTAAGATGTCTGAAATTAATGCTAAATATAAAGGACTAACAGACCAAGCATCTAAACAAAAGAAACAACAAGAAATAATGGATTTATATAAGAAAAATAATGTTAAACCATTTGCTGCGTTTGAACAAATGTTCATCACATTACCTATTTTCTTAATTATTTATCGTGTTGTTACTATCGTTAGACCATTTAAATCTACTATTTTATTTGGTATTTGAAACTTTGCTTATACCCCAATGTCTCAAATCTTTAGTAATTTTGCAAGTGGTGGATGAGTATATATATTCTTCATTGCAATAGTTATTCCTATTCAATTCTTATCTATGAAGTTACCACAACGTTGAGCTAAGAAACGTAATAGAAACGCAGTTTCTTCTTCAAGTAAAGGCGGTAAACAAATGAAGAAGATGAACATGACTCAAAACATTTTTGCTGCTGTAATGTCATTAATCGTTGTGTTCTCTGCTACTGGTGTAGGTGTGTATTGATTCTTTAATGCTTTATATTCTATTTTACAATCATGAATTATGCATAAAGTAATCATGCATAGTAGAAGCAAGAACTCTTCTCTTGAATCTAAACTTAATCGTTTAATTCTTGAGTAATGGATTTTAAAAAAACACATGAATATATAACAAGTAGGCAATTTAACCCATCAAAGAAAATGGGCCAAAATTTTCTTGTTAATGAAGAAATACCAAAAAAAATTGTAGAAAAAATAGATTTATCTAAAGCAAATTTGGTAATTGAAATAGGCCCGGGATTAGGTTCTTTAACTGATTATTTAATTGATAAAAAGTTTGATTTAATTCTTATAGAATTAGACAAAAGACTTAATGAATTTTTAACTAAGAGATATAAAGATAAAAAAATAAAAATTATTAATTCTGATGTATTAAAAGTAGATTTCAATGAAATCTCTCAAGGTTATAAGCACTGTATAATTGTTTCTAATTTACCATATTCAATTAGTTCCCTTGTAGTAATGAAATTTTTAAAGTGTTCAAATATTGATTTATTTTATTGCATGTTACAAAAAGAAATGGTTGATCGTATTATGGCTCCTGTTGGTTCTAAAAAATATAACGGGTTAACTGCGCTTGCAACATATTATTTTAATATCGAAAGATTAATGAATATTTCACCAAACAATTTTTATCCTGTTCCAGAAGTTGATTCTACATTTATCAAAATCAAAAAAAATAATAAAATTTATGATGAAAAGTTTGATAAGTTCTTAAGAACTTGTTTCTTAAACAGAAGAAAAACTTTGATCAACAACTTAAAACATACTTATAAAATTGATAAACTAAATTTAGTTCTTAACAGTTTAAATTTTAAGCTAACATCTCGTGCAGAAGAATTCACACCAGAACAACTTCACACTCTTTACACAACTTTGAACAATGCAAATTAAGTCATACGCAAAAGCAAATTTAATATTAAAAATTTATCCAAGAAATAAACAAGAAATAAAACATAAAATTAAAAGTTTATTCATTTTGGATAAATCTTTGTTTGATTTAATTTCTATAAAGCCTTCAAAAAAAGACACAGTTATTTATAAAAATAAAAATAAAACTTTTGTTTTAAACGATTGCTTAATTGTTAAATCATTAAAGTATTTAAAAAATGAATTTAATATTGCAAAACATTATTCAATTAAAGTTGAAAAGAATATTAACATAATGTCTGGGTTAGGTGGTGGAAGCTCAAATGCAGCAACTGTAATTAAATATGTAATGAAAGATAATAAAATATCGTTGACAAAATTAAATTTAAAAGATGTTGCTTTAAAATTAGGTAGTGATATTCCTTTCTTCTTATTTTCTTACAATAGCGCCATTGTTTCAGATTACGGAAATAAAGTTGAAAAGTTTAATTCATCTAAAAAAATTTCATATAAAATTCACACGAATAATATCAAAATTTCTACTAAAGAAGTGTTTAAACAATTAGAGAAAACCAAACCTTATAAATCTCAAGTAAATTTTTCTAAATGTTTAGATTCATTATTGAATAAAACTTTTAATAATCATTATGTATATAATGATTTACATCCATATATTTTAAAAGTTAGTGATAAAAAACTACTTCAAAATATAAACAAAATATCTTCAAAAAATAAGATTATTTGTGGTTCTGGAGGAACAATATTAACTATTCATGAGTAACAAGGTAAGAACAAGATATGCACCAAGCCCTACAGGGTTCTTCCATATTGGAGGAGCACGTACTGCTTTATTTAACTATCTATATGCTAAACACTGTAATGGTGATTTTATTGTTCGTATTGAAGATACTGACATTGAAAGAAATGTTGAAGGTGGAATTGATTCACAATTAAATAATTTAACTTGGTTAAAAATTCCTTATGATGAATCAATTAAAAACCCTGGTAAATTTGGGCCATATATTCAATCACAAAAATTAGAAAGATATCGTGAATTAGCTAATAGACTTCTACAAGAAGGTAAGGCTTATTATTGTTTTTGTTCTAAAGAAGAATTAGATTTGCAACGTGAAATTGCAATGAAACAAGGACACACGCCTAAATATAACCGTAAGTGTTTATACTTGTCAAAAGAAGAAATACAAGAAAAATTAAGTCAAAATATTCCTCATGTAATTAGATTAAAAATGCATGATAACGAAAACATTGAATGAGATGATCTAATTAGAGGGCACATGAGTGTTCCTACATCAGCTTTAACTGATCCAGTTATTCTTAAATCAAATGGTATTCCTATGTACAACTTTGCTGTTGTAGTGGATGATTATGATATGGAAATAACTCATGTATTACGTGGTGAAGAACATTTATCTAATACTCCATATCAAATTGCCATTAAGAAAGCCTTAGGCTTTGATACTAGAGAGATTAAGTATGGACATTTATCTATCATTATTGATGAAACAGGTAAAAAGCTGTCTAAAAGAAACAAAACATTAAAACAATTTATTCAAGATTACAAAGATATGGGAGTTCTACCAGAAGCTATTACTAACTTCTTAGCTTTACTTGGATGAAGTTCTAAATCAAATAATGAAATTTTATCAATGGATGAAATCATTAAAGAATTTGATTTTGATAGAATTTCAAAATCTCCAGCATTTTTTGATTTTAAGAAAATGTTATGGATTTCTAATTCATATTTAAAAAATATGAATGATCAAGATTATTTAACATTTGTTAAGAAATTTTTAACTGTTGATTTAAATAAATATGCCAAACATAAAGATGAAATTTTATTAATTTTCAAACCACAAATTCAATATGGTCAACAAATTAATGAATTAGTTGCTGATATCTTTATGTCTGACATTAACAACTTACCTGTTGAATTACAAGAAACAGTTAAACAAGATTTCTTTAAAAAGAATATGCAAGCATTTAAACAAGTTATTTCAGAAATGGATGTAATTACTTATGAAAATGCAAAAGACATTGTTAACAATGTAAAACAAATTTCAGGGTTAAAAGGTAAAGAATTATTTTTACCAATGAGAATTGCTTGTATTGGTAAAGAACATGGTCCTGAAATGAATAAAATATTAACAATAATTGGCAAAGATCAAATATTGAAAAATATTGATACATTAACAAAATAATATGCAATTAAAAAAGAAATCTACATTTATAAAAGATCCTATCCATGGTGAAATTAATTTCTCAGAGAATGATGTTTGATTGTGAGAAATTTTATTTACTAATGAATTTCAAAGACTAAATAGAATTAGACAATTGGGATTGTCTTACCAATTATTTCCATCTGCTACTCATACAAGATTTTCTCACTCTATAGGTGTGTATGAAACAGCTCGTAGATTCATAGATAATTTAAAAATTAAAAACTTAACACCTAAGAAACGTAAAGTAATTTTAGCTGCTGCATTACTACATGATATTGGGCACGGTCCTAATTCTCATGCATTTGAAAAATATACAAACATTTCTCATGAGACTTATACAAAAATGATCATTTCTAATAAGAATGGTAGTATTTATAAAATCTTAACTAAGAACAATGTTCCTGTTAAAGATGTATTAGACATTTTAGATAAGAAGAGTAAAAATGAATGAATGAATTCTTTGGTAAGTAGTCAAATTGATGTTGACAGAATTGACTACTTACAACGTGACTCTCATTACACTGGCGCTACATATGGCGAAATTGATTCATCAATGATTGCTAGACGTGCAATGTTTATGAACAACCAGATAGTATTTAGTTTAAAAGCTATTTCAACTATTGAGAATTTTTTAATTGGTAGATTCCATATGTATGAACAAGTCTATGAAAATGTTCATACAATTGCTAATGAATGAATTATTCAGCAAATTATGACTAGAGTTAAAGAATTGTACAAATCTGGTTATAAATTTGTTGATTACAACAATTTATTAGAATTATTTAGCCCTTGATTGAATGACAAGTTGTTTACTGTAGAGGAATTTATTAAATTAGATGATTGGAATTTAAGTGTTTTGTTAGATTCACTTAAACACGAGAAGGATCCAATTCTAAAGACATTATTAGAAGAAAGAGATACTAAAAACAAATATGTCTGCATAGATTACACTAAAAAAGATTATCAAGCAGCAATTGCAAAAGCTAAAAAACTAAAAATGCCAATTAAATATAACATTGACATCATTAAACATAAAGCAATTTGTTTATATGATCCAAATAAACAGCCAATAAAAATTTACAATAGTCTAACTAAAAAAATTGAAAATTTTGATACTTTAAGTAATATTGTTTCAAAAAATCAATTCATTAAAAAAGAAAGAACTTTATTAATTATTAATTCTAAATTAATAAAATATAAATTTTAATATATAATAACGCAATAATATTATTAAAGAATTATGTCAAAACAAATTAATGACATTGCTTACGAAGTTGCTAAAGAAGAATTTGGAGACAAAGTCTTCTCTTTTAACCAACTATGAAGCAAAACTGCAAGTAGGATTAAAACGCCTACAAAACAACAAGCTACCGTTAAAGGTGAATTGTACTCTGAAATAATGCAAGATACAAACTTTCTTTACATTGGTAAACAAAATTGAAAGTTAAGAGAGTTTGTTGATCAAAACACACTTAAAAAAACATTAGCATCTTCCCTTTATGATTTTGATAAATCATTAACTGAAGAAGACATTGAAGATATGGATGTATTAAGTGAACGTTTTGATGAAGAATCTGGAATGTATTACGATGAAACAGAAGATGAAGCTATTCAAACATTACAAGGAATGGCTGAAATATCAAAAGATGAGGAGGAAAATGAATAATGAGAAAAACTGTAAATATTAAACAAATGGTTAAAGATGCTGCTATGGGTCATTATGCTATAGCTCATATTAACATTAACAACCTTGAATGAATTAAAGGTGCTTTATCAGCTGCGAAAGAAACTAATACCCCTATTATTTTAGGTGTATCTGAAGGTGCAGCTAAATACATGTGTGGTTTTAAAAATATCGTTGATATGGTTAACAATATGATCGTATCAATGGGAGTTACACAACCAGTTGCATTACATTTAGACCATGGATCATATGAAGGTGCTATGGCAGCATTAAAAGCCGGATTTAGTTCAGTAATGTTTGACGGTTCACATTTACCATTTGACCAAAACATTACTAAACTTAAAAAAGTTCTTGCTTATGCTATGATCAAAAACGCATCTGTAGAAGCAGAAGTTGGTTCTATTGGTGGGCAAGAAGATGGTGTTGTAGGTAATGGTGAATTAGCTGATGTTAATCAATGTGAAACAATTGCTAAACTTTCTATTTCATGTTTAGCTGCTGGTATTGGTAATATTCATGGTATTTATCCTAAAAACTGAAAAGGTTTAAATTTTAAACGTTTAAGTGAAATTACAAGAGTATGTAATAACAAACCACTTGTATTACATGGTGGAACAGGAATCCCAACTGATCAAATTAAACAAGCTATTTCTTTAGGTGTAGCTAAAATTAATGTAAATACTGAATGTCAATTAGCATTTGCTGCTGCTACAAGAAAATACATTGAAGAAAAGAAAGATTTAGACACTAATGCTAAAGGATTTGATCCTCGTAAATTATTAAAACCAGGAACTGAAGCAATCAAGAACATGGTTATCGAAAAATTTGAAATCTTCGGTTGCAAAGGAAAAGCTTAAAACAGACATAAAAAAATCAAGCGATTAAATGCTTGATTTTTTTATGTCTCTAAACGAATTAGTTGCTTGCTGCTCAATTATTTGGTAATCCAGCATTCGCTTTTAAATATCTAAGCAATGCTTCACTATTAAAACCGTTAACAGGATTAGTTACTTTAATTGTTCCTGATTGTGAAATATTTTTAAATGAAGATGATGCAACAGAAGTTACAACACATGCATTTCAAGTAATACTACTTAAATTAGAACAATCTTCAAAAATACTTGGATGAACATATAAGGCACCTGAAAGAGTTACAGAAGTTATTGATGAACAATTTTTAAAAGCACTACCATTAATAGTATTACATTTTGAATTTTTAGAAAAAACTATTTTGTTAATAAAAGGAGGAACAACATTATCTCTAAATGCACCTGCAGTAATACTAGTTACTTCATCTGGAATCAACATTGTGTCACATTTACCATCATATATAGATAGACTGATTCCAGGTTTAAAACCTTCTAAATCATGAGTGCTTTGGTTTATTTTATAAACACTTTCTGGCAATGCATTAATTTTTTCTGAAGATTCTCCACAGCTAGAAACTGTAAACGGAATTGATGTAGCAACTCCAACACCTGACGCAATGCAAACTATTGATTTTAGTAATTTTTTATTCATATTTTTCTCCTATTTTTAATATTTATAACTGTTTTTTTTTTTTTTTTGCAACAAATTTGAGAAAAACACAAAAAAATCAAGCATCGAATTGCTTGATTTAATTGCAATTAGAGAATAGACGATGTTATTCAGTAACGTCGATGTTTAGATCAGGGAATAATGGTTGTAGTAAATCAATTATCCCTTGTTTGTTTATACATCAATGAGTTATGTAGTTGAAAGAGCCAAAAGTATCTTCTCTTCCACCATCTGGGAAAGCAGTATCAAAATTTTCAATATCAATAATGAAGAAGTTTGCTTGTGGATCGCCATCAGCACCAATACATCTTATTTGTGAACCCATTCCTTTTGAAATCGTTGCTGCATTCGCCATAACTCTTCATTCTATTGGGCTGTTATTTAAAGATGCACCTTTTCAATATATTAGACCATCAATAGGTGTGTCACCAAAAAATGAATCATTAGATGTAAATGAATTAACAACTGAGAAAGTAATATCTTTTTCTGAAGTAGATGGATCGTCGTTGTTTTTAGAAAAAGAAATATGAATAGTACCGTTTATAGTGTCAGCAATTTCTTGTGTTAATGAATCACCCATACTTCAATAATGTAGTCCATCAGTATGTCTTGTTGATGTTCTATAATCAGAAATATTTAAAGGTGTTTCTTCATAAGAAAATTTTGAAGGATCAGACAGCTCTTCAAAGAAACAATATTGTTCCATTACAAATAAATAAGATAAAATATTAGATCTGTATTTGTTTATTTCAGGATTGCTTGAATTAATTATTTCTTGAGTTAATCAATCTGCTCAACCTCTATATGTTTTGGTTGTTGGTCCAGTTGTTATATTGTCCATCTTAGCTTTTAAATCAGTTGCGATTTTTGCAGGTGTAGTATGGTTTTCGTTAGCGAAAAAGTCTGTATTAAATTTATATGTAACAGAAGTTAAATTACCAACTTCAATACTTTTTGTTTTAGAATCATCGGATGGATAAAAATATAAAGTTTCACTATTAGTAACATAGAATTCTTTATCATCTGGATTTGAAGATTGAGGCACCCCAACACTAATAGAAAATTTGATGTTAAAATCTCATGGAATTGCTTTTGCTAGTTTAAACATGAAGTGTCATTGGTCATTAGCTTTGTCATAATAAAAACCGTATGTTGGGAATTCTTGTGTATAAGGAACTTTATCATCTCCTGTATATATTCCTTCACTTTCAGGTCAAAAATTATTTACAAAATAAGGTCTCATACTGTCTGCAGTATACTTGAAATCTTGACCTATAACAGATTGTGGTTCAAATTGACTAACATCATGTCCATTGTGTTCTCTATTATGATAACCAGGACTTACTGGTTCATCAATAATGTAATCAACAAAGTCACCTTCTCCTGATAGTTCTCTATCACAACCTTGAGCAAGTTTAACTGAAACATAGTTTTGAGAAGGACTAGACTTGCAACTTGATACAAATGGAATTGATGAAACAATTCCTATTCCGCAAGCAACGCTTGCAATTGTTTTAATTAATTTTTTATTCATTTTTATCTCCTATTTTTAATATTATATTTGATTCTCTTTATTTTGAACAAATGCTAAAATATTACGAACATTTATATATTTTTTAAATTAATTTATAATATAGTCTATGGCGTTATCTGCTGGAATAGTTGGATTACCCAATGTTGGTAAATCGACCTTATTTAATACAATAACTAATTTGCAAGTAGAAGCAGCAAATTACCCGTTTGCTACTATTAACCCTAATGTTGGTATTGTCAAGGTTCCTGATGAAAGATTAGAAAAACTAGGTGCAATTATTAATCCTGATAAATTAACTCATGCAATTTGCACATTTGTTGATATTGCAGGCCTGGTTAAAGGCGCATCAAAAGGTGAGGGGCTAGGTAATCAGTTTTTATCTAACATTAGAGAAGTTGATGCCATTTGTCATGTTGTTAGATGTTTTGATGACAAAAGCATCAACCATGTGTATGATTCTGTTGATCCAATAAGAGACACGGAAGTTATTAACTTAGAGTTAATCTTAGCTGATTTGCAAACATTAGAAAAAAGATTTACTCATATTGTTGCTAAATCTAAGTCTGGCGATAAACAAGCTGTTATCGAAGAATCAGCTGTTAGAAAAGTATTAGATGCACTTAAAGCAAATAAATTTGCTAAAACTGTTGAGTTAACAGATGAAGAAAAGAAATTCATTAAGAATTACAATTTATTAACTATTAAGCCGGTTCTATATATTGCTAATGTTAATGAAGCTGATATTAGCAATCCTGAAGAAAACCCACATTATTTGAAACTTAAAAATAAAATTGCTGAAACAGACAACTCATTAATTATTCCTATATCAGTTAGTCTTGAATACGAAATATCAAGATTAACAGGTGACGATAAGAAAATGTTTATGGAAGATATGAACATTAAAACTCCTGGGCTTGATCGTCTAATTCAAGCAACGTATAAATTATTAAATTTAAGAACCTTCTTTACTTTTGGTAAATCAGAAACTAGGGCATGAACGTTTATTAATGGTATGACTGCTCCTGAATGTGCCGGAGTAATCCACTCTGATTTCCAAAGAGGATTTATTAAAGCTGAAATTTATGATTGCAATGATATGTTTGAATACAAATCAGAAACCGCTTTAAGAGAAAAAGGAAAAATTAGAATGGAAGGTAAAGAATACATCATGAAAGATGGCGATGTTTGCCTATTCAAATTTAATGTTTAATTTCTCATAAAATTAAGTTTTTTATTTAAATATTAAATAAAATATTATGGGGAGACTATCAATGACTAAAAAAAATATTAAAAAGCAGTGTTTATTACTTATTGGTTCTCAATATGGGGATGAAGGTAAGGGAAAATTCGTAGATATTTTATCAGAAGGATATGACTATATAGTTAGATTCCAAGGCGGTGACAATGCAGGTCACTCAATTGTTATAGGTGGCAAGAAATACAAATTAAGATTAATTCCATCTGGAATTTTTAAAAAAGATAAAAAAGTAGTTATTGGTCACGGAGTTGTTGTTAACCCTAAGACTTTATTAAATGAAATTGAATATTTAAAACAAAATGGTTTCTCTGTAAAAGGTAGGTTGTTTGTGGCTGATCGTGCTCATGTTATTTTAGATTACCATAGACAAATTGATAAATACCAAGAAGATTTAAAAGGAGATCAAAAAGTTGGTACTACTTTATGTGGTATTGGTCCTTGTTATTCAGATAAGATTCAACGTGTTGGTATAAGGATTGCTGATTTATTAAATAAAAAAGAATTAGAAAATAAAATTACATTATCTTTTAAAACAAAAGTTGATTTATTACCTAAATTAGGATACAAAATTTCTGATGCTAAGAAAATAGCAGAAGAATATTACAAAATAGGTTTAAAAATTAAACCTTATATTTCAAATACAATTGATTTATTAAATGATGCATATAGAGCAGGTAAGAAAATCTTGTTTGAAGGAGCGCAAGGTTCTTTCTTAGATATTGATATGGGTACATATCCGTATGTTACTTCTTCATCTACTATTGCTGGTGTATCAAGTGGTAGTGGTATTAGTTTAACTAAAGTTAATGATGTATTAGGTATTGTTAAAGCTTATACATCAAGAGTTGGTGAAGGTCCGTTTGTTTGTGAAATTTTTGGTCCAATAGCAAAGAAAATCAGAGACGCTGGTGGCGAATACGGTACAGTAACTAAACGTCCAAGAAGAATTGGATGATTAGATCTAGTTATGTTAAGATATGCAGTTAACGTTGTAGGTATTACTGAAATTGCTTTAACATTAGTGGACGTATTATCTGGATTAAAAGAAATTAAGGTATGTGTTGGTTATAAATACAAAGGTAAAACTATCAATGAAATTTTACCAGACAACACTGAATATGCTAAATGCAAACCTATTTATAAAACATTTAAAGGTTGAAAAGAAGACATTAGTAAGATTAAGAAATATGCAGATCTTCCAGCTAATTGTAAAAAATACGTTGAATATATTTCTAAGGTAGTTGAAACACCTATTGCATTTGTTTCAGTAGGTAACGATAGAACTCAAACAATATTAAAATAGTATGGCTAAATCTAACGCGTTCACAAGAAAAGGATGAATTGAAGTTATCTGCGGACCTATGTTTGCAGGTAAATCTGAAGAACTTTTAAGAAAAATTAACAGACTTAAATATGCTGAAGTTGATTATTTGGTTTTTAAACCAACAGTTGACACACGTAGTAAGAAATCTGTTGAGTCAAGAGATGGAAGAAAACTTGCTGCAATTGAAGTGGCTACCTCTATGGATATTATTAAGCAAATTAATAAAGCTAAACCAATTCCACAAGTTATTGCAATTGATGAAATTCAATTCTTTGATGATGATTTACCAAAAGTATGTAATTTTTTAGCAGATAACGGAATAAACATTTATGCTGCAGGTTTAGACACAGACTTTAGAGGAGTTCCTTTTAAAAATACCGCTAGTTTGTTAGCTACTGCTGAAAACGTTATTAAATTAACAGCAATTTGCACTGAATGTGGAGCACCAGCCACTAGAACTCAAAAATTAATTAATGGAAAACCTGCTTCTTATAACTCTCCAAGAATTGTTGTAGGGAACGTAGAGACATACACAGCAAGATGCCGTAAGCATCATGTCGTTAAAGACAAGCCTGACTTTTCTTTTAAAGATTAATATTTAATATATTAATTAGAATTTGATCTTTAAAATTTTAATATTCAAATTATTTTTAACAGAACACACAGCTATCATGCTTTTTCCTATTTTTTTTGTAGAAAAATAATATTTATTATTTAAATAAGAAGTTTCTCACTCTTTTTTAAATTGAATTGATGTTTTTTTGATCTTAGAGATTCCTAAATCTAAAATCTTTATTAACGATTCTTTGCAACATCAAATTTTATAAAAAACATCAAAAGATTTTTTTTGTTTATTAACTAGTAAATTTTCTTCAACAGAAAATATACTTTTTGAAATGTTATTAAAATCTGATTCAACAATAGTTTCAATATCACAACCAACAGGCTTGTTATCATAAGCTAATATTACCAAACCATTTGAATGAGAAATAGAAAAATAAAATTTGTTATTTTTTATAAAAGGTTTTTTATTTTGCTTTCTTACTAATTGATTTGCTGGTATTTTAAATTTATTTAAAATATTTGCAATTAACAGACTACTAATTAAATATTCTTTTTGATTAATTTCTTTTTTGTAAGATTTAAATTGCTTTCAATTAATAATACTCTTCAAATCTTTTTCAAATCTTTTGTAATTAGAAAGATCAATGTCATTTGCATTGCAAAATATAACATTAATAGAATTACTCATTATCTAATTTTCTTAATATATTTCATTACTTCTTTTGATATTTCAGGATCTCTTAAAGCCATATCAATTGTAGCTTCTACATACCCTTGTTTAGAACCAATATCATATCTTTCACCAGAGAAGTTATAAGCTGCAACCTTATGTTCTAAACAAAGCTTTTGAATAGCATCAGTTAATTGAATTTCTCCTGATTTATCAGCCTTTGTGTTTTGTAGCGCTTGGAAAATATCTCTTGTCAATACATATCTACCTAATACTGCATATTGACTTGGCGCATCTTCTTTTTTAGGTTTTTCTACAACAGATTTAACCTTAATAGTTGAACTATTAACTTTTCCTTCTGGCTCAATAATTCCATATTTATGAACGTTTTGTTTAGACACTTTTTGTACACCAACAATAGATTTACCAGTTTTTTCATAAGCTTCAATACATTGAAGTAATGCTGGTTTTTTATTAGGTTTTGTGTATACAAAATCATCTCCTAATAAAACAGCAAATGGCTCATTACCCATGAATACAGATGCTAATGAAATGGCATCTCCCAATCCGTTAGGTTCTTTTTGTCTAATAAAATGGATATTTACTGAACTAGAAATCTTCTTAACCATTTTATATAAATCAATTTTGTTTTTTTCTAATAATCTTTTTTCTAATTCATATGAAGTATCAAAATGGTCAATAATAGAATTTTTAGATGAAGAAACAATTAATAAAATTTCTTTAATACCACTTCTAACAGCCTCATCAACTATATGTTGAATTGTTGGAATGTTAACGATAGGTAACATTTCTTTCGCTAATGCTTTAGTAGCAGGAAGAAATCTTGTACCCATTCCAGCAGCTGGAATAACAGCTTTTATAATTTTTTTCATATGTTATATAAATATAGTATATTATGATTAATAATATGGAAAAACTTTTAATAGTTGGATTAGGCAATTACCCACAGCAATACAACTATACTAGACATAACGTTGGATTTATGGCAATTGATAAACTGGCAAAAGAATTATCAATTGATTTAAACAATGAAAAATTTAATGGAATGTTTGGTTATAAGAATATTGGGAAATATTCTGTAATATTAGCTAAACCATACACATTAATGAATCTATCTGGTGATTTCGTTCAACCATTAATGGATTACTATAAGATTGATATTAATAATTTACTAGTTATTTGTGATGATGTAGATACACCATTTGGTTCTATTAGAGTTAAGAAAACAGGTAGTAGTGGTGGCCAAAATGGTTTAAAGTCCATTATTAATAGATTAAATTCTCAAGATTTTAAAAGAATAAAAATTGGAATTGGACGCCCAAACAACGGAATGTCTATGGCAGATTATGTGTTATCTAAATTAAGTCGTAATCAGTTGGAAGATTTAGACAAAATTAATAATGAAATTGTTAAGTTAGTCCTTAAAACGACAGAAGATGTTTCGTTTGACTCGATAATGAGCCAATTTAACAAGAAAATCGCTTAATATTTTGACCAACATTTTAATTCGTTAAAATGTTGGTCATTTTTTATATATCTTTAATTTTTAATACTATAATTGTTATACATTTTTATAAGATAGAAAGCAATTATGAAATACGTATTAAAAAGAGATGAAAGAAGAGTAAAATTTAATGAAGAAAAAATTGAAAATGCTTTAATTAAAGCTGTTTCAGGAAGCGGGATTGATGTTCCATTTACTGAAATTATTAATGTTAAGAATTCAGTATTAGAAAGAATTAATGCATTAAGAGATGAAGATGTAATTAGTGTTGAAGAAATTCAAAACTTAGTTGTTGAAACATTAAAAGACAATAAACATTCTGATTTAGCTCAATCATATGATACATATAGACGTGAAAGAACAAGACAACGTGAAGTTAAGTCTGAAATCATGCAAACTATTCACAAGATTGGTGTTGAAACAGATCGCGATAATGCCAATGTTGGTAATAACTTCTCTGCTAAATTATTACGTATTGCTTCAGAATCTAACAAATGACATATTTTATTATCTGTATTACCAAAAGAATTAGCACGTGCTCATGAAGTTGGTGATTTATATATTCACGACTTAGATTCATATAACTTAACAGTTAACTGTTTGCATATTCCTACATCTAAGTTATTAAGAGAAGGATTTAATACAGGTTATGGTACTATTAATCCACCTAAACATATTGAAGTTGCTGCAGAATTATTATGTATTATTCTTCAATCAACTCAAAACGATATGTTTGGTGGACAATCACACCCTAACTTTGATAATGATTTAGCTCCTTATGTTAAGTTAACTAAAAATCAAATTAGAAAAGAATGTGAAGAAATTGGTGTACCAGCTGATAGATTAGATGAGGTAACTAATAAATTATTATTTAAAAAACTTCGTCAAGCTATGCAAGCTGTTGTGTTTAATTTAAACACAATGCATTCACGTGCAGGAAGTCAAGTTCCGTTCTCATCTATTAATATTGGTATTCCTAGATCTGATGAAGCAGCAATGGTTTGTCAAGCTTTCTTAGAAGAATACAACAAAGGTATGGGGCAAGGTGAACAACCAATCTTTCCTAACATTATCTTTAGAGTAAAAGAAGGTGTTAACCGTGAAACAACTGATCCATATTACTACTTATTCCAATTAGCTTGTCACGTAGCAGCTAATAGAATGAATCCTACATTTATGAATATTGATTCAGACTTCAATAAGAAATATTATGATATGGGTATTTTACCTGCAACCATGGGATGTAGAACATATTTATGTTCTAACATTAATGGTGAACCAGGTGTTGAAGGACGTGGAAACAATGCTCCTGCAACAATCAACTTAGTAAGACTTGGTATTAAAGCTAAAAAAGATATTAATAAGTTCTTTGAATTGTTTGACAACATGATTGATCTTGCTGAAAAACAATTGTTACATAGATTTGAAATTCTATGTAACTTGAAAGTTAAAGACTTGCCTTTTGTTGCTGGTCAACATTTAATGAAAGGCAGTGAAAACTTAGGCCCTAATGATTCAATTAAACCAATTATGTTAAATGGTACATGAGGTATCGGATTTATTGGTCTTGCTGAAACATTGAAATTATTAACAGGTAAACATCATGGTGAATCTAAAGAATCACAAGAATTAGGTATTAAGATTATTACTCACTTAAGAGAACGTTGTGATAAATTAACTCAAAAACACAAAATGAACTTTAGTTGTTATGCAACACCAGCTGAAGGATTATCTGGTAAGTTCACAGTATTAGATCAAAAATTCTATGGAGACATTCCATGAATTACAGATAAAAACTTCTATACAAACAGTTTCCATGTTCCAGTAGATTATCCTATTTCAATTGCTGAAAAATTAGCAATCGAAGCTCCATACCATGCATTATGTAATGGTGGACATATTTCATATGTTGAATTTGATAACTACCCAACAGGTGAACAAATTGAAAAAGTTATTCGTTGAGCTTACTCAAATACTAACATTAACTATGTAGGTATTAACTTCCACATTCGTTATTGTAGAGAATGTGCTAGAAGAAGAAATGCTGAACAAATAGCGAAGAGACAAAAGCAACTTTGTGATTGCTAAATTATGGCAGACAAAATTAGATTAGCAGGAATAGCACAACAAAGTCTTGTTAATGGTAAAGGCTTAAGAAAAGTTTACTTTTCTCAAGGATGTAGTCATCATTGTAAAAATTGTTTTAACCCTGAAACATGACCGTTTGTGGGCGGACAAGAATTTGATATGGATGATTTATTGCATAAATTATCTATTGAAACATATTTGGATGGCGTTACTTTTAGTGGTGGCGATCCGTTTCAACAAGCCGATAAATTTGCTTATATGGCTATTAAAATTCGTCAAATGGGTTTTAACATTTGAAGTTATACAGGATATAAATTTGAAGAGTTATTAGAATTAGCTAAAACAGATAAGAACATAGATACTATGTTACATAACATAGATGTTATAGTAGATGGTGAATTTGTTCAAGAGTTATATGATGAACATTTAAAGTTTAGAGGTTCATCAAATCAAAGAATTATTGATGTACCAAAAAGTTTAGAAACTAATTCAATAGTAACACTAGATTTTTAAGAAATTTAATTTGATTAAAAAATTTTAGTGCATGAAATACACACTTAGTCTAAAAAGTGTTATACTAACATATGTAAAAATAAAAGGAGTAGAAAAATAATGAAACAAGTTAACCAAGTTACTTACTTAAGCCCATCTGATAAATCTTGCCCAATCTGTGGATCACACGATATTCAATCAGTTAGTCGTATTACTGGATACTTATCATTAGATGAAAGATTCGGTGCAGGTAAAGTTGCAGAAAGAAGCTCAAGAGTAAGTCACAACAACGATTGCCACGAAAAAGTTTATAACAAGTAGTCTTTTTCTATTCTAGAGTTAAAAAAATAACCATTAATAGTGGTTATTTTTTTATTTCATTTATGATTTTGTCAATTGTTAGTTTAGTTGGTTTTGTTCTAAATAAACCATAGTATGTTCCGTTTGTTAATTTTCCATTGTCAAAATCTTTTTGTTTATATTTATCGATTCCATTTATTTGAAGCATATAACATGAAATGTATTTTAGTTTAAAATCACGAACAATAACCGTTGTAGGTCTACTTCCGTGAGCACCAACAGCAACTGCTGGTACTGCTAATGGTACTGAATAGAAATACTTAATTGTGACATTAGAAATAAAACCATGGATTTCTTTAGAAATCTTAACACTATCAGTTTGTTTAGTTTCGATAATAACATTAGTTTCGAATTTAACATCAGCAAATACTTTTTTATAAATAGAATCTACAAAAGCTTCTGATTGAATAGAAGAAGAAATAGGAATGTTTTTAGAAGGCAATTTATAGTCTTCTCTATAAAATAGAGGTAGACATGAAAAAGGGGATTGAAGTTTACTAAATCTAGAAATAAAATTATCGATTTGAGTAAGTTTTACATCTTTCATTTCATCAAGATCATAAGAAGAACATTCAGCTAATGAACCAAATGAATAATTAATACAATCACTATTTAGTAATTGTTTTAATTCATCTTCTTTTGATTTTCTTCTTCTAGAAGAAAGTTTTTTAATCTCAAATTGAGGTTTCTTTTGATAAGTAATTACATTATCACTATTTTTTAATAAAACAAAATCTGGATAAGTAGTTAATAGGTTAACTATTTTTTCTTGAGTTAATACAGTGAATGCAACTCTAAATTGTTGTTCATCGTTTCTAGAACAAACAAATTTTTTATCAAATTCTGGATTATCCATTGGTAACTGATCTTTGTTTTTTCTTTTAAACCAATGATGTTTTACTTCATTGTTTCCAATAAAAGACAAGTTTTTAACAAGATTAGTTTTAATTGCCATGTAATCATTAATCTTGTATACAGGAAATGGTCAATATACAATTGCCATAGCCATTTCTGTTCCAGTACCGTTTTGAGTACGGTAATGAATAGGGACTTCTTTAAAATATGGCATATCAATTCAAGATTGCATTTTACCTTTAGTAACAATGAATGGAGTGCTGTACATTTCTCCAGAGACTAATTCACATATAGAAAAATCTTTGTCTTTATTAAATAAAGGAATAATTGAATCACTAAAGTTTTCTCATAGTGGAATGTGTTCATAAGAAAGAGTTGGAGAAAACTTAAAATCTTCAAATGATTTATTTAAAACATTTTCAATTATTCCATATGAACTATATAGTTTGTATAAAGGTTCTAGTTGTTTTTGCAGTCTATTTTCTAGATCGTTCAATTCTTTGTTTTGAGCTTCAATTTTTGGAGTAATGTTTTTTATTTGATTATTAAGAATAAAATAAGGAAAAATTAATCAAATAAAAATTCATTTCAAAACATTTTTAATTCTTCTTGTTTTTTCTAATTTAGCAGTGTTATCATATAAATCATAATATTTAGTTGCTAATTCTTTATTTTCAGATTTATTAATATTAGACTTATTTAATAAGTCATCAAAGTATTGATTAAAAAGTTTCTCAGCTTCTATTGTGATTTTATTACTATCTTCACTATTAGAAATCTGGGGATTTAATTGAGACATGATTTAATTACTTATTAAGTTTTAGAGAAACGTCTTTTTGTTGCTCTTCACTTGCATTAAATAATGCAAATGTGTGTAAACCTTGTTTTGTTGCAACAACTTTAGCAGGGAATGTGAATAATTCTTGGTTAAATTGAGTAACAACAGAGTTATATAGTCTACGACTAGCAGCGATTTCTTGTTCTAAGTATTCAGCACTATTCATTAAATTTTTAATAGCTTCTGTAGAAGCAATCTTAGGGTAGTTTTCATAAGTTGCTAGCAATCTAGCAAATGCTGAATCAATTTTTTGATTTGCTTCATTAAGATTGTCATCTGTAATTTTATAACTTCTTAATTTAGTAATATCAGATAATAAATCTTTTTCAAAGTCCATAGATGATTTAGTAGCATCTACTAATTTAACTAAAGTATCACGTCTTTGAGCTAGTTGAATTTGGATTCCACTAGCTTTTTCATTGATTTGCATTTGCAATCTATTGAATTTATTTTTCTTAGTAATAGAATAAATAAAAAATAAACCAATAGTTACAACTCCTAAAGCGATATACCCAACTTTATCACCAGTTGAACAAGTGGCGTTTATTTGTCTATTTTGAACATTTGGATTAAATCCTTTAGTTTGTTGTTCGTTTTCTCTTGTATCAATTAACATAAATTTCTCCTAATATATTAAATTATATAATTTTTGGTATTTATTAATGAGCCATATAATATTAATATGGGAAAATACCCTTATTAAAATGAAAAAAAAGAAACTA
>CASPLF010000012.1 GCA_949422915.1 uncultured Mycoplasmatales bacterium
ATAAATAAATAATATAATTCTTAATATAGAATAACAAAAAAATATGGATAAAAAGATATTAATTATCAACGCTGGCAGTAGCTCATTAAAATACAAAGTATTTTTAGGAAAAAATCACAAAGTCATTTGTTATGGTCTTTGCGAAAGAATTGGAATTGATGGTAATTTTAAAATCAATTGCTTAAATGGTAAGAATTTCAAAACTTATGAGAAAAAAATCAATATTAAAGATCACACTGAAGCAATTGATTTAATTTTGAAACAAATGAAAACTCATAAAATTTATGACAAAATTACTGAGTTTAGTGGTATTGGCCATAGAGTTGTAAACTGTGGTACAGCTTATACAGACTCTGTTCTTGTAAATGATAAATGCTTAAAAGTTATTAAAGATCATATACCAGTAGCTCCGTTACATAATCCTCATGAATTAAAAGTTATTAAGATTTTCATGAAGAAATTACCAAAGGTAAAAAATGTTGCAGCATTTGATAATTCATTTCATTCTACTATTCCTGAAATAAATTACAGATATGCAATTGACAAACAATTAGCAGATAAATGAGAAATTAGAAAATTTGGTTACCATGGTATTTCATACAAATACATTACAAAGCAAATGGAAAAAATCCTTCATAAGAAACAAGTAAATTTAATTGTTTGTCATATTGGTAATGGTGCTTCTATTTCTGCAATTAAAAATTCAAAATCTTATGACACTTCAATGGGGTTAACCCCATTAGAAGGTCTAGTTATGGGAACAAGATGTGGAGATATGGATCCATCTGTTGCGGTTTTCTTAATGAGAAAAGGAATGAATGATGAACAAATAGATGAAACATTAAATAAAAAATCAGGTTTACAAGGACTTGTAGGTTCATCAGACGTTCGTGATGTATGTAGCAAACTTGATAAGGGCAATAAAGATGCTAAACTTGCATTAACAATGTATGTTAAAAGAATTGCTAAATACATTGTTTCATATGCAAATGAATTAGAAGGAAAGGTTGACGCAGTTGTTTTTACAGCAGGTGTAGGTGAAAACCAAAATTATATTGTCAATGAAACTTGCAAAAATATCAAGCTATTTAATGCAGAAATTAATGATAAAAAATTAATTGAAAAATACAATGATAACATTTTAATTTCATCAAACAACGCTACATATCCTATATATAGGGTTAGAACAGATGAAGAATTAATGATTGCAAATGATGTTCAAAATTTAACTAAATAATTATGGCTAAAAAAGAAGAAAAAATTTCTCAAGATGATTTAGAAAAATTCATTGCAGATTTAGATAAAAATCCACGATGCAAAAATAAAAAATGTTGCGATGGAGAAGGGATTTGCATTACTCTAGAAGATCTTGAAAAGAAGCATAAAATCTAAAAAAAACGAAAGAATTAAGGCGCTAAAAAGGCGTCTTTTTTTCTGCTTGCAAACTAACACATTTATAAATTTTTAAAAAAAATTGACAAATTTTATCTTTTATGTATAATAAAAGTGTTAAGAAGTGGGACAAAGTGGTAAATATGATTTTCCTAGGAACATACAATCACAACTTAGATTCTAAAAACAGACTATCAATGCCTGCAAAGTTTGCACAAGCTTTAGGTAGCGATGTTGTAGTGTCAAAAGGCTTTGACTGCTGCTTAGAAGTAAGAGATGTAAACTCTTTTAATGACTATGCATCAAAATTAAGTGCATTAGCTCAAAACAAAAAAGATACAAGAATTGTAACAAGACAATTATTAGCAAACGCTGCTGACATTAAGTTAGATAATGCTAAAAGAATTTTAGTTCCCGCTAACTTATTAGCAGAAGCTAAAATTTCAAAAAGTGTAACAATCATTGGTGTTGGTAACAAAATTGAAATTTGAGATGCAAACACTTACAACAAATATAAAGCCCAAACAGATAAAGTGTTTGAAGCTGTAGCAGACAAACTAAATGAAGACAATGAATAGTTTACATAATCCAGTTTTACTTAACGAATCAATAAAGTATTTGTCAATAAAACCTAATGGTATCTATATAGATTGCACTTGTGGAAGAGGCGGACATACAAATAAAATTTTATCTTGCTTAAATGATGAAGGCAAGATTATTTGTTTAGATACAGACAAACAAGCATATGACTACTTGCTAAAAAAATATCAAAACAACATTAATGTTATTTTGGTCAATGATAATTTCAAAAATATTAAAATGATTTTGAATAAGTTAAATATTTCAAAAGTTGATGGTATTATCGCTGATCTTGGTGTTAGTTCTCCTATGTTTGATGATGCAGAACGTGGATTTAGTTATCATCAAAATGCAAGACTTGACATGAGAATGAATCAAGATGATCTATTAGATGCTTACAAAGTAATTAATGAATATGATGCTAAAGAATTAACAAGAATTTTCAAACAATATGGTGAAGTATCAAATCCAAGAAGAATTGTTAATGCAATCATTTTTACTCGTAAAAATCATGCTATTGAAACAACTGATGAATTAGTTAACATTATTAAAAATAATGTTAATAAGAAAGAGTTGTTCAAATCTAAACATCCAGCTCGTGTTTACTTCCAAGCAATTAGAATTGAAGTAAATCATGAGTTAGATAATTTAAAAAAATTATTAAGTGATGGAACTAATTTATTAAATAAGGATGGCAGAATGGTAATTATTACTTTCCATTCTTTGGAAGATAGAATTGTGAAACAATTTTTTAACAACATAACTATAACGCATATTCCAAAAGAAGTTCCAATTATGAATACAGCAACTGATTTTGAACTTTTAACTAAGAAACCAGTTGTTGCTTCACAAGAAGAAGTTAAATTAAATAATCGTGCACGTAGTGCAAAGCTAAGATGTTTGAGGAGGTACAACTAATGTATAACTTAAAAAATGTATATGGAGTAATTTCGTTCAACAAATCAAGAATTAAAGTTCTTGTAGTTGAACGTGCAGAATCTGGCAAAGTTAATTGTTTATACAACAATTGCGTTAGTTTAAACTACTTAAATGCAAATAATCAGTTTATTAACAAAGAAGAATTATCTAAAACATTATTAAATATGTTAACTAAAGCTGATGAGTTTATTGGTATCGTTGTTAAACGTTACATTGTAAATATCAGTTATATGCCAGTAGAAATTGTTAAAAACATTTCTACTGATCATGAAGTTAAGGTTAATCACGAATTAGATTTAGCTGATTACATGTCTTACACATCAAAAGTTAACTTCTTGAATGGTAACAATGATAAAACTATCATTGATTTACATCCATATTTATGAACGCTAGATGGAATGAATCATAGTGAATTCCCATATGGTATAACTGGAAAAAATATTAATTTTGAATATTATGCATATGTAGCAAATGCTGATTTTGTTAAATCATTTAGAGATTTAGTTCACGAATGTAAAGTTTCAATAATTGGTTTTATTAACAATCAATTATCATTTGGTGGTTTATTAGCTAGAACTAATTCAGGAAAGAAAAATGTTGTGATTGATGTTAAAAGTGACAGCTCAACTATCAATTTTTATGACACTCATAATATTTTAATTCATTCTGAATCATTAAATTGAGGAAGTAACTGAATGGTTGATGAATTAAAACACAAATTTAACATTCCAGAAAACGTTAATTTAATTCCAATCATTGATTCATTACAAACAATTAATTTAGTTGATTCATCAACTTCTTTAATCAATGTACATAAACCAAAATTCTTAAATTTAATGTGTGCTTCTGCTGGCGAATTAACAAAATATGTTAAGATTATTAATCAAAAATTTATGAACGTTGTTCAAAACAAGATCAATGATATTTTGTGTAGAAAGAATCAACTGTCTTATGACCACATATATATAAATGCAAATAGTATGGCTTATAGTTTTTTAGACATTTCAACCAATATTAATTATGAATTCTTTAAAACTAATATCATTGGAATTGATGATAACAACATTGATGTGTTAGTAGGTTCAATCGAATACACATACAATGTTCAAAAATCTAAAAAACATATTAAATATAGCATTGATCCATATGTTTCACAAGAATATGCAAATAGAAGTGTGAAAAGAGATGTGTTATTAAACATTGGTTTAATAACTACAAAATGATCAGCTAAATTAGGAGGATAATCATGGACATATTAAATCAAATAATTAATAAAGTTGATGACAACAACAAACAAGAACAAAAGCCTGAAACAACATTTCAAGCAAATTTTAATACTAACCCATTAAAAGGCAAATTTTTAAACAACTTAGATGACGTTGAAGAAAATGTTGGCAACTTCGATATCAAAATCTTTGGTGTTGGCGGAGCTGGTTGTAATGTTATTAAACACATGAGAAATGCACGTCCATGAGCTGATAATGTAGATATTTTTGCATTTAATACAGATGTTACCGCTTTACGTAAGATTAGTAATTTATCAAATGTTTACCTTTTAGGTAAAAAGATTTTAAGAGGAAGTGGTTCAGGTGGTGATCCTTATACAGGAAAGATGGCTGTCGAAGAAGACAAGGAAAATATTAAAAACACTTTAAAAGGTACAGATATTTTGTTCTTGGTTGCTGGTCTTGGTAAGGGAACTGGAAGCGGTGCAACTCCTGAAATTGCAAGAATTGCAAAAGAAATGGGAATTTTAACAGTAGCTGTTGTAAACTTACCTTCTATCAATTCTGAAGGTAATGCGGTTTACCAAAATGCTCTATTACACTTAAAAGAATTAAAAAACAATGTTGATTCAATAACAACTATCAGTAATGATTTAATCATTAAAAATAGTGGTGATGATATTTCATTTATGAAAGCTTTTGAAAAAGCTAATGAACAAGTTACAAACACTATAAGTGAAATTTGTGACATGATTAATATTGCAACTGAAATGAATATAGATTATGCTGATTTAAAATCATTTTTTAAGCAATCAAAAACTTTTAGTTTTACTTCAATTTTATTAGATAAAGAATATTCAGAAACTAACATTAAAAATGCTATATGTACTTCTTTACGTACATCATATACTGACATCAATATTGACAATGCTGATAAGATTATTGTTAATTTAAAAATTAACGATTCTACTCCTCCGACAATCATTAATGATGTAACTAAGACATTTAAATCTATTACTAAAAACAATGAACTTTCATTAGTTTGTGGTGTAGATTACACTAAGAATAAAAATATTAAAATTTCATCTTTAGTTTCTGCTAAAGAAGATACAAACAATAAAAAAGATAACATCGAAGAAGATGAAGATTTTAAATTTGACTCTTACAAAGAACAAACACAACAAAGAATCTTTTCAGATGATGAAAATCTTGATTCTTCAATGGATTTAGAAAAACACGATAATGAAGCAATAATTGATCCAAAAGAATTAGAAACTTTTAAAACTAATAATTATCATAAAACTTACATTAATAAAGAATCTTTCTTTGAAAAAGAAAAATCAGATAATGTTGAAAAACAAGAAACACTAAGTTCAGATGAATGTGTGAATTTAATTACTCAAGCAATGACTGATGTGTTAAAAACAACAACACTTGCTTTAAACACAGATAACAAATCTAAAAATAATTAATTAGCTGCTTTCCAATCATCACTTGCTGGAAAGTTACCTTTTTGTTTAATTCAACTCAATAATTGTTGTGAAGTAATCTTTTCATTTAATGATGTTACTGTTCCTGAATTTGAAATTCCTAAAAACGCATTTTCGCCAAAAGTGATGGAAGTTTGATAATCATCAGGTAAATTTCAAATAATGTTATTTAATGCTGAACAGTTACCGAAACAACCAAAATTAATAGTTTTTAAACTACTTGGAAAGCTTACAGAAGTTAATGATGAGCATCCAAAAAAACAATATTGATCAATTGTTGATAATTTTATTGCATTTGAAAAATTAATAGATATTAATGATGAAAAAACATTGAATGCTTCAATTCCTATTGAAGAGCAATTAGAATTTTCAGCAAAAGTTAAATTTGTAATAAAACTTGGAATATTTTTTGAACTTGAAAAAGCACTATTAGCAATGCTTTTTACACTTGCTGGAATTTGCATTGTATTACATATACCATCATCATATTGAGATAAATCAATTCCTGCTTTAAATCCTAATAAAATACCATTATTATCAATGTCATAAACATCATCTGGTAATTCAGGAGCTGGCAATCAACTTTCTGGTAATCCACCACTATTTACCAAATATTGAAGTAATTCATCACTGTCATGCCCACTAGGGTTAGTTACAGTAACTGTTCCACCATCAGGACAAACACCACTAAATGAATCACTTTGTAATGCTGTACTACCCTTCCATGCATCTCATGTAATGCTGCTTAAATTAAAGCAATTTGAAAAGACATCACGACCTAATGTTGATAAATTACTTGGAAAACTTACTGAAGTTAATGATGCACATCCTTCAAAAGCAAGTTCACTAATTAAAGTTAAATTTCTTGGAAAGTTTATAGATTTTAATGCTGAACAGTTAGCAAAAGCACCACCTTGAATTTTATCTATACTATTTGGAAGATTTATGGAAGTTAACGAGCTACAATTGAAAAATATGTAAGTTCCCATTGAGGATAAAACAGTGCAATTTGATAAATAAACTGAAACTAGAGAACTACATTCATAAAAAGCACCAGTACCAATTGAACTTAAATTAGTTGCTTTTGAAAAATCAACAGAAATTAATGATGACTTGCAAAATGAACGGTGACTTATTAAAGAACAATTAGAATTTTTAGCAAATGTTAAGTTTTTAATAAATGGCGGAATTGTTGTTTCGTCTTTTTTATTATCATAAAAAGCATTACTAGCAATTTCTGTTGCTCTTGCCGGAATTTTGATAGTATTACAATCTTGGAAATTATCTTTATAAATTTCAGAGTCTGGATCATTTAAAAATTCATCTTTAAATCCTAATAACGTTTTACCATCATCATAAAATTTATAAACTTCTTATGGTAATGCGTTTTTTTCTGAAGATTCTCCACAGCTAGAAACTGTAAACGGAATTGATGTAGCAACTCCAACGCCTGACGCAATGCAAACTATTGATTTTAGTAATTTTTTATTCATATTTTTTCTCCTATTGCTATAAATATATCCGTTTTTTTTTTTTTTTCAGAAAAAGTTAAAAAACAAAAATCTAATATGAATTATTTTCGTTAGAAATTTTTCATAAAACAAGCGAAAGTAATGTTAAATTACCATTAAATTTATCATAAATATTTTGACAAAGTTTTGATTTAACATCTTTAATGTTAAACAAAATCTTTATTCCGTTTTTTATTCCAAAATCTTGAAATGAAATAATGTTGTTTCGATAATAACTAAAAATTAAAATCATATCAATTGATCATTTGCCAATTGAATGATATTTTTCTAATTTCTGATATATTTCGTTGTCATTTAATTTTTCTAATTTTTTAAGATTAAGTTTTTTGTCAACAATATCATAAGAGATTTGTTTTAATCCCTTAATTTTTGATTCAGATAAACCAACATCTCTTAATGTTTCTAAAGATGCATTAGCAATTATTTTTGGAGTAAGTTTTTTAAACTTTGCAATAACTTTATTTCAAATACTATCAACTGCTGCATTAGAAATTTGCTGTGAAATAATTGTGTGTACAATACATGAAAAATGATCAGGCATTATTCTAAAATAAAAAGGTTTTTCTATATCAACAAAATTTCCTATTTTTGGTTCAATAGCTATTAATTTTTTCAATTGAGACGGATCAATTTTAACGTATTTAAAATATGTCTTTTTCATTTTGTTAATTATAAATTATTTATATAATTTATATGTTATGATAAAACGTTACTCAAATCCAAAAATGGAAAACATTTGAACAGTTAAAAACAAGTTCAAAACTTATTTAAAAATTGAAATTCTTGCTTGTGAAGCATGAAGTAAACTAGGAGTAATTCCGACAAAAGATGTTGCTGCAATTAAAAATAATGCTAAATTTAACATTAAAAGAATTGAAGAAATTGAAAAAGTAACTCACCATGATGTTATTGCTTTTACAAGAAATGTTAGTGAATCACTAGGTGCTGAAAAACAATGAGTTCACTATGGATTAACATCTACTGATGTTGTTGATACAGCTAATGGATATTTATTAAGACAAGCAAACAAGATTTTATTAAAAGATATCAAAGAATTTATGGAAGTACTTAAGGCTAAAGCACTTAAGTATAAGACTTATCCTTGCATTGGCCGTACACATGGTATTCATGCTGATATTACAACTTTTGGATTAAAATACGCTTTATGATATGAAGAAATGAAGCGAAATTTAAAACGTTTCAAGATGACTTCAAAAGATGTAGAAGTAGGTAAATTATCGGGTGCAGTAGGTAACTTTGCAAATAACTCGCCATTTGTTCAAGATTATGTTTGTAAAAATTTACATATTAGCTCTGCTAATATTTCTACACAAGTAATTCAAAGAGACAGATATGCAGCTTATATGGGAACTCTTGCATTAATTGGAAGTACAATTGAAAAAATTGCAACTGAAATTAGACATTTACAAAGAACTGAAGTTCATGAATTAGAAGAATATTTTGCTTCAGGACAAAAAGGTTCATCTGCAATGCCTCATAAACGTAATCCGATCTCTTCAGAAAATATGTGTGGTTGTGCTCGTGTATTAAGAGGCTATATGTTAACAAGTTATGAAGATATTCCTTTGTGACATGAAAGAGACATCTCTCATTCAAGTGCTGAAAGAATTATTTTTCCTGATGCAACAATTTTATTGGATTACATGTTAAAGAGATTCACAAACATTGTAAATAACTTGACTATTTTCAAAGAAAATATGATTGCAAACATTTACAAAACAAATGGTGTTATTTTTGCTCAAAGAGTAATGAATGCTTTAATTAAAAAAGGATTCTCAAGAGAACAAGCATACGACACTGTTCAACCAATTGCCATGGATGCTTACTTCAATAATAAACAATTTAAAGATTTATTACTAGTTCATCCAGTAGTTTCAAAGAAACTAACCAAGAAAGATATTAATGGTTGTTTCACTTTGGAATATTATCAAAAACACGTAAACGAAATCTATAAGAGAGTTGGAATTAAATAAGTTTATTAACTATTCCACCACCTAAACATTTTTTATTAGAGTATAAAACAGCAAATTGACCAGGAGCAACTGCGATAGTTGGTTTATATGTCAAAATAACTTTGTTATTTTTAATTTCATATTTACCATCAATTAATTCTTGACGGTGTCTAAATCTGATTTTGACTTTTGCACTTTTCTTTTGATTTTTGTTAATTCAATTAAACTTAACTACTTCACACTTTGTAGAACTTAAATATTTTTCTTTATTGTTTTGATCAACGACATAAATAATATTTTTCTTAAAATCTTTTTTGCAAACAAAATATTTATTTTGTTGACCACCTAAACCTAAATTTTTGTTTTGACCTAAAGTATAAAAAGTAATTCCATCATGTTCACCAACTACTTTTTTAGTTACAATGTCAATTACTTTTCCTTTCTTAATTGGTAAGTAATTATTTAAGAAATCTTTGAATTTTCTTTCACCAATAAAACAAACTCCTGTAGAGTCTTTTTTGTTTCAATTATCTAAACCCTGTTCATGAGCGATTTTTCTCACTTCATCTTTTGGAATATTTCCAATAGGAAATATTGTTTTAGATAATTGTTCTTGATTTAACCAACACAAGAAATATGTTTGATCTTTATTTTCATCAATTGCTTTTGTTAAGTAATATTGATCTTTAATTTTCTTAACATTAGCATAATGACCCATAGCAATTTTGTCACAATGAAATTTATTTTTAGCTACTTTTATAAATTCATTAAATTTAATGTATTTATTGCATAATACATCCGGGTTAGGTGTTCTTCCTTTTTTGTATTCTTGAATCAAATATTTAAATACCTTATCTCAATATTGTTGAATAAATTCAACTCTATAAATTTTGATGCCTAATTTATCAGCAACTGCTTTAGCGTCATTAAAATCTTTTTGAACATTACATGTTTGTTTAGATTCATTAACGTTTCCTAAAAAGTCATTATTTAAATATGAGTCTCAGTTTTGCATAAACAAACCAATAACTTCATATCCTTGTTTTTTTAATAGGTATGCACAAACTGAAGAATCTACTCCTCCTGACATTCCTAAGACTACTTTTGTCTTTTTTGACTTCATATATTAAGTATAATTTTTATATTAATATAAAAATAAATAATATGTGTATTCCTACTCCTCATAATGAAGCAAAAAAGAATGATATTGCTAAAATTGTTTTAATGCCTGGTGATCCTTTAAGGGCTAAAATGGCGGCTGAAACATTTCTTAAAAACCCTAAATTAGTAAACCAAGTTAGAGGGATGTATGCTTATACTGGAACTTATAAAGGTAAAAAAATTACCATTATGGCTCATGGTATGGGTATACCATCAATTGGTATTTACTCCTACGAATTGTTTAAATTCTATGATGTAGATTACATCATCAGAATTGGAACGGCTGGTGGATATAAAGGAATTGAAGTAGGAGATGTAATAATTTCTAATGCAGCCTATAGTTATTCAACATATGCTAAAGACATTGGTATTAAAAATGCTCCTAAAAAATTATTACCTTCAAAGAAATTATTAAATACAGCTGTTAAAACAGCTAATGAAATGAAGTTAAAGTACCACGTTGGTCAAATAGCCTCAGAAGATGCATTTTATAATGCATATTCAGTAAAAGAAGCAATAAAACGTAATCATAATTCAATTGCTGTTGAAATGGAAGCATATGCATTGTATGCAAATGCTCAATATTTAAAGAAAAATGCTTTAACTATTTTAACTTGTAGTGATTCTTTCTTTTCTAAGAAACAAATGAGTTCTAAGGAAAGACAAGAATCAACTAAAACTATGATTAAGCTAGCGCTTAATACTGCTATTAAATTAAAATAATATTAATATGAAATACAATAGATACATTGATCACACATTATTAAAACCAGATGCTTCAACTAAGCAAATTGAAAATCTTTGCAAAGAAGCACTTAAATATAAATTCTTTTCAGTTTGTGTTAATCCTTGCATGATTCCAACATGTAAAAAAGTTTTAAAAAACTCAAAAGATGTTAAGATTTGTACAGTTATTGGTTTTCCTTTAGGACAAATGACCACAGAAGCAAAAGTGTTCGAAACAAAAGATGCTATTAAAAAAGGCGCTAAAGAAATTGATATGGTATTAAATATCTCTCAATTAAAGGCTAAAAACTTTAAATATGTTGTTAATGAAATTAACAAAATAAAACAAGCTTGTGGTAAATTAACTCTTAAAGTTATCATTGAAACTTGTTTATTAACAGATGAACAAAAAATTGATGCATGCAAATGCATTAATAAATCAAAAGCTGATTTTATAAAAACTTCGACAGGCTTTTCTACAGCAGGCGCTAATGCACATGATGTTGAATTACTAAGAAAATATACAAATAAAAACAAGAAAGTAAAAGCAGCCGGCGGAGTAAGAACTTATGACGACTTAGTTCGTTTTGTTAAATTAGGAGCAGACAGAATCGGAACAAGTAGAGGAGTGGATTTAATTAAATAATGAATTTCCTTGACATTATTGAAAAGCAAAGAACTAAAAAACCTCTAACAAAAGAGGAAGTTGAATTTGCTATTAATCAATATGTAAACGATAAAATTCCAGATTATCAATTTGCCGCTTTTATTATGGCTATCAATATTAATAATATTGGATTGGAACAAACATATTGATTAACAAACTCAATGTTGCATTCTGGTAATACAGTTGACTTTTCATCGATTAAAGGAATTAAAATTGATAAACATTCTACTGGTGGAGTAGGCGATAAAGTATCTGTTATCATTGGTCCTATATTAGCTGCTTGCGGGTTGAAAGTTGCTAAGATGTCAGGTCCTGGATTAGGGCATACAGGTGGTACAATTGATAAATTAAATTCAATTGGAGTTAATACTAATTTAACATTACAACAATGTAAAAAACTTCTTAAAGATAATGGAATTTTTATTGCTAGTCAAACAGACGACATTGTACCAGCTGATAAAAAAATTTATGCATTAAGAAACGCTACAAGCACAGTTGATTCATTACCGTTAATTGCTTCTTCAATCGCTTCTAAAAAAGTAGCAATGGGAACTGATTACATCTTCATAGATGTAAAAGTTGGTGATGGTGGTTTTTGTGAAACCTATGATAAAGCATTTAAGTTAGGTAAAATTTTAATTTCAATTCTTAAAAAATTCAATAGAAAATCTATTGTTCATATCACTAATATGAATCAACCTTTAGGTCGTTCAATTGGTAACTGCATTGAAATGAAAACTACCATCGAATTTCTCGATGGAAAACCAGAATCAAAAGATGTTAAAGAATTAATTTATGAATTTTCAAGTGATATCTTAATAGCTACTAAGATTTGCAAGAATAAAAAAGAAGCTTATGAAAACATTGATGAAGTGATCAATTCTAAAAAAGCATTAGAAGTATTTAAAAAATGAATATCTTCTCAACACGCAAATGCTAATGAAGTTTGTAAAAATAAATTTTTTAAACCTAAATATTCTTTAGAAATTAAAGCTGATAAATCTGGATATGTTAAATATAAATCTGCTAGAGAAGTAGGAATGATATCATTCCTACTAGGTGCTGGAAGAGAAGTGAAAGGAGCGCCAATTGATTTCCAAGCAGGAGTTTTTTTAAATAAGATAATTAATGAAAAAGTTAATAAAGGCGAAACAATTGCGACTCTTTATTCTTCTAAAAAAATTAATTCATTATTAATTGAAAAATTTAAAAAGAACATTTTATACTCTAATAGTAAGTTTAAAGAGCTTCCTGTTATAGTAAAGGTAATAAAATAGTATGACTGATAAAATTTATTCACAATTAAAACAACAATTAAAGAATTCTTATTCTCCTTATTCTAAATTCAAAACAGCTGCTGCTATTAAAACAGATAAAGGATTATTCTTTGGTAATAACATTGAAAATGCTTCTTATTCAGCAACTGTTTGTGCTGAAAGAGCAGCAATCTTTAATGCCCAAGTACATGGATCTAAAAAATTCAAGAAATTATATCTAATTTCTTCTTCTAAAAAAGATGATGTTATTCCATGTGCTGTATGCTTGCAAGTAATGTCTGAATTTTTTGATGCTAATGCACCAGTTATTGTTTATTCTTTTGTTGGTAAAAAAATTACTTATAAATTTTCTGATTTATTACCAGTTAGTTTTTCTAAGAAGGAGTTAGACAATGCCAAAAAATAATTTATCTCATCTTTGATTAAACTCATCAAAAATATCAACAAAAGATAAAAACATTATTAGAAAAATGTCTAAAAAAGAATTAGACATCTTTTTTGATGACTCACTTATGAGATTTGGTACAGCCGGAATCAGAGCAACACTTGGTCCTGGTACTAAACAATTTAATAAATTTACTTATGCCCAATTAGCTTATGCATATGGTAAATTTATCAAGAATAAATTTAAAAAGAATTTAAAAGTTGTTATTGGACATGATAACAGAATTGGTTCAATTGAATATTCAAAGTTATGTGCTGAAGTATTATCAAGTTTTGGTATTAAAGCATACATGTTTAAAAATAATGAATTAATGCCTACTCCGATTATCTCTTATGCTATTAGAGAATTAAAAGCATGCGGTGGTATTATCATTACAGCTAGTCATAATCCAAAAGATTACAATGGATTCAAAGCATACAACCCAGATGGTGGACAAATTCTTCCAGATGTTGCTAAACAAATTGAAAAATTAATGCCAGCTCCATCTAAAATTTTAGATATTAAATATAAGCCAAATATTAAAAATATTTGCTCTATTAGTCAAAGTGTTGTTGATTCATATTTAACAAAAGCTAAATGTGCAATTGTTGACCAAAAGATCATTAAACAAAAAAAGAGCTTCCCGATTATTTTTACAGGACATCACGGTACTAGCTGTAAATTATTACCTAAATTTTTGAAATCTTTAGGTTTTAATGTTATTCCTGTAAAGGAACAATGTTATTCAGATCCGATGTTTACAAATTCACCAAGTTCAAACCCTGAATTTGCTGATTCATTTAAATTATCAATTAAATATGCTAATAAATACAAATCTAAAATTTGTATTGGTATTGATCCTGATGCAGATAGAATGGCTGTGATGATTAATCATAATGGTAAATGAACTCTTATGACTGGTAACCAAATGGGTATTCTATATAGTTGATACATTTTATCAAATAAGAAGTTTACTAAAACTCCTTATATAGTGTCTTCTTATGTATCAACTGATTTAATTGATAATATTGCTAAAAAGTTTAAGGCAAAAGTTTATCGTACAGGTACCGGTTTTAAATGAATGGGTAATGTTATTACCAAGATTGGTAATAAAGAACAATTTGTAGTTGCTTTTGAAGAAGCAATAGGTGCATTAAATACTACTCTTAATCGTGATAAAGATTCGTTTACAGCAAGTGCTGCTGCATTAGAAATCTATACAAAATATTTAGATAAAGGCATGGATTTCATTGATATTTTAGAAGAAATCATTTATCCTGAATTTGGTTACTGATATGGAGAAACAGTCTCATATAATTTCTTTGGAATTTTAGATTGAAAACCAGTTGTTCAAAAAAGACTTGAACAATTAAAAACAACTAAATTAAAGAAAGTTGGTAATTACAAAATTACTAAAGTTGTTTGAAATACCAAAGGTGATTGCTTAGATTGAATGTTAAGTGACAAGAGCTGAATTAGATTTAGAGTTAGTGGTACTGAACCTAAATTTAAAGTTTATTACAATTTATATGCTAAAGATAAAACTACTTTAGCTCTTAATACATCAAAAGCAAAAGCAGACATTGCTAAATTATTCAAATAGTATATATTTCTAAAAATATATAATTAATAACATCATATGAAAAATGATTTTGATGTTATTGTAATTGGTGCAGGACACGCTGGTACAGAAGCGGCTTTTGCTTGTGCGAATTTAGGTTACAAAACATTAATGTGTACTCTTTCAGCTGATTCAGTTGCTGAAACTCCTTGTAATCCTTCAATTGGTGGACCAGCTAAAGGAGTGGTTACTAGAGAAATAGATGCTTTGGGTGGAATGCAAGGAATTGCAACAGACGCTAACCAATTGCAAATGAAATTATTAAACAGTTCTAAAGGAGCTGGTGTATGAGCACTACGTGCTCAAATTGATAAAATTAGTTATCACAACTGATTTATCAATCAAATTAAAAAGAACAAATATTTAACTTTGTTAGAAACTGAAGTCAAAGAATTAATTATTGAAAACAAAAAAGTTGTTGGTGTAAAAACTACAAATAAAAATTTTAGTTGTTCTAAAGTAATTATTACTTCAGGGACTTACATGAAGGCCATTACTCATATTGGTGATATAAAACAATCAGAGGGGCCTAATCATCACAAACGTAGTGAAACATTATCTGCTCAACTAAAAGATTTAGGGTTCACAATTATTAGATTAAAAACAGGAACTCCCCCTAGAATCTATAAAGATTCTATTGATTATGATGAAATGCAAATTGAAACAGGCACTAAAGGTAAATACTGTTTTTCACATTTTCATCCACGTTATGTCCCATTAAACAAACAACAAGTTTGTTTTTTAACATACACTAATGCACAAACACATAAAATAATTAAAGAAAACATTCATAAATCTGCAATGTATTCTGGACAAATTCATGGAGTAGGACCAAGATATTGTCCAAGTATTGAAGATAAAATTGTTAGATTTGCTGATAAACCTAGACATCAAGTATTTATTGAACCAGAGTCTATGAGCTTAGATACCATGTATTTACAAGGACTTTCTACATCTTTGCCAAAAGATGTTCAAGAGAAATTCGTTCATTCAATAGTTGGATTAAAGCGTGCTAAATTTAAAAAGTATGCTTATGCAATTGAGTATGATGCAATTGATGCAAGAGAATTATGACCATCATTAGAATCAAAATTAATCAAAGGTTTATACTTTGCAGGACAAGTTAATGGTACAAGTGGTTATGAAGAAGCAGCTTGCCAAGGATTAATTGCAGGAATTAATGCCATTAATTCTTTAAAAAATAAAAAACCATTAATCCTTAAAAGGAATGAAGCTTATATTGGAGTTTTAATTGATGACATTGTTACAAAAGGTGTTAATGATCCATATCGTTTGTTAACAAGTCGTGCTGAGCATAGACTATTGCTAAGAAATGATAACGCTGATGATAGATTAATTAAGTATGGTTACAAGGTTGGTTTAATAAACAAAAAACACTATAACCTTTATTTAACTCAAGATAAGTTAATTAAAAAAACTATTAGTTTTTTAAAATCACATAAATTAAGTTATATCAAAGGTTTATCTAAGAAGTTTGGAAACAGTAGTCACAATCTTTATGATCTTTTGAAACGTCCTGAAGTTAAATTAAAACAAATTTTAAAACCAAACCAGTTAAAAAATTTAACTTTAAATTCAATTAAAAAAATAGAAATTAAAGTAAAATTTGAAGGTTATATTAAAAATCAAAATAAATATATTGATCGAGCTAATCAATATGAATTAATTGATATCTCTAAAATCAAAGATTTTAAAGCAGTAAAACATTTATCATTAGAAGCAATTGATAAATTAAATAGAATTAGGCCTTTAACTTTAGGACAAGCTCAAAGAATTAGTGGAATTAATTTAACAGATTTAGTTGCAATCAAGTATTATTTAGATAATGAATAAAGAAGAGTTTATTAAAAGTGTTACTGATGTATTCAAAGACATTGATTCAAATTGAATCAATCAAATAGAACTATACAAAGTTTTTTTAAGAGAATACAATAAAAAAGTTAACTTAACTAGATTAGATGATGAAGCAAAAATATATGGTTCGTATTTTTATGAATCAATCATTCCCTACAAAACAGTTGATTTTAGTAAAATCAATTCTTTATTAGACATAGGCAGTGGTAGTGGAATTCCGGGAATTGTTTTAAAAATCTTATACCCACACATAAACTTAACTATTATTGAATCAAATAACAAAAAGACTATTTTTTTAAATGAATTAATCAAAGAATTGGATTTAAAAAATGTTAAAGTAATTACTAAGCGTGCAGAAATAATTAGACCAAATGAAAGAGAAATGTTTGATTTAGTAACTTCACGAGCTGTTGCTAGTATTAAAGTAATGTTAGAATTATCAACCCCTTATGCAAAAGTGGGTGGGCAAATAATTGTTCCAAAGTCTGTTAACTATAAAAATGAAACGAATGGACTAAATCAACTAATGTCTGCATTAGATGTATCAAAAGAAATATTAACATTTACATCATTAAATGATGTAATCCATAATGTTTTAATTTTTAAGAAAAATAAAAAAACTAATCATGTTTATCCTAGGGAATGAACAAAGATTATTAAGAATGCATAAGTATGAAAAAGGTTTTTATTTACAGTGACCAAGCAGAGGTTGGAAAGAATACACTAATTTATAATCTAGCACTTAAAATTTCATCAAAATCAAATAACACTGTTATTATTTCTCAGTCTCCTAGTATTGAATCACAAGAAAAGATAAATAAGAATTTATCTGTATATTATGTTAATGCTGATAAAAACATTAAACGTGAAAAAGATCTAATTGCAAAAAAGAAATTGTTTCTTAAGAATGTTAACTATGTTTCAAAAAAGAAAGCATATTGTTTTATTGAATCATCATTAGTTGATATCAATTACAATCAACTAATATTATCGATTTCAACAGATGTTATTTTGATTTACAATGCTAATCATTTTAATTCAGATCAAGTATTAAAAGATTTATCTTTTATCAAAAATTCTTCTGGTGAAGCACACCCTAAACTTTCTTGTATTATTCTTAATGGTTATGATAAAAACAACTCAATTCATTTATCAAATTTATTAACTTTAAGAAAAACATTTAAAACTTTAGTTTATGTAATTCCATATAACAACCAATTAAATAAAAATTTAAAAACTTCAAGAATCTTTCTTGAAAAGAACCCATGAAGTGATTTTGCAATCATTTTAGATGAAATTATTAAAACTATCTAAATAACTAAAATATAATATTTATAAGCATGACTATCTTTGATGAGTTGAAACAAAGAAATGTTATCAACAATATCACTAACGAAAAGAAATTAGAAGAGTTTATTAAGAATAAACCTAGTGTTTATGTCGGTGTAGACCCTTCATTTAAATCTATGCATTTAGGTAATTATTACACATTAATTACCATTAATAGATTAGCAAAAGCTGGTTTTAAACCATACATTTTAATTGGTGGAGCAACAGGATTAATCGGCGATCCATCAGGTAAAAAAGCAGAAAGAAAAGTATTACCATTAGATGTTATTAAAAATAACATAGAATGTTTAACGAATCAAATTAAAAGTTTATTTGATTGTGAAATAGTTAACAACTATGACTTTTACAAAGACATGAACATCTTGCAATTTCTAAGAGATGTTGGTAAATTAATTAATGTTAATTATTTATTGGAAAAAGAAATTATTAAAGGTAGATTAGAGTCTGGTATCTCATATGCTGAATTCTCATATAACCTTATTCAAGGTTACGATTTCTTAAATTTATACAAGAATCATAATGTTTGAATGCAAATTGGCGGTAGCGATCAATGAGGAAACATTACCACAGGTATTCAAATGATTAGAAAAGTTTGTGGTGATGACAATAATGCCCTTGGTTTAACAATTAATTTATTAACTAAAGAAGATGGTACTAAATTTGGTAAGTCAGAAAAAGGAGCAATCTATTTAGATTCTTCAATTACTTCTCCTTATCAAATGTACCAATTCCTAGTTAATCAAACAGATGCAGACGTTAAAAAACTTTTGCTTGCTTTAACATTTGTTTCTGTTGATGAAATTAATTCAATTATGAATGCTCATAATGAAGCACCATTTAAAAAAGCAGCGCAAAAGAGACTTGCTTTTGAAATTGTAAAAGATATTCATGGACAAGATGTAGCAACTAAATGTGAAGAAATTTCTGCTAAATTATTTTTAGGAGAAATCACTTCATTGTCTCACAATGATCTATACGATGCTTTATCTAGTACTCCTTCAATTACATTAAATAAATCAACTAATATTCTTGATGTATTAGTTGAATTAGGAGTTTGCCCTTCTAAGTCAAATGCAAGAACTTTAGTTCAATCAAAATCTATTTCAATTAATGGACAATTAATTGAAGATATTAATTTTAATGTTGATAAAGAAAACTCAATTGACAATAAATTTTCATACATTAAAAAGGGGAAGAAGAACTACTTCTTAATTAATTGAAACTAATATGCTAAATACAAAAATTAGTTCCATTGTGCTTAAGCACATGAAGAAAAAACTTATCAACAACACAATTACTGAAGAAGATGTTGCTGAGGTTTTAAAACAAATCAGAATTGTTTTGATGGATTCTGATGTTTCATTAATTGTTGTTAAAAACTTTATTAAAAGTATTAAATCTAAAGTAGTAGATAAAGTTATAGATTCAAAAACAGATCCTGAACAATTCTTATTAAATGTTATTAAAAAAGAATTAATTGAAATACTAGGTAAAGAACAAAAACCAATAAATCTTGGAAAACCTACAAAAATTATGATGGTTGGTTTACAAGGTTCTGGTAAAACAACAACAGCTGCAAAATTATCTAATTATTTCAGAAATAAAAACGCTGTTAAACCTTTAATGGTTGGTTTAGATATTTATAGACCAGGTGCTATTGATCAATTAAAACAATTAGCTGATGAAATTAAAGTTGATTTCTATGATCATGGAACTCAAAACCCAAGACAAACTGCAATTGAAGCACTTGAATTAGCTAAGAACAATGGTAATGATTTTATTGTTTTTGATACTGCTGGTAGATTACAAACTGATGAAAAATTAATTCAAGAATTAATTGATCTTAAAAAGACAATAAATCCAACAGATATTTTATTAGTAGTTGATGCTATGAGTGGGCAAGACATGATTAACGTTGCTCAAGAATTTAATAACAAATTAAATTTAACAGGAATTATTATTACAAAATTAGATTCAGATGCTAAAGCTGGTGTTGCTTTATCTTTAGCATCTTTATTAAATGTTCCTATTAAAATGACTGGTGTTGGTGAAAAAGTAGGTTCAATAGATTTATTCTATCCTGAAAGAATGGCAGATAGAATTTTAGGTTTAGGTGATATTATGACTTTAGCTGAAAAAGCTTCTGATGTCATCGATGAAGATAGAGGGAAGAAAACTATTTTAAGAATGCTATCAGGAAAAATGGATCTTGAGGACTTGTTATGACAAGTTCAACAGATGAATAAATTAGGTTCATTAGATTCTGTTATGAAAATGATGCCAGGAACCGCTAAAATTTCTGAAAGTCAAATAAATGCTGCTGAAGAAAAGATGAGGGTCTGGAAGATATTAATGAATTCAATGACATTAAAAGAAAGAAGAAACCCATCTTTAATTCGTCGTTCATTATCTAGAAGAACAAGAATTATTAAAGGTTCAGGTAGAAAACCTGATGAATTAAATAAAATGTTAAATGAATTTGAACAATCTAAGAAAAAGATGGACCAAATAGGTTCAATGCTAAAAAAAGGGAAAAACCCGCAAAGCATTTTGAAAAATTTTGGAAATTAATTAAAAAATTTTTGAAAAAATTTCATACAAAACTAGGAAAGGTTTTTCCTGGTTTTATTTTATATTAATTAAAAATTAATAAATAAATGATTGACAAGAGGTTAAAAAAGAATTATCATTTTTTATTTTTACTGATGTTAGCAGTAATTATCATGCTAACAATTTTTAAAGATGCCATTTATATTCTCTTATTAACAATACCGTTTGTATATGCATGATATAACAGGTTAAAATTAAAATTAATTTTGATATTTTCAATATTATCTTTTATTCCTTCAATTGTTTATTTCTTAATTAAAGATTTCAATTTTTTAGTTTACTTTGTTAATTTAA
>CASPLF010000013.1 GCA_949422915.1 uncultured Mycoplasmatales bacterium
TTTTGATTCCTCAATCTCTAGTGCTTGGTGAATCAAAATCACCAATATCAATTGAAATTCTTCTTTCTAAAAAGAATTCAAAATTACGATAAATAACTTTCTTGTTTTTTGGATCAATAATAGCCATTATTTGTAAATCATTATGTAAATTTTTTATTTTAAACAACAAGTCATTATCTAATGAAATTAGATAAACTTTATTCATTGGAATACCAGAATTAATAATGTTTGCATACATTTTGTCAATTGTTTCTTTTGTTCATAAATGACAGGAAGAGCAATTTTTAATCTCAATAAAAGCTATTTTTTTATAGTTTTTACAGATTTTTAAATAATCTTCAAAATGACAAGGGAAAAATTTAATATCTTTATTTTCAGGAGTAAAACTTCCTGGATTATCTCTAGGATAATTTCTAGATCCATTAAGTTGTTTACTTTGAATTTCTTTTCAAGTAAAGTTAAATACTTTTCTAATTGAATGCTTAAATGGTCTAGAGTCATGAACACAAACAAATTGTTGATCTTTAGTTGGTCAAATGTCTGTTTCTATCCCATCTAAATCAGTTTTTGCTGCTAACAAAAAAGATTCGAATGTATTTTCTAATACATTCGGATCACTTGGTAATCCTCTATGACCTATATATTTTGTGTTATTCTTGAACACAAATTGCACTTATTGGGCAAACACTTTCACAAGTTTTGCAACCAACACATCTACTTTGGTCAACAACAGCTTTGCCGTCTGGACCAATTGAAATTGCTGCATGTGGGCAAGATGCTACACAAGCGCCACATCCTATACATGAGGTTTTATTAACTTTTGCTTTTCCCATAATGATAAATATTATATTAGAATCTATATTGTTGTTTGTAAATTTGTGTATTATATATATAATAGAGATATTAAATGCCGACTTAGCTCAACAGGCAGAGCAACTGACTTGTAATCAGTAGGTTGTTGGTTCGATTCCGATAGTCGGCACCATTTATAATTAAAAAACCACAAATGATTGTGGTTTTTATTTTTTACTTTTAATTTTATGGATTCTGTTATATAAGAAACAACATCCTGCAATCAGGATAACGATAAATATGATTAATGGAATTGCTATTGAATTTAATTGGCATTCTTCAACATAATCATCATAATTTGACACAATACCATTCAAATTGTTGATTTTTTCAGATTTAATAGTAATTTCAAAATTACCCGAAAAATCATTACCTGAAATTTGAATTTTATCTAAGTTATTTGATAATGGTTGATTATATAAATTTAATTTATCAATTTCAGCTGCTAATTTGCTAATTACATTATTAGTTTCATCTTTGCTAGTTTTTGTTAGCATTGATGGTCATAATTCAGAACTCTTGTATGTTCTTTGTAAAAAATTTAGGAAAAAGTATTTATTTTGTGCATCGGGTTGAGTAAAAAAATGATAAGTTGTAGTTACATTACCCTCAATTGTAAATGAACCAATATTTTTAAATTCATTTTCAATATTTGTAATATCTTGACTAGTTAACTTATTGTTATCTAAATCAATTGAAAATGTTCATGTAGATTTATCAGCTGGCAAAGATCCATTAACAAATTGTGATGAAGCAATGCATGATAGATAATTATTATCTAAATCAAATTTAATAGAATTAGCAGATGCTTTAGAATTCTTAATAATGTTATAAAATGTATTTTCTGGAATAGATGTTAAGCCATTATCATTTAAGTTAATTCTATTAAGATTAATGAAAGATGATTCATAACCCACACCGGCATCATCATATAAATATGGATTTAAAAAAACAGCAGCTAATAATTGTTCTGGAGAATTACCAGATGTATCATTAGTAAACAAATGACTTAAGTCAAGTTTATCAATGGTTGAAAGTTTATTAGTTCATTTGTTTGTTTGTGCATTGTATTCTAAAACAGCATCATCAATTTGAGAATTCGCTTGTTTTGCAATCGGAGTAGCGATTGTGTCTGAAATAAATAATTGTTTAAAACTAATTGAAGTTAATTCTCCTTCATCAGTTTTTCTAATTAATTCAGGAAAGTATTTTCTAAAACCATCAATAGATGGATCGATAAATTCTTTTGCTGTATTTGGGTAAATAGGAGCAAAATAATTTTTAATTAAATCATCATCTTTTAAAGATGGGGGAGTTAAAGTAGCGTCGGCTTTAAAATCAGTATTAGAACTACAAATTGTTTTTGAAGAGTTAATGTTTGTAGTAATTGCCGGGGTTAATAAACAAAAGGATGCAGATGATGTTAAAAAAGATAGAACCGTTTTATTAAACTTCATAACATTAATATTATATTATTAATGTTATTAATCCTTAATAATCTTTCTAAGAGTATTTAGTTCTTTTTGTAATTTAGTTTGAATTTTTTCAACAACTTGTTGACCTGAAAAAGTTTTATTATTAATTGCTTGTTTAATTCTTTCTTCTCTTTTTGCAATAACTGATTCATTAACTTTATTTGAAAAATCAAAGAAGTCAGTAATAATGTTAATTTCATTATTATTGGTGTAAAACATTCCACCATTAATTACAGCAGAAACCCTATTATTTCTAATGTCACGAATATAACAAACAGAAGGAACTATAGCACCTATCAATGGAGCATGATTAGCTAAAATACCAATATAACCTGTTGATGTCTTTAATTCAATTTGTAAAATATCATCTTCAAAGAAGACGCCTTCAGGAGTATTGATTTTTAGTTTAAATCTGCTATATGCCATTATTTTTTACCAGCTCTTGACCTTACTTCATCAATTGTTGATGCAAACATAAAGTGTTGTTCATTAATGTTATCGCACTTACCATCAATAATTTCTTTAAAACTTCTAATAGTGTCAGCCACCTTCACATATGCACCTTTATATCCTGTGAATTTTTCACCAACAAAGAATGGTTGTGATAAGAAGTTTCTAATTTTTCTTGCACGGTTAACAATTAACTTATCGTCTTCAGAAAGTTCATCCATACCCAAAATTGCAATAATATCTTGTAATTCTTCATACTTTTGAAGAATTTCTTGAACAGCACGAGCTACTTTATAGTGTTCAATGCCAACTATATTTGGATCTAATAATCTTGAGTTAGATTCAAGTGGGTTAATAGCAGGATAAATACCAAGTGCTGCAATCTTACGGTCTAATACTGTTTTAGCATCTAGGTGAGTAAATGTTGTAGCAGGAGCAGGGTCAGTTAAGTCATCAGCTGGTACATATACAGCTTGAATTGATGTAATAGATCCATTCTTAGTAGAAGTAATTCTTTCTTGCAATTGACCCATTTCATAATCAAGAGTTGGTTGATAACCAGCAGCTGATGGCATACGCCCTAATAAAGCAGATACCTCACTACCAGCTTGGGTAAATCTAAAGATGTTATCAATGAATAATAAAACATCTTGCTTTTGTTTATCTCTAAAATATTCAGCCATTGTAAGAGCAGTTAAAGCAACTCTCATTCTAGCACCAGGAGGTTCATTCATTTGTCCAAAAACTAAAGCTGTTTTATTAATAACTTCAGCGTTTTTCATTTCATAATAAAGGTCATTACCTTCACGAGTACGTTCACCCACACCGGCAAATACAGAAATACCACCGTGACCTTTGGCGATGTTGTTAATTAATTCTTGTACTAATACAGTTTTACCAACACCTGCACCACCAAATAAACCAATTTTTCCACCTTTAACATATGGAATTAATAAGTCAATAACTTTAATACCTGTTTCTAAAATTTCAGTTGTTGTTGCTTGTTCAGCAAATGTAGGAGGTAAACGGTGAATAGGATCAAAAGAAATTTCACTCTTAGGCATTGGTCTATTGTCTATTGGTTCACCAATAACATTAAACATTCTACCTAAGACGCCTTTACCTACTGGAGCTTTAATTGGGCTACCAGTAGCAGTAACAATGTCACCTCTTCTTAGACCGTTTGTAGAACCCATAGCAATACATTTAACTACATCATCACCCGCTACTTGAGAAACTTCAAGAACCAACTTCTCTTTGTCAATCATTACAGTTAACGCATCATAAATTTTAGGCAAATTGTTAGGTGTGAATCTAACGTTAACTACTGAACCTAAAACCTCAACAATTCGACCGTTTTTCTTAGGGTCAAATTTGATTGTTTTACTTGTAGTTTTTGTTGTTTTAGTTTTTTTACTCATTTGTACCTCCTGCAACAATTTCATTTATTTCTTGAGTAATTTTTTCTTGTCTTGCTCTATTGTATTGTAACAATAGAGAATCAATTAATTCTTTTGCATTCTTAGTAGCTGTATCCATCGCGTTTCTTCTTGAGCCGCTTTCACATAATCTCGATTCTATAATTGAAGCAAAAATTAATGTTGCTACATAAGAAGGCATTACTGCATCCAATATCGATCTTTTTGATGATTCATATTCAATCTCTTGTTTCTTTTCATTTACTAAATCAAGAGCAGTAATAAACTTATCTTTTGATTGATCATCTTTAAACAATTCAGTGTCAAATGGTAATACATTGATTTCGACAGGATTAAATGTCATAGAATTCAAGAATTTTGTGTAAACTAATTTAACATGACAAAATTGTTTTGTTTGAAATAATTCCATTACTATTCCACTTAAAGGAAGAATTTCAAGATAATTTAAATTCTTATCTGATACTTCAATACAATATAAAATTTTATTTTCATATCCATGAGATTTTAAATAAGAATATCCCTTTTTACCAATAACAATGACTTTATCATTAGGTTTTAAACGTTCAATAACAAATTTAGCTACGTTAATATTAAATGCTCCACATAAACCTAATGATGAAGAAACTAAAACATAAAGTGTGCCTTTATCATTATTAGCTTCAAGTTCTTTTTTATAAACTAAATTGCTTGCATTAGCAAGTGGCTTAATAATCTCATAGAAGTCATGACAATAAGAAGCAATCATTTGGAATTCCTTTGATTGTTTATGAATGTTAGCAGTAGCAATTAACTTCATTGCTCCTGTAATCTTTGAAGTTGTCTTCACAGATTTAATTCTCTTCTTAATTGACTCTAATGTTTGCATTGTTATTTAGTTTTCTTTTTAGAAGATTTGGTTGGTTTTAGTTGTTTTACTTCTTGTTTTGGATTTTCAACTTTACTAGCAACCTTTGCAGGTTTGTAATCTAATTCAGTTGGTTTACCATATTTACAAATATCATAATTTTTAAAACTTGTAATGTATGATTTTAAGAACTTACTGAATTCAACTTTAAATTGTTCAATTAAATTATCATCAAAAGCTTTATTCTTTTCAAGAGTAGCTCTAATTGCTAATTTTTTAAAATGACTAATAGTATCTTGTTTAAATTGAGAGATACTTTCAACAGGGATTCATTTAATGAATCTATATTTGATAGCAAACAACAAGATTGCTTCATCTATTTGATCATATGGTTGGTTTTGTGGTTGTTTAATCATTTCCATGATTCTAGCACCATGTTCCAATACACGTTTAGTTTCAGCATCTAAATCACTTCCAAATTGGCTAAATGCATTTAATTCTGAATATTGTGCTAATTCAAGTTTTAATGAACCTGACATTTGTTTAACAGCTTTAATTTGAGCAGCTGATCCAACACGTGATACAGATAATCCCGCACTAATTGCTGGTCTTTGACCAGCATTAAACATAGATGTTTCCATAAACAATTGTCCGTCAGTAATTGAAATTACATTTGTAGGAATGTACGCTGAGATGTCACCAGCTTGTGTTTCAATAATTGGTAATGCAGTAATTGAACCACCACCATTTTCTTTATTCATTCTTCCTGCACGTTCTAGTAAACGTGAGTGTAGATAGAATACATCGCCTGGATAAGCTTCACGGCCTGGTGGACGTCTAAGTAATAATGAAATTGTTCTATATGCAACTGCGTGTTTAGATAAATCATCATAAACAATTAATACATCTTTACCTTGACGCATTCATTCTTCAGCAATTGTTACACCTGTATAAGGTGCAATGTATTTAAGAGCTGGCAAATCTGATGCAGTAGCAGAAACAATTGTTGTATATTTCATTGCATCATGCGCATTTAAAGTTCTTGCTAATTGGGCAACAGAAGAATTCTTTTGACCAATAGCAACATAAACACAATATACATTTTTACCTTTTTGATTAAGAATAGTGTCTAAAGCAACTGTTGTTTTACCAGTTTGTCTATCACCAATAATTAATTCACGTTGTCCACGACCAATTGGAAACATTGAATCAATAGACAAGATTCCAGTTGATAAAGATTGATCAACAGATTGTCTTGCCATAACACCAGGTGCAATCTTTTCAATTGGTTCAAATTTATTCGAAGAAACCTTTCCTTTGCCATCAATTGGTTCACCAATTGGGTTTACAATTCTACCAATTAATGAATCTCCTACTGGAACACTCACTACAGTTTTTGTTCTTTTAACAGGAGAATCTTCTTTAATGTCTTTGTATTCTCCTAACATAACAACACCAACAAAGTCAGTTTCAAGGTTAAGAGCCATTCCATATGATCCATTTTCAAATCTTACTAACTCGTTTAGCATTAAGTTGGTTAAACCTGAAACATAGGCAATACCATCACCTACAGAAATAACTTTACCTTCTTCTTCAAAAGTTGCTTTTGAAGAATATTTATTAATTCTAGCTTTTATTGTTGTAGAAAATTTATCACTATTACTCATAAACTAACTCCTTTGTTGAATTGGTGATACACACTTTTGTTTAATAACATCCAATTTCTTTTTAAATGTGTTATCAATAGATAATCTCTTAGATTCCACTTTAATCCCACCAATAATTGATGGATCAATTTCGTTTTGTAAAATAACTTTTGAATGATATTTTTGTTCTAAGGCTTTTTTAATTTTATTTAATTGCTTTTCTGATAATGGATACACAGAATAAACTTTAGCAAAGTTTATTCCGTAGTAATCATCATAGATAGACAAGAAACTCAAAAGAATCTTTTCTAAGTAATTAGAACGGTTAAAATCAATAATAGTTCAAACAAAATAAATTAACATCGTGTCTAATTTCTTATTAAACATTAATTTAAACTGTTGTTTACGAACTTCTTTTTCAATTGATAAATTACTTAAAAAAGAAACAAGTTCTGTTTGATGAATAACACTTAAAAGAAAAGTTACTTGCTTTGCATATTGTTTTATTTTCTTTTCTTTAGTAGCGGTTTCAAATAGAAAAGAGCTATAAGAGTAAATAAAGCTAATATTCATTATTCTTTATCTCCTTTATTTTCTTTAACTTGTTTAATGAAATCATTAACAAATTCATCTGAGTCTTTTCTTGTTACTTTCTTCTTTAACAAAGAACTTGATGCATCAAAAGCAATATCTAAGATTTCTTTATTCATTCTTGAATAAATATCTTCTTTAATTTTAATTGAATCATTTACAGCATCTTCTGTAATTTTCTTAGCATTATTACGCGCTTCTGATTCAATCTTATCTTTTAATTGATAAGCTTGATTGTTAGCAACACTAATAATGTTTTGTGCTTGTACATGAGCATTAACTTTTTCTTTTTCAGCTTCTGCTAATTTCTTTAATGCTTCTTTTCTAGTGTCTTCTGCTTGTTTTATTTGATCTTGAATATATTCATTGCGTTTTCTTAATGTTTCTTTTGATGGTTTTCAAACCAATCAAACACATAACGCAAGTAATACTAAAGTAGCAAATAAATGTGCTAAGAAGACCCATAAATTTGGAAAGATAGCATTTAAAACGTCATCTGCCTTAATTGGAGCACATCCTGTCAAGCAAAAAGAAAAAGGTAGAGCAACAAATGCTCCACTTAAAATGATTAATATTTTCTTTAATGCTTGGTTACTCACGGTTTACTTAGCAACGAAAATTAATAAAATTGCAATAATTAATGAATAAATAGCAGCAGTTTCTGCAATCGCACAACCTACAATCATCATTGTACGAATCTTTCCTTCTGCTTCTGGGTTTCTAGCTACTGCTTCAGAGGCTTTACCTGCAGCAAAACCTTGTCCAATACCAGTACCTAAACCACCTAACATTGATAAACCAGCACCAATAAAAGCACCTAATTTATCAGATTGTTCAGCAGCTACTGCTGAAACGCTATTTAAAGCTTCGATTATTTCTGACATGTTTTCTCCTAATAAATAATATATATTATTATAGTAATAAGTAAAAAATTAATATAAGAAACCTTATATCTATTAGCAAATAAAAAAGTTAATAGTAAACTTCATCGAAAGTTAGTTTTTCGATTAGAAAAAGTTATTGCTGTAAGTTAACAGAAAAAATTAAAAAATTTTAAATGTGTAATCAAGTAATAATGGTTCTTGTGTGTTTTTATCTGAAACAATTGTGTGTCAATAACCGTTTTCGTCGCAAATTTCAAGACCTACAGTAAGAACAATATTAGTTCCAGCTAAGTATACATATTGTTTTCCTTCATAAACACTTCCAGATCAACTACTTAGCAATTGACTAAATTTTGGGTAATTTGACAAACCGATATCAAGACTTTTCGTAGCTTGTGATAATGAAATATCAAAACCCAAAAAAGGATCAGTTGCTGCAGATGGTTCATTGATCAATCAGATATCATTTGTTGTAAAATCAAATGTACCACCTGGGATATCAAATTGTTCAGGTAACTGCATTTTAACATGAAAACAAATATCAGAAAATGAAACATTTAGACCATTTTGAGATTCTAAACTAAAAAGTTTTCGATACTCTTTATCAAAAGTGTGCTCTCCGAAATAAAAAGTTTTTTCTTCTGATTCCTTTCATTCTGTATCAGAAGAGTCTATTGATCTATATTGATACAAGATATTATCACTAACTGAGCAAATTCAATTTTCACCAATTTTTTTAAAATTTTTGCAACTTGTAGACGCAAAAGGAATGGACAAAGTTATTCCTAAACCACAAGTAATACTTACTATTGATTTGATTATTTTTTTGTTCATAATTCTATATTATTATAAACTTTGGAAAATAGAACACTTTTTGACTTAGTGAATCTATTTAACCAATACTTGTTTATTAACGACTGGTTGTTTTTTATCAATAACAACTACATTTGATTCAGATTGTTCAACGGCTTCTTCACCTTTTGCAAGTGTTCAATAAACCATTGTTAGTAATGTAAATACTAACGCTTGAATGCAACCACATAAAAGATCGAAATATAAATGAATTGGAGCTACTGTTAATCCAGCTAATAAATTAAACATAGCTAATGCAGGAACGTTCTGAGAAACATATCCTAAGAAATAGAATCATAAAGAAACTACTAACCCACCAGCAAAGATATTACCTCATAAACGGCAAGAAATTGAAATTAATGGGGTAATACATGAAATCACTTCTAATGGATTAATCATTAAAGGAATTTTATTTCCTTTTTTATTTTTAATACCAAAGGTAAAAGTTTTTAAATAAGATAATTTTTGGTATTTAAAAGCAACAACTTGAGTACCAATCCAAGTTACTATACCCATAGATAAAGTAACAGTTAATGAGCTTGTTGGGTTTTCTAATCCAATAATACCAATGATGTTAGACAAAAGAATGTAAGACATTAAATATAAAAAGTAAGGAGTAAGTTTTTCAAACTTAGGACCTAAGATTTCTATAACTAAACTTCTGATGTATCCTACATACATATCTACTAGTAATACAAATCCTTTTGGTGCTTCATTTACTTTGTATTTTTTCTGTTTGACATAGTAAACAATCATGCAAGTTGCTAAAATTGCTAATACTACAAAGATAGTAAAAAATTGTGGACGATCAAAAGCTAAAAATCTTCCACCGATGTTAAGTTCAGAACTACCTTCATTAACTTCTCTTACCATCTTGTTGTTTTTTACTAGATTTATTATTAGAATAAACTAGTGTTATACGATTAATTATTATATATAAGAAAGGCCCAACCAATAATCAAAATATGTTAGAAGACATAGTGTATGAAGCGTGTTTTAACAATATTGCTGATGCAATAATTGCACTGAATTTTAATAAAATTATGCAACTCAAAATTAGTACGCTTTTTGCTGGAGTAGTAGTAACATATTTGTTAGCATATGATGACAATAATTTGAAATGAATAAATTCAAATATGATTGACAATATTAAACATATAACAGCTCATAAATAATATGGTTGTGAATCGTTAATTTCAGTTGCAACCATTGCTAACAAAATAATAAATATTAAAAGGTACAATATGAAAAATATTGTACTTTTCTTAATCTTCTTTCTGGGTTTATTTTGTCTTGAAGATTCTATCACCTGCATCTCCTAATCCAGGAACAATATAGCCTTGATCATTTAATTGTTTATCTACACAAGCTGTATAAATTTCTATATCAGGATGAGCTTTTTCAACAATCTTTAGACCTTCAGGTGATGAAAGAATACAAACAAATTTAATTTGTTTTGGTTTGTATGCTTTAAGCATTGTAATAGCTGCAGCTGATGAATATCCAGTAGCTAACATTGGATCAAGTAATAAAACAATAGATCCTTTGATACAATCTGGCATCTTGTCATAATACTTGATTGGCTTTAAAGTTTTTTCATCACGATATAAACCAATAAAACCTACAGGGGCAGATGGTAACATATTTCTAAAACCATCTACCATTCCAAGTCCTGCTCTTAAGATTGGCACTAATACAACATCATCTTTTAGTTTAAATCCTTCAGCTGTTGCTAATGGAGTTTTAATTTTAGTAGAATCAACTTTTAAATCTTTAGTAACTTCAAAAGCCATGAATTGAGTCAATTCAACAAGATTACTTCTAAAATCTCTTGAACTTGTTTTTTTATCTCTCATCACTGAAAGTTTAACTTTAATTAATGGATGTTTTATTACTTTATACATAATGTGTCTAATTAATTATATGTTTATCTTTCTGCTTTATCAAACGGAATACCTTCATGCTTAGGTGGATGGATTCATTTAGAAAAACATATTAAGATAAGCAATGTAATTACATATGGCAAACTGAATGATACTGCTCTTGGAACACCTAAATTAGTCAATACGCTGCTTGTTGATAAAGCAGTAAAGATTGCAAAGCATATAGAAGCTAATGAAATTCATTCAATCTTTCAAGCACCTGCAATCATAATAGCTAATGCTAAGAATCCATATCCTTGAGTGTTGCCTGAGAATTGTTTAACATTAAACATAAATAATGCTCCTGCTAATCCAGCTAACATAGATGATAATAAAGTACCAATATATTGGTATTTAAATACATTGATTCCTTGTGAATCAACTGCATTTGGGTTTTCTCCAATCGCTCTATATCTTAATCCGGTCTTTGTGTAACTCATTACGAAATAAATACCAATTGTAATCAAGATTACAATTAGAAACATAATGATTGATGAGCCATAAATTGAATTACCAACATATAAGAAATCATTGAATCCTGATTGCAGTCTTGTTGAACCATCAAATAATTTTGATCCTAATGGAGCATTTAAGAATGTTGCTAACGCAACACCAATTAAGTTAATGGCAGTACCAGAAATAATATGATTTGCCTTTAATTTAATTGTTGCAAATGCATGCATCAAACCACAAATGGTTGTAGAAATCATTGTTAAAATGATTGGAATAAAAATCATTCCAGGTCCTATTGTGCTCATTTTTAATACAGGAGAAGAATAAACAGCAAAGAACAATGCACCAAAACACATCATACCATCAATTCCAATGTTTATGATTCCGACTTTTTCTGCCAAATATCCACTTAATGCTCCTGCTAATAAAATAGCACCTAACAAGAAAGCATAGTTAGTAATAATACCAATATCAGCCATTACTCCTCTCCTTTCGATAAACGTTTATTTGAATAATTTAAATAAACTCTATTCAATAGTTTTTTCTTTTGATCTTTACTTTTGATCTTTTTTAAATTAATTTTAAGATTTGATAAAATTCTGTTTGGGTAATATCAAGTGGTATCTTTATTTCCTTTCTTAAGATTCTTACATTTCTTTTTGATTAATGAAATCGCATCTAAATATTCGTTGATTTGATTTTCAACATTAAATGCATGTTCGTCATAATCGATTTTTTTATGTTTATAAACTTGTTTCATAATTCATTGTCAAGGTTTAACATAATAAAGCAATGAAACAACTGCTGCACCATAAACAATGATACCAAACATTAAATCAGTAATATTTGAATCAACTGCACATACTTGTGCTATATCAGATTTAGCAGTTTCAATCATTCCAAATAACAATGAAACTGGAACAATGCCTAATGGATTGTTCATCGCAATTAATCCAACAGAAATTCCGTTAAATCCTTCAATAGGAATTGCTTTTGCAGTCACTTCAGTAGGAATATTACCAGGAGCTTTACCAAAGTAAACCATTGCCCCTAATATTCCAGCAATCATTCCTGAAATTAACATAGACAAAATTTGGTTTTTCTTAACTGAATAACCTGCAAATCTACTTCCTTCATAACTTAAACCTACATTAATAACTTTCTTACCAAATACTAAATATTTAAAAACAACAAAACAAAATATTACTACAAATATAGCTAAGATCATTAATGGAATTGTTGCTCCGCCACAACCATTTATTTTTAATAAATAATTGTCAGATAAACTTTCAGTAAATGTTCCGCCTTGATCTTTAGGACAAGTTGCACTAATCATGTATGTTCCAGCATAATAAATAATTCAATTTAAAATAATTGACGAAACAACTTCGTTCATATTAAATTGAATTTTTAATCAACCAATAAGGGCTGCTATTAATCCCGCTCCTAACATTGCTGATAAAACAATAATAATTTGGCCAATAACGTTTGGAGCACCAATTCATTGGTGAGCAATCATAACTGCAATCATTGCTCCAAATAGCATTTGACCTGATATACCTATGTTAAACAAACCACATTTGTATGCAAATACAAATGAACATGCAGCAACCATAAAGATTGCCATATTAGGAAAGAAGAATTGTGTTAAATTACTTTTCTTAAATGGCGAAGTAAAAATTTGATAAAAAATATCAGAAAATAATGATGGCTTATTGTAAATACTCACGCAGATTAACAATGCAATAAGTAATGAAATAAGAATGATAATACATGAAACTCAAAAACTTTTAATTCCATTTTTACGATTTGTTGAATAAATAAATTTATCAAATTTTAGACGAAGTGATTTCATTAACAGCCTCCTTTCATTGCAGATCTAGATAAAAATTGACCAATTTTTTCTTTATTAGAATCGCGAGTAAGTGTTTCGTGAACAATCTTACCATTATCGATCACTAAAATTCTATCAGCAATCTTAAAGATTTCATCTAGTTCATAAGAAATTAATAAAATCGAATTTCCTTTTTTAACATCTTGGATCAATTTCTTATGAATATCACTAATTGCTTTTAAATCCAATCCTCTTGTTGGTTGAACTAAAACTGATAGTTTGTGAAATTTATTCATTTCACGTCCAATTACCAGTTTTTGTTGGTTACCACCTGAAAGATTGCTTACAGGAGCGTTAATGTTTTGGCTACCTCTAACATCTCATTCATTGCAAACAAGTCTTGCGTAATTATTAATAGCATTGTTATTAATAATTCCGTGATGACTAAAAGGCTTTCGATCAATAATTGATGAAACAACATTGTAAGCAATTGATTCATTTTTAATTAATCCATATTTTAATCTGTCTTCTGGAACATGAGAAATTCCAAAATCATAAATATTTTTAACTGTGCATTTATTGATTACAATTGGTTTTTTGTTTTCTTTTGAATAAAAAAGAATTTCTCCATGTTTTGGTTTTGTGATTCCACCAATGGCTAATGCAATTTCTGATTGGCCATTTCCTTCAATACCTGCAATTGCTAATATTTCTCCTTGTTTAACATCAAAATTTAAATCTTTTGTAGCTAAGATTTTTGGTTGTGAAATTTTAGATAATGTTAAATTTTTAACTAATAGTAAGTTTTTTCTATCAGCATTATAGTTAATGATTCTATTGTTTTTTGTTTCATTAAACTTAGTACCAATCATGTACCTAGAAATATCTTCTATAGAAGATTTAGCTACATCATAGGTGCCAATATATTCACCTTTTCTAATAACGCTAACACGATCTGCAATTGCTTTTACTTCGTTTAATTTATGAGTAATAATCACAATTGTTTTACCTTGTTTTTTAAACTCTAATAACATGTTTAAAAAACCTTTAATTTCATCATCCGATAAAACAGCAGTTGGCTCATCAAAAATTAAGATTTCTGAATCTCTATACAAAAGTTTTAAGATTTCAGTTCTTTGCTGTTCACCTACAGATGCATTATTTACTTTAGTGTTTAAATCAACCTTAAGGTTGTATTTATTAGCAAGTTTTTCTATTTTATTACGTGCTTGTTTTTTATTAATAATGCCTAATTTATTAGTAGGTTCAGCACCTAAAATAATATTGTCTAACAATGAATAAACTTCAACCAATTTAAAATGTTGGTGAACCATACCAATACCAGCGTTTGCCGCATCGATTGCTGATTTGAAATTAACACTTTTACCATTAACTTTAATTTCACCAGAATCTGGTTTAAATAAACCAAACAGCATTGACATCATTGTTGTTTTACCAGCACCATTTTCACCAACTATAGCATGAATTTCATTTCATTTAACTTTTAAGTTAATATTTTGATTAGCTTTAATTTTTCCATTTTGAAATGATTTTGAAACACCATCAAATTCAAAAGCATATTGTCCATTATGAACATTTGGTTGATCAATAGATTCCTTTTTAGAATAAACTTTGGCTAGTTTTTTTGCAGCCAAGTTTATTTTTGAAATTCTATAATTCAATAAATAATTTTTCATAAATTAAAATTGGAAATACATTGTGTTATCTATTAAGTCTTGAACATTTAATGATGTATTACTTAATACATATGACAATGCGTCTGCATATGTTGAATATGAAGTATTAAATGCATTATTGATTAAATCAACAAAATAATCTTGACCAGGTTCTGATACCTTACACGAACTACTTGATACATCTCATGTACCAACTGTTAAATATCCATACGCACCAAAAACAGGTTCAGTTGTTCCAGTTGGTTGTCATTTGGTTTCACCATGGCTAGATAAATATAAAACAGAACTTGTTACTCTAGCAATATCTTTTTCAGCAGAGAATTTAATAATTTTATTATCTCCTTTACTATCAGTAAAGGAAGAGACATCATTCATATCACTTGCTTCTTGGTTGGTGTCTACACCAACACAAATGCAATCAGAATTTTGGTTTTTAATTTCTTGAACTGTATCAATTGTTTGTGGACCAGCAACTGGCATAATAGCATCTGCTCCACGTGCTAGTAGTTCTTGAACTACAGATCTTCCATCACCTATGGTGAATGTACCACTAAAGAAAGAATCTTGTTCACCTAAATTAATAAAATGAACCATATGATCTTTTTGTGTTTGAGCATCTCATTGATTTTTTTGAGAGATACTTGGTAATAAAACTTTATTAAAAAAATCAACTCCTAATTGGAATCCACCCATATAAATGGTAACTGTTGGAATAGCAACTCCACCAAATGTTCCAACTTTTAAATCACCTTTTTTATGATAATGTTCATAGTTATCTATAGATAAATATTGACAAGTTGATAATCCTGCTAAAAATGCAGATTCATCTGCCCTAAACATTACTGACGCAACATTTTCATCAGGAGTGTTTGCGTCAATCAAAATGTATCCTGCTTTATTGTATGTATTAATATCATTTTGTTTAAATGCAGTTAATGGTGTTTGGTGCAAATATCCTGGCAATATTAACGATTTAATTCCACTTTCTACAACAGAAGAATAAATCGAAGTAAATCCTGATAAATCATCTTTAGATGGTTTATTTCATTTTCACTGATTTAAATATTGATTTAAACTTTCATCAGAAGGAAATGGATCATTAGATTCCGGAGTTCAATTAGGATTAATTCCTCAATTAACTTCTCCTTTAAATGCACTTTGGTTAAATGATTTATCTAAAATAGAATGATTAGAACCATCTAAAATTTGTTCAGCATAATTTTTACGATCTCCACTTAAAGGAAATGTTTTTGCTTGATCTTCAGGAGAAGACACATTTCATTTTGTTTTTTTAGGAGTGGCTGCTCCATAATCTAATTTATGATTTTTATCATTATCAAAATCAATATAGTCATTGTGTGACTTAATTGAACATAATCCATAAGCTATGGCACATGTACATCCGATAGTAGCACATGCTAATGTTAATTTAGTTGTTATAGCAAGCCATTTCTTCATACCACTAATTATATATATTAAAAATATATATAAATTTTAAAAAACAACAATATAAATTGAACAAAAATACCGTCTATTCAAAACAGTATTTTGTTGTATGCTATTCCATTAACAATAAATCAATATCAGAGAAAATATCATTTCAAGGAGTACCAGGGAATGAATATAAATACATACATTCAGTTTTACTTTCATCATCAAAAGAATCGTTTTTATAAACCTTTGTATGACAAATTGAAGTCTCAAAGTCATAGCTGTATGCAACACCTAAAAATACAAAGTCTAAGGTATATAAATTACAAAATGAAAACGGAATATCATAAATTTCTATTTGAATATTTAACGCTTCTTCTTCTGTCCTTGATCCATAAGGGTTTGCCGTAAAAGACAATTCAAACTTTCCACTAAATGAAAATTGATCCAACGATTGACGAGAAGTGTGTCTAACGTACTTTATTTTTGAAAAATCCAAAACTTTTCAATGAAAGTCTTTAATATAGGTATCATTTAAAAAATTGTATGCTTTGTCCAAACCTGAATCAAAAGCATATGCAACATAAACGACCAAAAAATAGCACAATAATGAAGTTTTAATAAAATTAGGTAATCCATCGTTAATGTGGTAAGCAAAATCTGCAGTAATAGCGTTACGATAATCAAACATTTGTGTTTCATCGTCAGGATAATCTGGATTAACGTGAGATGTATATTTATGAGAAGGCTCAAATCCTAAATTATCTTTAAGTAAGCTAAAATCAAAATTAGCAAAATTATCTATTCCATTAATTTCGTTTAAATCATCAACAAGATACATTTGTGTTCTAGATTGATTTGTTTGACTAATAGAATAAGCAATTCCTCCTAATCCAGTAGCAATAACCGGTATTATGGAACAAGTTCATAATAAAATTTTTCCTCTAGTTTTCATAACATTTTTATTATAAATCATAATAATTAAATAGATTGTAAAAGTTAATTTACACCACTTACAAGTATAGCATAATCGTTTGGAG
>CASPLF010000014.1 GCA_949422915.1 uncultured Mycoplasmatales bacterium
ACTTAGTTTCATTAGATGAAATTAAAACTGCAAAGAAAAAAATGAGTAGCATTATTGCTACAACACCATGTGTTTATGAATGATATTCATCAAACATGTTTGGCGCTGAAATATATATGAAGCTTGAAAATATGAATATTGTTAAATCTTTCAAGATTCGTGGTGCATTAAATTCAATTCTAAATTTAGATAAGAAAAAAGTTAAAGGTGTTATTACTGCTTCTGCTGGTAATCATGCTCAAGGTGTTGCTTATTCAGCAACAAAAGCAGGAATTAAATCAATTATTGTAATGCCAGATACTGCACCTTTAGCAAAAATTAATGCTACTAAAGGTTTTGGCGGTACAGTTGTAGCTGATAAATGTCACACATTTGATGAATGTAATGGTTATGCTCAAGAACAAGCTAAAAAATTAAACTATACATTCGTTCCGCCATTTGATTCAAAAGATGTAATTGCTGGTCAAGGTACAATTGGTCTAGAATTAATGAATCAAGTTAAGAATTTGGATATGGTTATTGTTCAAATTGGTGGTGGTGGTTTGATCGCTGGTGTTGCATCAGCCGTTAAGCAAATTAATCCTAAGATTAAAATTGTTGGTGTTCAAGCTCAAAACTTCCCAGCAATGGTTAATTCATGAAAAACTAAAAAATTACATGCAGAAGCAGCTGGTGTACCAACATTAGCTGATGGTATGGCTGTTAAACAACCTGGTAAGATCACTTATGCAGTAGTTAAAGATCTTGTTGATCAAATGGTTACATTAACAGAAGAAGAAATCTCTAACGCTATTGAATTCTTACAAGAAAAAGGTAAAATTGTTGCAGAAGGTGCTGGTGCTTGTGGTATGGCCGCAATCCTTGCTAAGAAAGTTAATGTTAAAGGTAAGAAAGTTGCTATTATCATTTCCGGTGGTAACATTGATCCAGATAAATTTATTTCAGTTAATGAAACTGTATTAAATAAACAAGGTAGACAAGCTACTTTAACTGTTAAGTTAGCAAATAAAAAAGCCGTTGAGAAATTATTTGATGTAGCTGCAAAATGTGAAGCTAAATTGTATCACGCATCTGGATGCGCTGCGTGTGTTAAATGTGTGCCTATCAAAAAAAGTGTTACATTAAAAGCTTATTTTCCTAATAAAGGGGCAGCTACTAAATTCTCTAAATCTTTTAAACTTAATTAATTTGTTTTCTAATCTCGCTTAATAAAATACCAGTTGAGACAGAAACATTAAAAGATTGAACTTTGCCAAACATTCTGATTTTAATTTTAAAGTCAGAGTGTTTTTGTACTAAAGGAGAAATTCCGTTATTCTCATTACCAACAATCAATGCAGTCTTGTTGTCATATTTAACTTTCGAATAATCATGAGATGTTTCATCTAAACATGAAGCATATACTCAAAATCCTTTTTCTTTTAATAAGTTAATTTCATTAACTAAATTAGCAACTTTAAATAATTTTAAATTGGCAACAGCACCCATGCTTGTTTTATTTACTAATTCATTAATTTGCACTTGATTATTCTTTTTGTAAATAACAGCATCAACTCCAAATCCTTCTGCTGTTCTTAATATTGCACCAAAATTTTGTGGATCTTGAACACTATCAACAATTAATATTAATTGTTTTTGTTGATCATTAATAGAATTTAAATAGTCTTTTAAAGATGTGTTCTCATCATTATTTAATAGAATAGCAATATTTTGATGATTTAATTTCTTATCAAACTTTTTAAAGAAAACATCGTTTTTTAAAACTTCATAAGAAATATTGTTTTTCTTTAAAAGTGTTAATATTTCATTGGAAGGTTTATAAATATAAACCATTTTGATTTCTTTATCTAAATTATCAAATAATGCTTTTTTACCAAATAAATACATTAGATTATTCCTCTTTCAATAAAAGAATTTCTGATTTTATCAGCTTTTACAAAATCTTTATTTGTTAAAGCAAGTTTTCATTCATTAATTAATTTTAAATTTTCATCAGTCAATATATTTTCATACTTAAGACCTAAGATTCTAAATTCATTATTAATTGAAGAAAGACTTTTTGCTAATTGTTCATAATCTTTCTTTGATATCAAACTTCTTAATGATTTTACATCTGATCAAACTGATTGAACAGCATTTGGAAAATTCAAATCATTTTCTAAAGCACTGATGAATGAAGAATTTAAATAATCTATATTAAAGTTAACTTTAATATCTTTTAAAATTAAGTCAATATATGTTTGATTAATTGTTTTAATTAATTTTGAAAAATCATTCTGAAGTTGATTTAAAGATTCTTTTGTAAAATTAATTGGATTTTCATATTGGGTTTGATACATGAACCAACGAAGAACATTACATGAATATTCTTGTAATAAATCTTTAGCTAATATAAAATTACCTTCAGACTTAGCCATTTTTTTATTGTCTATATTAATATGACCAACATGCATTCAAATTTTAGCAATGTTTACATTACTAATCGCTAAGTTCTGAGCATTTTCGTTTTCATGATGAGGAAATTTTAAATCAATTCCGCCACCATGAATTTCCACTTGTTTGCCAAAATATTTATTGATAAAGTAAGAACATTCTGAATGTCATCCAGGTCTACCTTTAGATCAAGGAGAATCTCAATTGATGCCTTCTGAAGTTTCTTTTCATAATGCAAAATCTAAATTAGATTTTTTGTTTGATGAATTTTCAATTCTTACACCAGACATTAATTCATCAATTTTTTGATGAGATACTAAACCATAATTACTAATTGATCTTACATCAAAATAAACATCACCATTTGATACATAAGCATGGTTTAAATCAATTAATTTTTGAATGTAGTTGATTAAGCCATCTATGTTTTCAGAAACCTTAGGCATTACGATGTTTGTATCAATATTTAATTGTTTCAAAACATCAAGATATCTTAAATAATAACGATTAGATAATATTAATTCATTTTCATTATTTTGTTTTGCTGCTTTAATGATCTTGTCATCAATATCTGTGATATTGTGGACAAATTTAACTTGTTTTTTAGAAAATAAACAAAATCTATTTAATACATCAAAAGTAATAATTGGACGAATGTTACCAATATGAACATCGTTATAAACTGTTGGACCACAACAATATATTGTTATTGGTTCAACAACTTCAATGTTCTTATTTGATAATGAATCATAGATCTTCATGTTATTCTCAAATCTTCTCTTTAATTATATTAATACCTAACTTAGCTGCTTTCTGTTGTTTACTACCACCATTTTCACCAACAATCAAATAATCAGTTGTAGCGTTAAGTGATTCTGATACATAAGCATCAAATTTATCTTCTAATAATTTCTTAATTTGACTTCTCGGAATGTCAAAGCTTCCAGTAATACAGAATTTCTTTTGATAATAAGGAGATTCTTTATTAACATCTGAAACGTTAATAGTATTCTTGTATTCCATATTAACACCAAAAGATTTAAGATCATTAATTAACTTAATGTTGTTTTCATTTTTAAAGTAATCAAGTATTGATACCGCTACCACTTCACCAATATCATTAATTTTTTGTAAGTCTAATAATGTTGCATTACTTAATGCATCCATAGTTTTAAAATGTTTTGCTAACGCTTTAGAAGTTGTCTCACCAACGTGTCTAATACCTAAACCAAAGATTAATTTTTCTAAAGAGTTATTCTTAGAGTTTTCTATATTCATAGAAATCTTTTCAAACATTTTATCTTTAATTTTAAGATCAGATTTTAAAATAAAATCTTTTTTATCTTTAAACCTATAAATATCTTGAATAGAATTAATCACTTTAGCATCTGAAAGTTTTGTTAAATTCATTTCAGATAATTCTTCAATATTCATTGCCTTCTTTTCACAGAAATGAACTGTTGATTGTAATATTCTTGCAGGACAAGAAGTGTTAGTACAATATTGATCAACTTCTTCCTCTTGCTTTTCTAGTAAAGAACCACAAATAGGACAAGTAGCAATTGGTTTAAAGACGTCTAAATTTTGTTTACGTTCATTAATTACTGGTCCTAACACTTTAGGGATAATTTCACCCGCTTTAAAGATTTGAACAGTATCACCAACTCTAATATCTTTTTCTTTAATGTAGTCAGCATTATGTAGTGTAGCATTAGAAATAATGCTACCTGATAATTGCACTGGTTCTAATTCAGCTACATATGTAATTCTTCCTGTTCTTCCTACAGTAGCTTTAATATTTTTTAATTTAGTCTTAACAATTTCTGGAGGAAATTTATAAGCTACTGCTCATTTTGGAAACTTAGATGTACGTCCTAAAATGTCATATAGTTCCATTTCATTTAATTTAATTACCATTCCATCAATTGGAAATTTCATTTTAGATAAATTAACTGTTACAAATTTAATGTAATCAATAACTTCTTCAATTGAATTACATTTTTTATTTTCAATAGCTGTTCTAAATCCAAGTTCTTTTAACTTTGTTAAAACATCTGCTTGAGAATGAATGTTTAGTTCTTTTAAATTATTAGGGTTTGGCAAATAATATGCAATCATTTCTAGATTCCTTTGCGCAGTTAATTTGCTGTCTAGGTTTCTTAAAGAACCAGCAGCTGCGTTTCTTGGATTAGAAAATTTCTTTTCTTCGTCTTTTATCTTGTCGTTAATTGCATTGAATTGTTTAAATGATAAGAACACTTCTCCACGTGCTTCTACGTCTTTTAAATTTGTGTGAATATTTAAAGGAATAGATCTTATTGTTTTAGCATTAACAGTAACATCTTCGCCATATTCTCCGTCACCTCTAGTTAAAGCTCTAATTAATTTACCATCTTTATATCTAAGCGAAATACTCAAACCATCAATTTTTGGTTCAACTGTATATGAATATTTAGTATCTTTATTAAAGCTAGCTAAAGTTTTTTTAATATCATTATCAAACTTAATTATTTCTTCATAACTAAATACATCTGATAATGATAACATAGGATAATCATGTTTAAATTTATTAAATTTATCTACAACTGTCCCTCCAACTCTTTTAGTCGGGGAATCATCTGTAACATATTGAGGATATTTTTGTTCAAGAGCAATCAATTCATTCATTGCCATGTCATATTCGACATCAGAAACTAATGGATTATCAAGAGCATAGTAATGATATTCCCACTTCTTAAGATTTGCTTTCAAATGATTAATTCTTGTTAAAACCTCATCCATAGTTATTTACTAATATTATTAGCAATATTGTTCTTTTTATGTTTTTTATTTATATGAAGTTTTCTATTGCTCAAATCAGTTATTAATAACAACGGAATAAAATAGATCAAATTTAATAAAGAAAACATGCTTAATAAATCAGTTGGTAAGAATGTTTCAAACATTCTCATCGGAACAGGATTAATAAAGAATATAGCTACAAATAGATAGTAATTAAATAAATAAACATAATTTTGTTTTCTTTTACGAATAAACGTGTAGAACAATCATCCAATAATTGATGTGGCATATATTAGTCATAAAAATATGTTAGCATACATAACACCAGAATCTGATAAATCAAAGTTTCAAATGTTATCAAAGTTATATATATAAAAGTCAATTGATTTACTGTTGTTAACAATTCAGTATAAAGAAACTAAATAAAATAATATCCCAATTGTGAAAAAGATTAATTTAGACCCTTCGTTTAATCCTTTTGAAATCTGAGACATCAATAAATAGTTATGCCCTCACATGTATCTTACAACATAAAAGATAACAATCAATGCATAAATAATATAAAATGTAATTCATCAAATTTGTTCTTGCAATATGTTATACATATTGACTATTTGAAATGCATTAATTAATACAACATTAAAGAAAGCAAGTAATGGGGCAATATTGTTTTTTCAACATAATCACAAAACAAATAAACTTAGAAATAAAGAAAAAACAACACCATTTTGAACAAAAGATGTAAACGAAAATAAAGCAAGACTAATAATGGTTAAATAAGATTTATGGTCAAGGTGACCGCCAACAATTAATGAATATATAAAATATGAAAAGGCAATACATAATCATGTCTCACCGATAGCTGTTGAGTCGTATGTTAAAAAACTAAAAAATAAAAGAAATATTTCAATTATTAAAAAGAATGGATAGCTAATTCATCAACTTAATTTACTTGTGCAAAATGTAGATGATAAGATTAGTGAAACACAAAAAGCAAATAAGATGGTTCATCCTCATTTAAAAAAGATAATAGCGTTTGTTTCGTTATTAATTTTGAATAAGTTCTTACAAATTTCAGTAAAAATGTTTATTACAGAGAAATCTATTAATTTTGTTAAATGCATTTTTTGATGAATATCCGCAGTTGGATTTTTAAGATGCTCTAACAAGTTAATTTCTTTATCAACATTTGCTCAACCAATGACTTCATTGTACATATAAACAAATAAAATGCTAACCACTAAACTTGTAAGGAAAAAAAATAGAGATTTTCATTCACTTTCATAAAACAATAACCATCTTCAATTAAGACCATAAATAACTAATAAAATTATTTGAACTATTAAGATTACATATAAATATGAAGATATATCTGCATTAAAAACATAAACAAATGTGAATATGATTTGAAATAGACCAAAAACAATCAATATTCCAGTCAATAAATTGAAATATTTATTGAAAAACATTTTTGTTTTTTTAAATAAAACACTGATACCGTATCCATTAAATATAAAGAATAATGGAATTAGGATTATTGCTGCATAAATCATTATTCGAGAATATCTTTAACTATTTGTTGTGGAGTAATATGGTTTTCTTTTAAAACAACTTCAACGTTAAACCGGTCAATAAATTCCTTTTTATATCCGTAATTAAACACTTTAATATTACTTGACCCAAAATGTCTTGCTATATTAGAACCAAATCCACCTTGAAGAATACCATCTTCAATAGTTACTACTATTGAATGGTCTTTCTTTAATGAATTTAGTGTCTTAACATCAAGATCTGTTACAAAATAAGGATTGATTAATGTTGGAGTAATACCAGTCTTTTGTTTGTATAACTTTGCTACTTGTTCAGCTAATGGATAAAAAATACCTAAGCCAATAAAGGCAACTTTCTTTCCTTTTTGATTAACTTCATATTTAATTTTTGAAAAATCTTTTGTGCACTTTTGTCCTTCAATAACATATCCAGGAGTCTTAATGAATACTGGTTTTTCATTTTGTTCTATAGCATAATCAACTGCTTTTAAGAACTCTTGTTTTGTTGTAGGAGCAATATATGATAAATTAGGAATGCTAGATAAAAAAGGAATATCAAAAATTCCTAAATGTGTTTTATCTTTAAAACCATAAATACCATTTGTGTTTACAATAACGGCAACAGGTGATTTATTTAAACAGATATCTTGTGATATCTGATCATATGTTCTGTTAATAAATGATGCAGGGACTGGTCAAACTGGTTTGCCACCATTTTTTGCACATCCCGAACAAACGGCTGCTGCAGTTTCTTCTGCTATACCTACATCAATATATTGTTTGCCCAATTGCTTTCTTTGATTTTTAAATAAACCAAAACTACCAGGAGTGGCGGCAGATACCACTAACACTTTTGGATCTTGTTTTGCTTTATTTAATAAATATTCTGTAATAATAGGTGGATAAACATTACTTGGAGTGTTCAATAATTGACCTGTCTTAGGGTTGAACGGCATTTTAAAATGTGAAGTTTCTTTATTTTCTTCTGCAAATTTTAATCCTTTGCCTTTTGTAGTCTTTATATGAACTACAATTGGTCTTGTTGCTTTTTTAGCTTTTTCAAACGCTGTAATTAAGTCTTTTATATCGTTACCTTTATCAACATAAAGATAATCATAACCAAAAGCTTTAAAGATATTGTTTCTAGATTTTCCTTTAGATTCTCTTAATTCTGCTAAATGATTATATAAACCACCATGATTTTCAGAAATACACATATCATTGTCATTTAAGACAATGATAAAATTAGAATGTAATTCATTGCAAGCATTAAGCCCTTCTAATGCTTCTCCGCCAGAAAGTGATCCATCACCAATAAAGGCAATAACATTGTATTTTTGTTTTTGTAAATCTCTAGCTTTAGCAACACCGATTGCTAAACTTATTGATGTCGAAGTGTGACCCACACTAAACATGTCATATTCACTTTCAGATGGATCTGTATATCCAGAGATTTTATAAAAATCTTTATCATTTAAAAATCCATACGCTCTGCCTGTTAATAATTTATGAGGATAACACTGATGTGATACATCATAAATTATTTTGTCAATTGGACAATTAAATACATAATGTAATGCTATTATTGCTTCAACAGAACCAAAATTTGGGCCAACATGCCCACCAATTTTACTAACTCTATTAAGAAGTGCCGCTCTCATTTCGGTAGCTAATTTTGGTAAATTATTTAACGAAATTTTCTTAACATCTTTTGGTGTCTTGATTTTTTCTAGCATATTATTTAAATTATAAAGTTTTTATATTAATATAAAAAAATAGCGCTAATCAGGCGCTATATTTTTGTTAATAAGTTTTATTAAAGAATTCAGTCCGTCGTGATGTAATCAACACCTAATGAATCTAATGCTTTAGCTCTATCTAATGTGTTAACCGTTCACACATTAACTTCTAATTTTTTGTTATGAAAGTATTCAACAAAATATGAGTTAATATAAGCTCCTCAATCAAGGGTAGATGGAGATAATGCATCACCAACATCAATATTTCATCCTTGATTTGCTATATATTCTCAAGAGCCTCATCTTTTTTCATCTTCAGATTCACTATTAATTAAACTCGGATCAAATAATTGTTGCATTTTTTGTTTTGGTAAGTTAAATAAACCAGAAGCAATATATTCTAACAAACTATTATCAAATGAAATTAAAATATAATTTTTATCAGTTATTATTCTATTTACAGCTTCACTCAATTGATTAATTGCTTCATCTGTTCAGATTCCTGATGAAGTTGAAGTTCATTTAACAGTATCTTTTAATTCAATTACTGCTGTTTTTTGATATTTTACACACACTTGTAAATATTCTTCTAATGTTGGTAATTTATAGTTTTTAGTAGCTGAATCATGGTCAAATGAACCCGGATTTTCTCTTGGATAATTTACTGAAGCATGTAATGTGTAGCTTTCAGCTAAATCATATTCAATATTTGCTACACTAGCTTTTGGATCTTGATAAAATGGGTATTCATCATGAACCACATATAATTGGTCAGCAGTTGCATTTGGTCAAACATCACATTCAATTGCTGAATAATAATCAGATTGACCAGCGGCTTCAAATGAACCAATTGTGTTTTCAAATACATTTTTATTTGATGGACAGCCTCTATGTCCTACTACTTTAGCGTTAAACTTTGTATAACCACTGCAGCTTGTTGCACCTAATAAAACAGATACACACAATCCAGATATACCTAATGTTGATAAAAGTATTTTGTAAGTATTTCTCATAATTTCCTCTCTATTTTATTTTTACTCTTAATTTCAAATTTTTTTCAAAAAATAAAAAGCATTAAAGAATATCTTTAATGCTAATTTTCTATTTAATTTAATGGAGCAGATGACGAGAATCGAACTCGCGTTTTGACCTTGGCAAGGTCACATTCTACCATTGAACTACATCTGCATAATGGATAGATATTAATATTATATTAATTTCTATCTAGTTAAATAAATACTTAAATTAATTTTTTACTCTTTAAAAATTTAGTAACTAAAGCGTTTACTTGATCAATAGTTTCTAATTCAAGAGCTTGTTTAGCTAATTCTACACATTCAGCTTTTGAAAGACTGTTAATAATCTTTCTAGCTTGAGGAATGCTTGTTGCACTCATAGAGAACGCATCTAGTCCAAGACCTAATAAGATTGGAACCGATAATACGTCTCCTGCCATTTCACCACACATACCTACTCAACGTTTTTGTGAATGACCACCTTGAATAGTAGAGTTAATCATTCTTAATAATGATGGGTTGTTTGGTTGATATAAATATGAAACTTCTTTAGACATACGGTCACATGCAAATGAATATTGGTTTAAATCGTTTGTTCCAATACTAAAGAAGTCAGAATGAACAGCAAATTTATCAGCTAAAATTGCAGCTGAAGGAATTTCGACCATCATACCTAATTGAATATCATCACTAACTTTATGACCTTCTTTTCTTAATTGTTTAAAGCAATCAAGAGCCATTTTTTTTGCTTTTTTAAATTCATCAATTGTAGCGATCATTGGGAACATGATAGCTAATTTTCCATAAACGGAAGCACGTCCTAATGCTCTCAATTGAGTTTTAAACATCTTTGGTTTGTCTAAACATAATCTAATAGCACGATAACCTAAGAATGGGTTCATTTCTTGTGGAAATGTGAAATAAGAAAGTTTTTTGTCACCACCAATATCAAGAGTTCTAATAACTACTAATTGATTTTTACAAGCTTGTAAAGCTTTTTTGTAAGCTTCAAATTGTTCATCTTCTGTTGGTCAATTATCATTGTCCATATATAAGAATTCACTACGGAATAATCCAATACCTTCACAACCATAACTTTGAGCACTAACGGCATCTTCTGGTTTTCCAATGTTTGCTTCAATGTGAACATGAACGCCATCTTTTGTGCATGTTTTTACATTAATGTATTTTTTTAATTCAGTTTGGTTTTTCTTAAAGGCTGCAATTTTATTTTGTCATTCTTTTTTGTTTTTTGGATTAATTTCTACTTCACCTGTTTTACCATCAATTGCTATATAAGAATTTTTATCAACACTACTTGTAATAGATTTTAATCCTAAAACCGCCGGGATTTCCATAGTTCTAGCCATAATGGCAGCATGTGAAGTTCTTCCACCAATATCTGTAACAAATCCTTTAATGTAATCTTTATTTAATAATGCTGTTTCACTCGGAGTTAAATCATGAGCAACAATAATTGATTCTTTATCAATATTTAAAATATCAGGTAATTCAACATCTAATAAATTACTTAATAATCTGTTTTTAACATCAATAACGTCAGCTGCACGTTCTTTGAAGTATGGATCATCCATAGCAGCAAATGTGTCGTGGTATTTATCAAATACAGCAGCAGCTATATATTCAATATTATGTTTTTGTTCTTTTACAGTAGTTTCTACTTCATTAGCTATTTCTGGATCGCTAATAATTTGGATGTGAGCATCAAATATTTCTGCTTTTTCTGCTCCTAATTTCTTTGCTGCAATAGCTTTTACTTTGTTTAATTGGCTAACTGATTTTTCTAATGCTTTTTTAAATTTAGCAAACTCAGCTTTAAGGTTAGTAATCTTTTTTTGTTTAATATCGAACTTTGGAGTTTTTAAGATGTATGCTTTAGCATAAGCAACACCAACACTAGCTCCTGTACCTTTAAATTTTTTCATGATTGAATTAATAATATAAATATTATTAAATATTATAATAATTTTAGATATTAATAACATATGATTAAAGACCAATTAAACAGAACTTCAATTAGAAGTTACTTACCTAAAAAAATTGAAAAATCAAAGGTTGATATTTTAAAGAAAGTAATTAATGCTAGTCCAACTGCTAAAAATTTTCAATGCTTTAGTGCAATTTTTATTACAAATAAAACGACTAAAGAAAAATTATCAAAAATAAATTGAAATCAAAAACATATTATCGATGCTCCACTAGTTATCTTATTTTGTGCAGACAACAATAGAATTGATATGTGTACTAACAAAACAACTCATACTAACGAAGAATATGTTTGAGCAGCAATTGATGCGACAATTGCAGTGACTAACGCTGTAAATGCAGCAATTGAATTAGGATTGGGCACTTGTTATCTTGGAGGAATTAGATTCCAAGCGGATACCATTACTAAAATACTAAACTTAAAAGGTTCAATTACTCCTATCCTTGGTTTGTGTGTTGGTTATCCTAACAAGATTGCTCCAAAACGTCCTAAAATTAACAAATGTTATGATGAAAAATACTTTTTAACTAAAGTTAAACAAGAAATGAAAGAATATGACAAATTAATGCTTAACTATTATAAAAAAGTGTTTAACAAAGATTACACTTTCACTACTGTAAATAAAAAATCAATTGATAAATTTGATACAACAAGAAATAAACAGATCTTAAAAAAGCAATTTAAAGTTGAATAAAAATTATTAAAAAAACTCCTATTTTTGTAGGAGTTTTTTAAATTTATAGCAAATTAAGTAATTACTTAATTGTTAAGATTTTAGCTTTTTGGTTAACTTGACCGAATTTTTTAATAATGATCTTCTTTTTACCTAAGCTTTCGTTTAAAACGATTACAGGAGTAATTGTATCAAGTTTGTTAGCTTTAATCTTATCTAGATCAGCAGTTAATACTAAAGTACCAACACCAACTTTTTGACCTAATTTAACATGTGATTTAAATACACCTTTATTAGTTAACTTAACAGTATCTAATCCTACGTGAACTAAGATTTCAACACCATTTTCAGTTCTAATTCCAAATGCGTGGTTGTTTACCAATACAATTTCACCAGAAACTGGGGCAACAAATTCATTTGATTCAGGAATGATCGCAAAACCATGACCCATTAAATCTTTACTGAAAGTTTCATCTTTAACACTCTTTGTAGATACAACTTCACCTTTAACAGGGGCTATAACTTGTAAGTGTTTACGGTGTTTTTTCTTAGGTTGAGCAGCAGCTAATGCTGGACCAGAAGATAAAACAACATTAGTTAATAATGGAGATTTACCATTAAAGATATCTTTAATTTCGTTTTTAATTCTATCTGCATTTGTTCCAAATACAGCGTAAACTGATTGTTTTGAAGGATTCATTACACCTTTAGCACCTAATTGTAATAAAGCTTGTTTATTAACTTTAGATGGATCAACTACTTGGATACGTAATTTAGTAATACATGCGTCAACATTTTTAATGTTTTCTCTACCACCATATGCTTTAATTACAGCATTTGATAATTGATTGATTTCACTAGTTACTTGTCCAGATTTAACAGATAAGTAGTCTTTTTTAGTGAATAACTTATCTTCTCCACCACGTCCTGGAGTTTTGATATCAAATTTCTTAATTGAGAAATAGAATACAAAATAATAGATTACTGCATATACAGCTGAGAATAATAATAATCAGAAACAGTTTGATCCTGAATGTTTAGCATCTTGAATGATACCATAGATTGAGAAATCTAAGAATCCAGATGAGAATGAGAATGCTAAGTGACAACCCATACCAGTTGGCATATATAGAGACATACATGTAGGAATCATGTACGCAACAGCACCCATTAATGCATGGAATCCTCAATACAATCAAGGAGCTAAGAATAAGAATGTAAATTCAATTGGTTCAGTAATACCAGTTAAGAAACAAACAAATGCTGCTGAAGCTATAACTGAAGTAGCAATTTTTCTGTTTTCTCCTTTAGGAGCAGCCATAATCATTGCTGCACCAGCTGCTGGTAAAGCAAATAATGTAAAGATATAAGCACCAGAAGTATATTGACCTGGGTTAAAAGCGTAAGTGTGTGAAGATTTTAAACCTTCAGAAGTAATTGATCATTGAGTACCTCTAAAGATACAATCAATATTTAATGTATAGTTCATCTCTGCTACATTGGCGTTAACAGGAATTAATAAATGAGATTTACCTGTTAATTGTTGTAACAAAATATAAATGTTGATATCTCCTTGTATTAAAGTATCTTTACCAGCTAAATTTGGTAATAAATCAATTCATTTTGTTGTTGCTGAATCAACAAAGTATGCAACACCATTAACATCAACAATAGCAGTATTATTAAGATCAAAAGTACCACCGATTGATGAGAATCACATTGCAGTGTTAATAACATGGTGTAAACCAAATGGAACTAATGCTCTATTGAAATAACCAAATACTAATGAGTTTAACCCAGCAGGAGCACTAGATAATCCTTTACCAATTTCATAGAAAGCTTGTCCTACTCATGGTCAAAGAATTGAGAATAAGAATGATAAAACAATCATTGATAGGAAAGTAATGATTGGAATAAATCTTACTCCTGAAAAGAATCCAATAATTTGAGGAAGTTGAATATTTTTAAATTTGTTGTATAAGAATGCAACACATCATCCAACTATGATACCACCAAATACACCAGTAGAAAGTGATTGAATACCTAAATTTGTTGTGAATATAGCATTAAATTCACTAGGGTTACCTCTTCAAAACAAGAATCTATAACCGTCAATGACTACTTGATTAGTGTCAGGATCTACGTGTGATTTTGCAATAATCATCGCTGCTTGTAGGGCACAGAATACAATTCATCCTACAAATGCTGATAGACCAGCAACTCCAGCATCATCTGTAAATGTAATAGCTATTGCTATACAGAATAATACTGGTAAACATCCAAAGATAATGTTACCTCCAGCAGAAATAATATTACCAAATACAGCTTGTGCACCAGATGGATCAGATGCAGTAGCAGTAATTGCAGAACCAATTCCTAAGAATAAACCAGCAATTGGTAACATTGCAATTGGTAACATTAAACCACGAGACAACTTAGCAATAAATTCTTTTATAGATCCAGAATTTTCGCTTTTTTGGTGTTGTTTATGTTTAAAAATTTGCGCAAATTTCATATGTTCTCTAAAGTTAATATGTTAATTATATAGTTTAAATAAAAAAATGTAAAAATTTTTATACTAAATATTAATACGAAACTTCAAAAATATAAAAATTTATAGTTATGCTTAAATTTAATTTTTTAGTTTGGTAATAAATTGTTATTTATCTAGTAAATGTTCAGCCTGTTGGGAATCCCTTACTTTCTAATCATGATTTTAAAGCATTTAAATCAACGCCTGCGGTTGAACATTTGAATGTTCCGCCAGTTGGCATATTTGTAAATACTTCACTACCTAAAGTTATTGCTGTTGAGTAACTAATAGGTAGGTTTCAATGTATTGAGGTTAATTTTGTACAATTTTTAAAAACAATATTACCAAGGGTAGCTAATTGAGAACATCTTGATAAGTCAACGCTTTGCAAATTATTGCAAGAAAGAAATGCATATCGATCAATAAATGTTACATTATCTGGAATTATTATGGAAGTAATAGTGCTACATTCCTGGAAAGCACCATTACTAATAGTTGTCAATTTTTCACAATTTGTTATATCAAATGATGGAACAGATCAACATTGATAAAAACAATAACTGTCAATTGATTCTAAACTGCTTGGAAAAGTTATAGATGATCCAATATATCTACATCTAAAGAAAGCCGAACTACCAATTTCTTTTAAACTATTTGGGAAAATTACTGAAGTTAGTGATTGTGCATCTTGAAAGGCGTTTGCTCCAATTGAAGAACATTGAGATCTTTCAGCAAAAGTTAAGTTTTTAATAAATGGTGGAATAGTTGTTACTGAATTACCATGAAAAGCATCCTTGGCAATACTTGTAACGTTGCCCATTATTTGCATAGTATTATATGAATTATATGCAGAATGGTTATCAATAAATTCGTCTGTAAATCCTGTTAGTATTGTTCTTGAGGTGTCTTGAAATTTATAAACTGTATCAGGTAAAATAGTATTTGATATTGTAATCGCAAATTCTCTTGTTTGATAAGATAAAGCCGCTCCATAAACAGTAGCGTTTGCGGTGATTTTAAATTTATAAGTTCCAACAGTTGTACATGTACCACTAATTACACCTGTATCACTGTTAAAACTTAATCCTGATGGTAATGAACCTTGAGATAAAGTGAAACGTAACCCATGGTCAGCTTTGTTTACTATTACACCAGTGTTGGTTTTAATATTTCCTCTAAGTTCTTGGGTAGCTACATTTGTAGTAGTAGATCTTATTTCATCATAAACACTAACTTCTGATGTTAATGATGAAGGAATTTCTGGACCAATAGATGTAGTAAACTTATCTATTTGGCCCTCTAATTGTTTACCATCAATTGATGCATTGAAAGTTATTATGAATTTTTTTGAGCTTGTTTCTTCTTCTGGAGTACCGTTAATGGCCCCAGTAGATTGATTAATTGATAATCCGTTAGGTAAACCGTTACAATCGAAAGTTACACCACTTACAGATTCCCCAGTGTCAGTTTTGATATGATTCAAAAGAGAAGTAGTTGTAGTTATTTGTTTATTTACATTTCCTGTTATGTTACCAGGAATAGTGTTGTCATTACACTCTAATTTTGTTGGATTAACAGTAATTGTAAATGGGTTAGTGTAACCTTCTAATTGTTTGCCATCAACATTAGCAGTAAATTTTATTTTAAAATTTGGGCTAGTAGGTTTCTTGGTTAGGGTACCATAAATAACGCCTGATGTTGTATTAATGTTTAATCCTGTTTGTTGTTTTAGCCCTTCACATGTGAAAGTTACACCACTTACAGATTCTCCTGTATTAGTTTTGATGTGACCTGAAAGAGATGCAGTTGCAGCTATTGAAGTATTTATGTCGCCTGTTATGTCACCAGGAATAGTGTCGTCATTACACTGTAATTCTGTTGGATTAACAGTAATCATGAATGCGTTAGTGTAGCCTTCTAATTGTTTACCATGAACATTAGCAGTGAATTTAATTTTAAATTCTGGATTAGTAGGTTTATTGGTTAGAGTACCATTAATAACACCGGTTGTTTCATTAATATCTAATCCTGTTTGTTGGTTTAGCCCTTCACATGTGAAAGTTACACCACTTACAGATTCTCCTGTATTAGTTTCGATGTGACCTGAAAGGGGTGCAGTTGCAGTTATCATAGTATTTACATCACCTATTATGTCACCAGGGATAGTGTCATCATTACACTCTAATTTTGTTGGATTAACAGTAATTGTAAATGGGTTAGTGTAACCTTCTAATTGTTTGCCATCAACATTAGCAGTAAATTTTATTTTAAAATTTGGGCTAGTAGGTTTCTTGGTTAGGGTACCATAAATAACGCCTGATGTTGTATTAATGTTTAATCCTGTTTGTTGTTTTAGCCCTTCACATGTGAAAGTTACACCACTTACAGATTCTCCTGTATTAGTTTCGATGTGACCTGAAAGGGGTGCAGTTGCAGTTATCATAGTATTTACATCACCTATTATGTCACCAGGGATAGTGTCATCATTACACTCTAATTTTGTTGGATTAACAGTAATTGTAAATGGGTTAGTGTAAC
>CASPLF010000015.1 GCA_949422915.1 uncultured Mycoplasmatales bacterium
CAAATGCAGCACGATGTCTTGCTCCATAGGAAATATTTACAATTCTTTTACTTGTAGGCAAATAACTTGATACTGAAACAATTTTTCAGTCTCTTACAATTATTGCTCCATCATGTAACGGAGATTTCTTGTTATAAAAAATTGTGTAAATTAATTCTGGTAAAAATTCAGATTCAATCTTACTACCAATATTAATGTATTGTTGCAAACTTTGGTTTTTTTCAATAACAATTAATGCACCTACTTTGTCTGTTGACATTTTTAATAGAGCACTTGACAGTTTATTAGCAAATGAAACCATTTTGTCAAAACTATCATCTTTCTTCTTTCTAAAATATTTAAAAAAAGAATGAGCTTCTAAATGAGAAAAAGTATTAATAAATTGTAAAAACAATACACATGTTAAGATGATAATAACAAATATTAATAAAACTAAGATTGCAGTAGACATATATAAAATTATATATTAATTATCTATATACTTTAACTCCGTATTTTTCTAATTCAGAAATATTGTTATTAACTCTATTTAAATCGTTTATTTTTTCTAAATCTAATGTTAAGATAACATTCTTTATGTTTTGTCTACCAAAGTTATTAACAAATGAACTAACAAATTCCGATGGCTTAAAATCTGAAGAATCAAAATATTCAATCGGGTAAGGTAAAACTAATAAATAATTTTCATGATATTTTGAATAAATATATGAATAAATAATGTTATTAGAAATTAGTCTATAAATATCATTGATTTGAGCAGGGTAATTTTTCTTTAAAACATCCTCGTTTAAATCAATTGGATAGGAAATTTGAGGAATACAAACTTGTTTTTCATTTATTGTATCTTTTGTGAAATCAATACTAACTCTATTTAATTGAAGGTTCTTATTTAATAAATAAAATTTTTGCACTTGACTAGAAACTTTATATAAAATTTGTGGTTCAAAAACAAATGCTTGATTTGTAATTTCTGGTTTTGTCATTAATTTAGCATATTGCACTAATTCATCAAAAATGCACGAATGAATTCCGTATATCGATATCAAGAAATCAACTTCAATGTTTTGAGTGTGCAACAATTTTGCAATATAAGTTAATGTTTGATCAACTCGTTTATCTTTAGTAGCTTCTATGAAAACAAAGAAGTTATAAGGATCAGTTTTAAAAAACATATGTTTAAATCTAACTAAATTTTCTTTAATAGTTTTTGCCACGTGTTCTAAATTATCAAAAGAATTCTTGCTTAAATCAATCTTTGTAATATATCCTTCTTTGATTTTGTTCTCACTCATAAAATCGATGAAATATTCCTTGGCATAAACAGGATTTACAAAGTAAGTATTTTCATAATAAATTTTTGATCTAATTGCATTCAATTGATCAAATAGTAGACTAATTAATTTACCAATTAAGATGCATAGATAAGCAAAAACAATAAATATTGCTCACACTGCATATTGAAATCAATCAACACGATAACTTTTAGTTGATAAAATTAAAATCAACATTAATGCCGCAGAAATTAAAGGAGCAAAATAGTAAAGTTTGTTTGATTTAAATGTTCCAACAAATGTTATAGAAATTGCAAACATAATTAAGATGTATAAAAGATCAAACATTTCGTCACAATTTCATGTTTTTAAATAAATAAATCATGCTATTAAACAACCGAAACAATATCCAATTGCTGTTCTTTTTGAGTATCAAAAAGCAATAGCAAATGTGCAGGACATGAAAAATATTGCATTCAACAATACATGATTATTACCAACAGGATCATATGATTTAATCTTAAAAATTAATTCAAAAATTAAACATAATACAACACCAAAGATAATCCCGATTAAATAATTGAAACTAATTATTAAATATTTTTTTCTTTCAATTGTATGAAAGAAAACACTTTTTATATAAAATACTAAAAATAAAAATATTAATAATGATAAAACAGATAGTGTTGATACAGCAAAAAAAACTTTAATGAAATCCGCCATTTTATTTTTTCTTTTTTAAATTTGCTTTAGTTACAAGGTAATCGTTTTTATTAATGTATTTAAGTTTATAAAGTCATTTAAGTTGTTTTTTTGAATATTTTGCTAAATTAACACCTTCGTATTTTTTAACATTATTCTTATATCTCTTTGTATTGAAATACAGAGCTTGACTGGCTTTGAATAAGTAAACAAGATAAAACGAAAGAAAAAATCCTAATATCAATGTTAAAACAAACAAAGCAATGCCAAACCTAAATAACAAATCATTTGATACATATCACCCTTTATGTGATGGATCAAAATCATCTTTTCCACTATTAGGAAATTGTACACCTTTAGCGCACATGATAGATGCGCCAATTATCAAAACAAATAAAATACAAAAAATTAAAGTGTATGTTAGACTAAAAATTATTCTATTTTGTTTATTGTAATGAACATGTATTAGTTTGTCAGGTTTGATCATGTTTAATATGCCCTTCCAAAGTAAACTAAGTTCTTTGCAGGTTTACCTGTAAAGAAACATTTTGCTCCAGAGATTTCTGAATGAATACATCTAGGAGTAATTCCATTAGATTTAACTTTCAACATTTTTTCTTCTTCTGGCGTTCCGCCTCAAGGAGCTAATGCCACTTTGTGATCGTTAACAATGCTTAATACTTCTTCAAAAGAATTAGCTTTTACAATTGACTGATCCATTCTTTGCTTTGCAATAGAAAATAATTGTTTGTTGTATTCAATTGATAGAGTTTCAATTGAATTAACAACTTGATCAATTGACAATTGAGTTTTTTCTTTTGAAACTCTTGTAATAACTGTAACGCAATTATTTTCTAATTCTTTTCCACCTAATACTAAGCAAATAGGAGTCCCGTTTGTTTCTTGTTCAGAAATTTTAAATCCAAATGATTTATTTGAATCATCTAAGTAAACAGAGTAATGTTTGCTTAATTGATCTGCTAATTCTTTAGCTTTATTTAAAATAATTGGATTTTTATCAAAACCAATTGGTAATATTGCAACTTGAGTTGGTGCTACACCAAAAGGCAATACTAATCCGTCATTGTCTGCATGAGACATAATAATAGCGCCTATGATTCTTGTTGATAAACCAACTGAAGTTTGATAAACATATTCTAGTTGGTTTTCTTTATTAGTGAATTTAATATCATAAGTTTTAGAAAAATTTTGACCTAAATAATGACTGGTTCCCGCTTGTAAACATTGACCATCTTTCATAATTGTTTCAATTGTGAAAGTATTATCTGCACCAGCAAATCTTTCTCCTTCTGTTTTTTGTCCCATTAATGTTGGGATACATAAAAAGTTTTCTACAAAGTCTTTGTAAAGATTAATGCATTCTATAGTAGAAGCAAATGCTTCTTGTTTTGATGAATGAATTGTATGCAATTCATTTCAAAAGAACTCACTAGTTCTTAAAAAAGGTTTAGTGTTTTTTTCAGCTCTAAAAACACTACATCATTGATTTACCTTAACTGGTAAATCACGATAAGAATTAGTAATAGATTTAAAATAATTACAAAACAATACTTCTGAAGTTGGTCTAACTACATAAGGATCAACAAGATCCTCTTTCCCTTTTTTAGTTACCATGAATACTTCAGGAGCAAAACCTTCTACGTGTTCAGCTTCTTTAGTAAATTCAGATAATTTAATAAACAAAGGTAATTGAACGTTTAAAACGCCAATTTTCTTAAATCTTTTGTCTAACTCTTTTTGAATGTTAGTTCAAATAGCTCAGCCATTTGGACGATAAATCATTGTTCCTTTAATAGATGAATAAGAAACTAATTTAGCACTTTCTATAACACTAGTGTATCACTTAGCAAAATCTTTCTCTAGTGGTACTATTTTTGAATTAGACATATATTAAATAATTATATATAAGAATTATTTTGATATTTATTAGTATTTATAATAAAACTATGTTTTGCTTTAAAACAAATAAATCTTATAAAGAAACAATTAATAAGTCAAAATTTATTTGTCTTGGATTTAATATTGATGATTCTAACAAAGTTAGAGAAATCTTAAAACAATTACACCAAAATTATCACGATGCAAGCCACATTTGTTATAGCTATATTCTTGGTAATAACCAAGAAGAGTTTTATTATTCTGACGATGGAGAGCCTAATAAAACTGCTGGATTTCCTATATACAACAATATGAAAAAATACAATTTATCATATTGTATGATAGTTATCATTAGATACTTTGGTGGAATCAAATTTGGAGTAGGTCCTTTAAAAGAAGCATTTAGTAATTTATCAGAAAAATTAATTTGTACAAACAAGTTGATAAAAGTAGAAATGGTGAGTTTATACAAAATAAATTTTTCATATGAACAGATAAAGAAATACCAAAATCTTTTTAATAATTCTATTATTAAAAAAGAATTTAATGAACAAGTGTCTTTCTTTGTTTATGAAAACAAAGAAAACATTTCATCTTTAAAACAATCTAAAGCAGAGTTAATTAATAAAAATTATTTATTAATTGGTTAAATCTTGTTTTAATAATCTGTTTAATTCAACAGCGTATTCCATAGGAAGTTCATTAATAAATTCTTCCATAAACCCTAATACAAGTAGATGTTTTGCATCTTCTTCATTAATTCCACGAGAATTTAAATAAAACATTTTTTCTTTATCTAAATCAGTAACTTTAGCTTCATGTTTTAAAAAAGATGTTTTATTAGTAATAATCTCAGTAGGGATTGTATCACTCTTTGATGTTGAATCCAATATCAAAGTATCACAAGTAACAGTGGCCATGCTATAAGGTGCATTTTTAGTAATATTTACTAAACCACGATAGTTTGCTTCTCCGCCGCTGTGAGCAATAGATTTAGAAATAATTAAAGATTTAGTATTGGGCGCAAGATGAATCATTTTGGCGCCTGTATCTTGAATCACTCCTTTATGAGACACTGCAATACTAATGCATTTGCTAGAAGCGTTTTTGCCAACTAAATAGGTTGCAGGATATTTCATATTTAGACCACTGCCTAAGTTACCATCAATTCATTCCATAACTGCATTTTCTTCTACACGTGCTCTTTTAGTAACTAAATTTAAAACATTGTCTGATCAATTTTGAATTGTAGAATATCTAAATTTAGCATTCTTTTTTACAAATACTTCTACAACAGCTGCATGTAAATTGTTTTTATCATAAATTGGAGCAGTACATCCTTCTACATAATGAGCTGTTGCTCCTTCGTCAATAATTATTAATGTTCTTTCAAATTGTCCTACAGACTTTGTATTGATTCGAAAGTAAGATTGCAAGGGTTTATCTAATTTTACGTTCTTAGGAACGTATAAAAAGCTTCCACCTGATCAAACAGCAGTATTTAGTGCTGCATATTTGTTATCAGTCATAGGAACAAGCTTTCCAAAATATTTTTTTACCAATTCGGGATGTTCTTTAATTGCTGTTTCAATATTAGAAAAAATAACATTTTTTTCTTGAAGTTCTTTTTCTAATGAATGATAAACGTTTTCTGAATCATATTGATCATTAACTCCAGACAACACTTTTGCATGTTCATCTGAAATATTTAGTTTTTTAAAAGTATTTTTAATGTTATCTGGAATTTCATTCCAGTCAGTTTTATAGCCACCTGTAATAGCTGATGAATAATAAATGTAATCATCAAAGTTAATAAAACTTAAATTTGGTCCTCATTTAGGATTTTTAATCTTCTTAAATGCTTGAAAAGCTTTAAGACGATTATCAACCATTCATTTTGGTTCGTTTTTAATTTTTGAAATAGTTTTAATAACATTAATTGATAAACCTTTTTTTAATTGCACTAAAGGTTTATTGTTGTCTTTAAAACCATATTGGTATTTTTTATTAAAACTATTTTTTATCATTATTTAAAGCGTTTTTTATAGCAAGAATACCAACTTTTGCACAATTAATTCTATTAGCTTGTTTATTAACATTGCTAAACACATATAAATCTTGTAATTGCTTTTCATTAAATTTCTTTTGAGCAATCATATCCAAATAATTATTAATTATTTGATTAGCTTGTTTAATAGATTTTCCTATTAACATACTAGCCATAATGTCTGTTGAACTTGTAGCAATAGCACACCCTATTCCTTGTAATTTAATATCAGCAATCTTATCTTTATTGAATTTAACATAAGCTGTAATATTGTCAATGCATGTTGGAGAGTTATTGTTAAATGATTGATAAGAAGAATCAATTTTTTGTTTTTCACTAACAAAATATTTTGGATTTTCATAGTGGTCCAAAATAATCATTCTTCTTATATCTTTATCTTCATTAAAGGACATGGTCTAATTCATCTCCTTTCTTAAATTTTTTAAGAGCATTGTATAAATTATCAATATCTTGATAATCATTATAAAATGCTAAAGATGCTCTAACATATGAATCTATCCCTGTAGAGCATCCAATCAATTTAGAGCATGATAATCCAGATCTTACAATAATATTTTTATTTCCAAGATAACTGGCTAAATCTTGAGAATGAACATTTTTGAAATTAAAAATCATTGTTGGCGCAGGAATTGACAAATTGTAATAATTCAAATTTTTGATAGTTTTTAACTTGCTATCAGCATAAGATTTTAATAATTTAATTCTCTTATTAATGTTATCAATTCCTATTTTATTGATGTAATCAATAGCTGCTGCCCATCCAATAATTCCAGAAATGTTTAATGTTCCACCTTCGAACTTGTAAGGAGCTTGCGCATATGTAAAATTTTCTTTTGTCACTTCTGCATTCATAGATCCACCAAGTTTGATTGGATCTAATTTATCTAATCATTTTTTGTTTATGTATGCACAACCAATTCCTGTTGGGCCAAACATTTTATGAGCACTAACTGCCATAAAATCAACATTTCATGATTTTAAATTAATTGAATGATGACTAACCGCTTGTGCAGCATCAACAATAATAATAATGTTTTTATTGATCTTTCTAACAGCTTTAGAGATCTTTGCTACATTTAATTCATAACCATATAGGTTAGAAACATTACAAAAACTTAAAACTTTAGTATTTTTAGATACACTATTAATGATTTTTTGTTCATTAGGAATAGATTCCTTAAAATCTATAATTTTAATTTTAAAATCATGCTGTTTATTTGCTTGTAGTCATGGAATGATGTTAGAAGTGTGTTCGTGGCTAGTTAATAAAACTTCATCATTTTTATTTAAAAATTTAGTTAATCCAAAAGCAAATAAACATAATGATTCAGTAGCACCCGAAGTGTAAATTATTTCAGATGGTTCGCATTTAAAATAATTAGCTAATTTAGCTCTGATATCTACTTCAACATTTTTATAAATGTTGTAACTAAATGAAGAATCAGTGTTGTGTGGATTAGTTCCGGCATTTGAATAATAATCAACAATAGCATCAATTACACATTTAGGTTTTAATGCAGTAGCAGCACTATCTAAATATGTGTAATTTTTATTGTTATTAAATCAAGGAAAATCTTTCTTGTAATTTGTTAATTTAATCTTTGCCATTGTTAAATGTTTTTACTAATCTTATTATCCACTTTTTTATAGTAATATTCAGCATTAGAAATATTTAATTTTTTTAAATATTGATATTCAGATTCAATTAACAAATTAATTGCTGCTTTTTTTGCAATCCCGCGAGACATTAAATAAAATAATTTTTCTGGATTAATTGAACCAACATTTACAGAGTGATTAGCAACAATTTTATTATTAGAAATATTCATTGACGGAGTAGCTAAAATTGTTGCATCATCTGAAAATAAATACCCATTAATCTCTTGGTTTAAGTATATTTTTTGAGCATTTTTAGGAATATTACTATTTATCAATACCTTAGTATATGAATTTTTAAAACCAAAGATTTTTACTTTAATATCTACATGTGAATTTAAATCTTGATTTAAATTAAAAATATATTGTTTTATGTTATTAAAATTAACAATGATGCAATAGATTTTACAAGTACTATTTTTAGCAAAATCTAGATGAATTGTTTTATTAACATTTTTATCATTTAAATCATTTAAAACAATCAAAAAATTATCATTAATTTTTTTAGTGATTTTTTGAGATTTATTTTCGTCTAAAATTAATGATTGATTCTTGATCATTTTATTTGTTGCAACAAGCAATCGGTAACGTCTTAGATTGTTGCTTTTTAAAGAAAGATTTATAACCGTTATTATTAATATAATTAATAATATCTTTTTGGTTTTTAGCAACTATTTCTCCATCAATTAAAACAATAGACTTGTTATGTTTTATCTTCTTTAAAAAGTCTAAATGATGACTTACAATAATTGTTATTCATTTAGATTTGTTTTGATTGATATAATCAGTCACCATTTTAATAGCATCTAAGTCCAATCCTGAGTCAATTTCATCAATCAAAACAATTTTTGGATTTAAAATTTTAGATTGTAAAATTTCATTACGTTTTTTTTCTCCACCTGACATTCCAACATTTACCGAAGCTTTTAATAATTCATTTTTAAGACCGACTTCTTTCATTGAATTATTAATTTTCTTAAAGAAATCGATAAATGATTGATTTTGATGTTTAGTCATTAATTTAAAGAATTCAAGCATTTGAACTCCTTCAAGTTCCATTGGGTTTTGATTAAAATAAAACAAACCTAATCTTGCTTTTTCATCTGTTGGTAAATCAGTAATATCTTTGTTGTCTAACAAAATTTTACCTGTAGTAATAGGGTAGTTATAATGTCCCATTAAAGATTTAAGAAGCGATGATTTACCAGCTCCATTAGGCCCAAAAACAATTAATACATCACCAGTTTTAAGACTTAAATTAATGTCTTTTATAAAATTTTGACCATTAATTTTGGCATTTAAATCTTTAACCTGAAATTTATGTAACATATTATTTTATGTAATCTTTGTATTATTATACATATAATATAAAAACATATTTATTATGAAACTAAAGAAATTATTATTATCAACAGCGGCATTATTAGCAACTGGACTAGTAGTTACTACTACTATGACTTCATGTGCAAGTGTTAGTCAAGATATTCTTGATAACATGGTGGACAAAGGAGATTCTACATTATTTGCAACTGACCTTACAATCGACAAGCAGTTTACAAATGCATTAACAAATGAAACTGGTTACAATGCATTTAAACAAAAATTAGTCGATGATATTTTATATGATTGATATAAAACAAACAAAGATTCTCAAACATCATACAAAGATAACTGAACTAAATGAGAAAAAGATGCAAAAACTGCATATGATGATAAAGTTTCTTCATACAAATCTAATCACAAAAATGATTGAGAATATTATTTTCAAAATGAAGTTTTAGATCCAGTTGGTGGAACTAAAGATGCTTTTATTCGTAATGAAATAACAAAAAATGTTAGAACAAGCTTTATCGATGCTGTTTTCAATACTGATGACTTAAAATTATCACAAAACGATCCAACTGACGAACGTTCTCCAACAGTAAATACTCCAAGCAAACAACAAATCTCTTCTTCTGATAATTGAAATAAAATTGGTTTCTTTAGTTACAACGATCCATTATTCTCAAATGATGATACAGCTAAAATTGCTAACCAGTTTGCTGTAATTCAAAACTATGTATTTGAAAAATACATGGCAATGATAAAACCAATTTCTACTGCAATGTGTTTATGAAAATATGCAGCACCAACATCTGGTATAAATTCAATTTATAACGCTGATAAAATTCCTTCTTCTGGTGGAGGTGGTAGCGATAGCGATACAACCAACACTACATTAAAAGATGAAGGGTTGTCTGCAAGTTATGAATACCCAGCATTTGCTGCTCCTACTTCTCCTATTAGTTCAACTCAAGTCGGTAATGATTTGTATTACCAATTTTCTGCTGTATGAAATGATCAACATAACTTTATTGATCAAAACAATGGAGCAATTAACATTGACAAATCTTACACAGAAGATTCTGCAACTTTAATGATTACTGAAGGAAATTCTGCATTTAGTTCTTTAGATGTTTCTTTTGCTGGAGTTGTTGGTGATTTATGAAATGGTTATTTTGGTAATGGTCAAACACATATTGATAGTGATTACTTAAATGCAAAATTATCAATTCCATCAAAATATCAAGACACTGATATCTTATCTAACTTCTTCTTTACAAACGATGTTGATAAACCATCAGATAAATATAGTATTGATTTATCAAAATTATTTGAATATGATGGAAATTCAACTTTAGCAAAAGGTGATTCATTTAGTTCATATTTATTCAACCAAAACTCAAGCCCATATGCTAAAACCACAAAAAGTAATGGTGTAAGATATGTAACACCAGCTGTTAGATTAATAGATAACTCTGATAACAAATTACCATTAATTTTAATTCGTGATAGTTTTGGTGTTCATGTAATTGGTTTAGATTGTGCATCATACATTAACGGTCAAACAGATAAATGAGCAGCAGAAGCTAATGTGTTAAAATTCCGTTCACTAAACGAAAGTTTAGGTTATGGAAACCAAGGTAGTGGTATGACTTTAAATTCTAAATTAAAAGAATACTTCTCTAATAATGCTGATGACATCATCTTAGGTATCTGAGGAAAAAAATTAGAAGCTCATACAGATAAAACAGGTGATGATAAAGAAACAATCTTTAAATCAGACCTATGAGGAGATGGAACATTTGATTACATCAATGGTTTAATTAATGCTCAAAGCACATATTTTAACTACTATAAAGTTTTAAAAACTCTTGATGATGCAAACAAAAAATTATTCCAAAACAATTCTAAATATGTTAAGAATGACATGTTTATCAAAACTGGAAACATTACATCTGACATTTACAAAAACGGTTTAGCTAACCCATTACCATTTGTGTTAAATGATGGAAATGTAGTTCCGGGTTTTACAACAGATTCTAGTTTAACAACTGCTGCAAGTACATACACTACATCTAACTTAGTTTATGGATTTGATTCTAACTACTTACCTTCAGTTAATACTCACAATATTACTAGTTTATCTAAGAAAGATTTAGATGATGTAGCAAAAGCTGCAAATAGTGCTATCCAAAAATTCTGAACACACAACGCTCAACCAGAAACTTCAAAAAATGGAATGTTAAAATATTCTGAACATATTTTAATTAAAAGAGATGGTGGACAAGATGAAGATAAATGAGCAAATGATGCAATCAATGCTGCATTTAATGCTTTTGGTGGAAGTGATATATTCAGTAACATTGTTAAGTACAATGCCTACACTAAATACATTAATGATACACAATCTTCAATTGAAAGCGATTATGCTAATGAATTAACCGCTATTTATAAATCTTCTTCAGTTTTAACAAGTGATCTTCCTTTAACTTATTACTCTTCAAGTAAAACAATCACTGCAGCTCAATTAAAAGATGTAATAAATAATGCGTGAAATTCAAGTCAATATAAATCTATTGAAACTGGTGGTTCACAAAACTATTCATCTAATGTAATTAATTACCAATTAACATTAGCAACATTATCATGATTAACTAATGATAACAATAAAGAATTAATTAATAGACTTCAATCAGATGTAAGTAAGAATGTTTCAGCTGCTATCGTTTGATATGAAAAAGATTTAATTCCATTTAATGCAAGCTTTAACAAACTATGTTCTAATAGTGCTGATTTTGAAAACATTTATGGTTTTAGTCCTAATTATTTAGGTATGTATGATAAAACTTATCAAGAAACTGATATAACAGGTGATGAACCAGCGATGAATAAATCATATATAGAAATGGGTAATTACTACCATTATGCTACAATGCCTTACTATTCAGGACCAAACTCTGAAATTATTAGTACACTAAGTCCAGCAATGAATTTCTTAGGAATTCAAACATCTCGTTCATCTTCACAAATGGATACACAAGTTTCTGATATTATCTTTAATAGAAACAATCAACATTTGTATGACAGCGTTTCATCTTTACATAACCCAAGTGCAGGTACTAATGGCGAAGGTTCGTTATATCAATATGGCTCAAGAAAAGAATTAATTAACACCATCGAACCTTCACAAGATATTTCTGAAATTAAGAGTTATGCTCTTAATATTAGAAACTGCATTCCTAATAATGAAGCGTTTAATACCGCTGTTAACTTAATTGATCAAGGAAAAGATGCACAAGGAAGAGATTTAGTTACTCCTCAACAATATAAAGACATTTTATTACCTCAATTAAAAGATACAAATGTCATTAAAGATGAAATGTTTAAAGGTTTTAACTTTGACAATGGTCAAATTGGTGGTGTTGAAATCAAGAATAAATCAGGTGGTGCAGCAATCAGGATTGAAGGAAGTACATATGCACGTGCTTACATGATTCAGTTCTGCAATAGAGATTTAAACTCAACAGCTGATAAAGATAAATATAAAAATATTACTAACCACTTAGTAAAAATCTTTGGTGGCGGAGTTGCAGGAAAAAACATTTTAAGATCAATTGCTGTTCAATATGCAATGAACTCAGATATTCAATCAAAAGCAATTAGTGATATCATTAAGAAAGTTTTCAATAGCAAGAAGATTAATGTTTACGACCGTAGATTCAACGATCAATTAGGTCAATCTTGAGTAGCAGATTGAAAACGTACTAATTAATTTATAAAGATTTAACTAGATAATAATAACCTTCAATGATCGGATCAGACAAGGTTATTATTTTTTTACTATACTCTTTAGAATTTAGAAAATATATTTCTTTGCTTCTTCCGCCGCAAACATAAAGTTTATTAACTTTAATTTCCTTTTTAGCATAGTCATACATGTTATCAATAAAACCTTTAGATAAATGATTAATTCCTGCTGCTAGTGCTTTAGGAGTGTTATTACCAAATTTAAATCAGTTATGTAACTTTTTATTTTGGTTAAAATCGTTAGTTCTTGTTAATTCAGTTAACTTATTTAAATCATCAAGAGCAGATAAAAAATCAGGAGCAATCATCACTCCATAAATTTGTTTATTGTTTACAGCTACTGAAAATATGGCTGTTCCAAAACTGATTGCCATAGCTTTTTTATAGTTAGCTTTTAAATATAAAGCAAGTCCTAAAATGTCTGTACCAATTTCATTAAGATCAAATTTCTTTAGATCAAAATGTTTAGTGAACATTTTATTAGAAATAATAATCGGCTCTATCTTATAAGTCTTATAAATCTTTTTTGAAATTCTTTCATTAAAACTAGGAATTACACTACCAATAGCAACTAAACTGATTTTTTCATTAACTTTTGGTAAAGAAATTTTATCAATGTTTTCTTTAGGGAAATTAACAAAGTTAATTTGTTTATTTTTTTGATAATAACCGATCTTAATATTTGTATTACCAGCATCAATAATTAGTTTCATAAATGATTTAATTTTATAAAATATATTATATGAGTATTGCTACCAACATTGTTATTTCTATATTTATAGTTTTATTAAGTATCTTAAGCAGTCTTTTTTCTGGTAATGAAATATCAATTACAAATATTAAACCTTATCAGTGGTTGTCATGAACTAATGACACTAAATTGGATTCTGTTAAAAATAAATCTGTTATTAAAATGCTTAATAACTATTCACTTACATTAGGAGCAATTCTTGTTGGTAATACTATTTGTAATATTGTAGTTTCTTCTTTAGTAACATATGTAGTGGAAGCAAACGGACAAGCTATATATGTAGCATTGGCAACAGGTATACTAGCTTTCATAGTTTTAATTTTCTGTGAATATTTACCAAAATCAATCGCTAGAAAACATTCATTAGAATGAATGAATTATTTTTGATGAACAATTCTTGCATTTTATTACTTATTTTTTCCAATCAGTTATATCTTCTTTCTAATATTTGATAAAGATACTAAACAATTAACAGCAAGTGAAAGAGAAGTTAAGTATCTTGTAAAAGAAATTCAAAAAGAAGGAGTTCTAGAAAGAGATGAGGCTAGTTTAGTAAGTAATGCTCTAAAATTTGATGATACACCTGTCTCAGGTGCTATGGTTAGAAGATATGTGTATATCGATACTTCTGATAGTTTTACTGACATCATGAAAAAATTCACTAAAACTCAATATTCTAGAATGCCAGTGATTAATAATCGTGATAGAGCAATTGGTTTCGTTTTAGGAAAAGACATTTTAGAAGCTTGAGCTATCAACAAAAATATTAGTAAATCATTTAAAATAAATGATTTTTTAAATCCATTACACTTTGTTACATGCAATACAAACTTAGATGATGCATTAAGAATAATGCAACGAACTAATACTCACATGTTAGGCGTTGTTAACAAAAAAGATTCTAAGAAACTATCAGGAATTATTACTATGGAAATTATTCTTGAACAATTGGTTGGCAAAATCTATGATGAAAAAGATTTAGTTAACACTATTCAAACAATTAATTCATTTACATGAGTTGTAGATCCTGATGTTAATGCTTATAACTTTATGTTAGAACATATAGGGATTAAAATTAAAAATAAAAAGATTACTTTAGAAACATATTTAAAATCAATCTTTAAATTCTCCCACAATAAATGACATGATCATTATGAAAATAAAAACTTTTCAGTAATGGTTGTAAAATCTCAAAAAGGTAATAGCTTAAAATACGAAATAACAAAACTTTAATCTTTTTTTAAAACTTTCATGTTCTTTTGTATTTCTCTAATTGCATGAGAAGAAATATTAGTTAAAGAAGGATTAGAGAAAAACAATATTGTCTCTAGATTGCTTTCTAACTTATAGTTAGATTGAGCCATTGTTAATTCGTATTTAAAGTCTTTAGTATCTCTTAATGAACGAACAATGTATTTGCATTTGTGTTTATTTGCAAAATCAATAGTGAAGTTTTCGTTCATAAAAACTTTAACGTTTTTTAATTTTAAATTATCAACCACTTTCTTAGTTTCTAAATAACGCTCTTTAAGAGGTTTTGATTTTTTACTAATATTTACTGAAACAACAATATATAAATTATCAAACAATTTACTAGCACGTTTGATTATGTCAATATGACCTCCATGAATAGGGTCAAATGAACCAGGAAAAATAGCGTTTTTCATGAATGTAAAAGCGTAAATTAATTATATATAATTAAAGGTATTAGGAAAATAAAGAAATATTATGAGTTTTACAGACACTTTGAAACAAAAATTATCAAGCAATCAATATAAACCAACAATTGTTTATGCAGAAGGTTGAGACCAAAGCATTTATGACGCTGCTAAACAATTGAAAGCAAACAACATAGTTAAACCAATTTTAATTTTTAGAACAGAAGCTGAAGTATTTTCAGGAATTGATTTAGATTATGTAGTTATTGAAAAGATGAATTTAACAAAATATGCTACATTCTTATATGAATGTAGAAAAGCAAAAGGCATGACTGAAGATCAAGCTAAACAATTAGCAAAACAACCAAACTACTTGGCATCATTGATGGTAAAAATGGGAGAAGCAGATGGAGAAATTTGTGGTATTCAATATTCTACAAAGGATACCTTAAAACCTGCTCTTCAAATTATCAAAACTGCTCCAGGAGCAAAATTAGTTTGTAGTGCATTTGTACTAGAAAAAGGAGATGATCAATACATCTTTGGTGATTGCGCAATCAATTTATATCCTGACTCAGCACAATTAGCAAATATTGCTAAGATGCTAGGATTCTTTGCAAAAGATATAGTATCAATGACTAATTTAAAAATTGCTTTATTAAGTTATTCAACTGCTGGAAGCGGTGCTGGAGAATCAGTTGACAAAGTTAGAGGCGCATATGAATTGTTAAAAAACGATGAAGAAGCAAAAGCTTTTCAAATTTTTGGTGAAATTCAGTTTGATGCATCATTTGTTCCACAAGTTATGCATAAAAAAGCCAAAACTTTAAATTGGGATACAAATGCTAAAATCTATGTATTCCCTAATATTGATGCAGGTAATATCGGTTATAAAATTGCTCAAAGAATGGGTGGATACGATGCTATTGGTCCAGTGTTAATCGGATTAGATCTACCAGTTAACGACCTAAGTCGTGGTGCATCTACTGAAGATGTAGTAAAACTTTCATACATCACTGCTTATCAAGCAATTATTAGAAAATCTAAATAAAAAATCCTATTTACTTTCTATATTAGGTTGTTAGCTTAAATATTGCATCGTGCTCATTTAAACATTTTTCTACATTCTCTAAACGATTTTCTACATTGTCTAACCGATTAATAACCATTTTATTAAATGCACGTTATTCATTTGCAAATTCTGTGAATCACTCTGGAGCTTTTGGCTTTGGTTTAGAACATTTAACACCTTTAATCATTGCTATTCTTTTAAATTGTTCTTTTTAACAAGATTATCAAAACGATTTAATACTTGTTCATTAAATTCTTCTTGCTTATCTAAACGATTATTAATGTGTTTAATGTCTTTTTCATATTGGTTTTTAACTCAACCAGTAAATCAAGATGGCGGAGTTTTTTCATATTGGTTTTTAACCCAGCTTGAAAATCATTCTGGAGCTTTTGGTTTTGCTTTAGAACATTTAACACCTTTGATCATAATCGGTTCA
>CASPLF010000016.1 GCA_949422915.1 uncultured Mycoplasmatales bacterium
CATTACAAAGTAATACATTTAGCGGTGTTTGTCCTTCTGATGGAACAGTTACTGTAACTAATCCTAATGAATATGATGGTATAGATTTACTTCAATATTTATTAAATAATGGTGGATTGCCAGAAAGTTGATTACCAGATGTTGAATTACCAGATAGTGTATATCAAATTGAAAACGATGTCTTAATGGGTTTTACTTCAGAATTCTTAGCTAATCCAAGGGCATATAGATTATGTAACACTATGCAAATCCCTGCTAGAGTTACAAGTATTAATGAAAGTGCTTTTTATAACGGATCAGAATCAACAATTCCAGATTTTATTGAAAATTTAACCTTTGCAGAAGGTTCTAAATGTTCTTCTATTGGATATCATGCTTTTGATAGTTGTAAATCAATTACTTCTATAACTTTATCAAATAGTTTGATAGAAATTTATTCAAGCGCTTTTAAAGGTTGTACATCTTTAACTTCTATAAGTTTTCCAAATAGTTTAACAACAATTGATGAAAGTGCTTTCACTCAATGTTCAGCATTAAGTTCTGTTGATTTATCAAATGCAACTAAATTATTATCAATTAACCCTTATGCCTTTAAAACATGCACATCATTAACTTCGGTAAACCTTCCAAGTAATTTACAATCAATTGGTAAAGGTGCTTTTGTTAACTGTTCATCATTAACTTCTGTAAATTTTCCAAACAATTTAACTTCAATTGGTGAAACTGCCTTTGCATTTTGTAATTTAAGTTCTGTGATTCTTCCTGGTACCTTAACTACAATTGGTCGACAAATTTTTAATCGTAATGCTAATTTAAGCAGTATTACATGAAACGCTTGAAATGGCAATACTAATTTACAACGTGATTCATTTATGGGCGTTTGCTCTACTGGCGGAGATGTTACTGTAACCAATCCAATCGATGATACACATAATACTCCAGAATTACTTAACTATTTAGTAGAAAATGCTAATTTACCAGAAAGTTGAAGAGTTTTACCTGATAGTGTTTATGAAATTGATGCAAACAATGTTTTACAAGGATTTACATCTGCATTTTTGGCTAATCCAAGTGCATATAGCAAATACACTACTATGCAAATTCCAGCTTCAGTTAAAAGTATTAAAGATCGTGCCTTTTTTGATGCTGCATTTACACGAAAAACAACTATTCCTAATTTTATTACAAGATTAACTTTTGCTGAAAATTCTAATTGCTCTTTAATTGGTTGGCAATCTTTTGAAGAATGCTCATCATTAGTTTCAGCAATTTTCCCAAATAGTTTAGAAACTATTAGTGAAGCTTCTTTCATAAGTTGTTCTGGATTAAATTCAATTAATCTTTCAAAAGCAATCAAATTATCTTTGATCGAACCTCGAGCTTTTTACAACTGTTCATCATTAACTTCTGTATCATTTCCAAGTAGCATAACTGAAATCTGAAACGAAGTTTTTGCAAAATGTTCATCATTAAATTATATTGCTTGAAATTTACCTGATGGTTATCAAACATCAATCAGTACTATTGTTAGTGATGCGTTTTCTACTGTTTCAAGTTCGGGAAGAGTTGAATCATTAAATACTTCAATAAGCTCTCAACAACTTCTTGAGTTTTTACAAAATAACGGTTTACCAGCTGATTGAACAACAGTTTAGAAACTGTTGTTTATTGAGTTTATTTAAAATTTGTTTTAATTTATTAAGAAAATTATTTATTTCCTTTTTCTTCGATTTTACCAATTTTCTTTTTTAATTCTGAAAGTTCACTACTTAATCTTTGGTTGTTATAGCCTTCAGCCTTTAATTCATCAATTTCATTTTGTAAACGTTCAATAGTTTTATTCTTTTCATTGACAGCCATGTTTAATGCATCTCTTTCTTTTTGAACATTCTGTAAAGAAGCTAGTAAACTATTGGCTTGAGTATTAATTTCTCTTAAGTAATTATTTACATAATCAAAAAATGCATCAACATCTTCAGGATCATATCCTGAGTGGATCTTTTTATTGAACTTCTTGTTCAATATTTCGTGCATCATTTGATCTAATTTATTTGTCATATTTCTACATATATAATTATATAAATATGGTTTCTTTTTCTAAACAATTAACTGATAAACAATTTGAATATATTTCAAAAAGAATGTCAAAATATGAAATTGGTGTTACTAACATGTATGTTGCACATGCATATGAATATGACAAAACAAAAGTTTATTTATATAAATCTAAGAAATTGTTAATTCAAGGAAAAAGCGTTGATAAAATTTTAAAATTTTTAAACATTAGTATCACTAAACAACCAACTACTAAATTGCCTATTAATTGTTCATTTATCGGTTGTGATGAAGTAGGAACTGGAGATTATTTTGGCGGAATAGTTTGTACAGCTTGTTATATTCCGGTAGAAGATGAACAAACAATTGCTAAATTAGGAGTTAATGATTCAAAAAAATTAACTTCAATTAAAATGCATCAAATTTATGATGAACTTATAAATTTATTAAAATTTAAAAAAATTAGTATTAAATTTGACTCTGCAATCTTAAGTCCTGAACAATACAATAATTTATTTAATAAATTAAAAAATGCTAACGCTATTAAGGCATATTGTCATAATGCAGCTATTAATAGACTTTTAGAAAAAGTTGATAAAAACAAAAACATCAAAATTGTTTTAGATCAATTTGTTAATGAAAAAAAATATTATGAATATTTAAAAAAGACGAAAGTTAAAGCGCAAAAAATTGATATTTTAACAACAAAGGCTGAAAGTAAATATTTAGCAGTTGCATTAGCTTCTATTATTTCAAGGGTTTTATTTGAAAATCAAATGCAAGAATTATCTACTAAAGCAAAAGTTAAGATACCATTTGGTAGTGTTGATCCAACTGTAAAAAAAGTAGCTCGTAAACTTGGTAGTAAATTACCTAAATTTGCAAAGCTACATTTCAAAATAACTAATGAATTAAATTAAGCGCAATATTTTTCTGGATGTTCTTTTTTCATTTGTTCAACAAATGCATCCTTATCAATTTTGCCATACTTATTCATAAGTTCAACGCATTCATGATATTCTTTAGTTGCTCATTCAACTTCTTGGAAACCTTTAACGATTACTTGTTTCTTTTGTAATCTCTTGTAAGTTTCAAAGAAATCTTTAATTTCTAATAATAAATGTTCAGGAAGACTTGCTAAGTTGTTGTATCTTTTGAATCTTGGATCACAATCAATTACACCAATTAACTTAGTATCAGTTTCACCACCATCAATCATTTCCATAGCTCCCAAGATTCTTGTAGGAACTACAACACCTGGCATAAATTCTTGATCAGCAATAACTAAAACATCTAATTCATCTCCATCTCAGTCTAATGCTTCAGGAATAAATCCGTAGTTTTGTGGATAACTAGAAGGACCATATAGAATTCTATCTACACTTATCTTTCCAGTTTTTCTGTTGTACTCGTATTTAACTTTTGAATTTTTAGGGATTTCAATAACCACATCTAATGTTAATTTTTCCATAAATAATTTATTTATATAAATTATATATTCATCTATTCATTACACATATATAATTTATTTAAATGCTCAGGTGGCGGAATGGCAGACGCAGTAGACTCAAAATCTACCGATAGCAATATCTTAAGGGTTCAAGTCCCTTTCTGAGCACCATTTAATAATAAGAAATATGCCTCGTAAACACTTGGTTGCTAGTCAAACAAATAGCAAACAACAACAAAATGCAAAGATCTGACAAAAACTTGCCAGAGAAATTAAAGCCGCAGTAAAGGTTGGCGGACCAAATCCTGAAGCCAATCCAAGATTAAAAGCTGCTATTGAAAAAGCTTTAAGTAAAAATTTATCAAGAGAATCAATTGAAAAAAATATCAACGGTTCTCAAAAAGATGAATCAGAATTAGTTAACTTAGAATATGAATGCTATGGTCCTAATGGCATTCAAATTATTGTTGATGCATTAACTGATAACCCTAACAGGGTTGCTAGTAACTTAAGAGGTTATTTATCAAAATTTGACGCTAAAATCGCCAAAGCAAATAGTGTTAAAAGTTTCTTTAATAAATATGGAGTAATTACTGTTGTTAAAGATGACAAAGTAAATATAGATAGCATTATGGAAACTACTATGGAATATCAAATAGTTGATATTGTAGAATATGAAGATGCATTTCAAGTATTGACTGAACCTGATGATTTTTATAAAGCAAAAGACGCTTTAAAATCTGCAGGATTTAATGTTTTTGAAGCAGACATTAAAATGATCAGTCAAAACATGATTACTTCATTACCTGATAATATTAAAGAAAAATATGACCGTTTCATTGCTTCTTGTGAAGATGATGATGACATCCAATCAGTTGTAAGTAATTACGATCCAGAATAAACTCACAGACTCATGTGAGTTTTTTTAATAATTAATTTTTTCAAGATATAAACCACAACCAGGAGCTTTTCTAATACAACTTCCTTTTTTAGGATTAGATAGTAGTGCTCTTAATGAGTTTATATCTTTTTTATTTTCATTAATATCTAATAAAGATCCAACTATCATTCTTACTTGGTTTCTTAAGAAACCATTTCCATTAATTCTGATAATTAACAAATTTTTATTTTTAGTAAAAGTTATAGAATTAATTGTTCTAATGGTATCCTTTAATTCGCTAGTACTAAATGATAAAAAATCATGTTTACCTAATAGTACTTTTGAAACTTTTCTTAATAATGAAACATTAATTTTTTTGTTGTAGTTATATAAATAGTCATTATTAAACAAATCATATGAACCTGTTTTAATAACATATTTATATGTTTTATTTAAAGCATAATGTTGGGCATTAAATTTATCATCAACTACTTGAATAGATTTAATTCTTATAGAATTTGGCAATTGGTCATTCATTGCTTTTTTAAAATCCATATTTATTAAATCTTGTTTAGTTTTAAAACTAAATACTTGATTTATAGCATGCACATATGCATCAGTTCGCCCAGCTCCAACAATTTTAACTTGTTCTTTTAAAATTTTATTCAATGCATTGATAATGGTTTGTTGAACAGTTACTACATTTGGTTGGATAGCTCATCCATGGAATTTACTTCCATCATATGCTAATGTTACTTTGTAATTCATATTAACCTAAAACGGTTATTGCTTCAATTCATGAGAACGGAGCAATTACACAACCAAATGCTGTGAATGTAATCATAAAACCTAATAATGTAGTAATAAATAAGAAGAAGCATCATTCGTATCATTGAATAGAATAACTACGATATCTTGTTCTTGAATATCTTGGATTATATGAACGAGCTTCCATAGCATTTGCTAAATCATCAGCCTTATGGAAAGCAACACTAAACATTGGAACTACTAAAGATACAATAGCTTTAACCTTATCTTTAAAATTACCATTTGAGAAGTCGACACCTCTTGAAGCTTGAGCTTTAAGAATCTTTTGAGATTCTTCAAGAAGAGATGGAACGAATCTGATTGCAATAGAAATTGTCATTGATCATTCATTTACTGGAACTTTTAAATATTTTAACGGACTTAAGATATCTTCAATAGCAAATGTTAACTGAACACTTGATGTTGTTGATACTAACAATGAGACAATTGTTACCATCATAAAAATCTTAATTGTAATATATGTTGTGTTAGTAATTACATCAGAAGATAAACAATATCAATTTTTAGTGTAATATAAATATAAAGTGTTTTTTGATATACCAGGAATACCAGCAAAATCATCAGATACAATTGAAATATATGAAACAGAACTATCAGTTGGTTTCATAGTATACAAACAAGTTGTATCAACATTGCCACCCCATAAAAACCCAGATAAGAAATGAAAATCTGTAGGAACTATTCCAGAAGATGTTCCAACATTTGTAATGACGTTATTTCCAAACATTCCATAGTTACCATAAAAAAAAAGTCAATGAATATTATTATTTAAATAAAGTAATGAAGGTGATTTGAAAGCAATTCAGTTAATTACAAATAACAACAAGAACATTACACCACATGAAATCAAAATTGTTTTCATTCTCTTTCAAGGAAGTTTAGAAGAAAATCATAAAGGAAGAATAATTAATAAACATATTAATTGACCGAAAAAACCAATAGGTAAAAAAATCATTACTATTAAAAAAATAGTGATCATTAATTTTAATGATGGATTCATTTTGTGCATGAATGTTTTACTATGGATAAAGTTAGAAAAATTATTCATTATTTCTTTCCTCCTTTTTTAGGAGAATTTTTAACTATTTCATAAATACAATCAGCTAATTGGTCAACATTTTTTGGTCTCATTTTATACAATTCATTAAATTTCTTGTCAATCTTGACAAGTTCTTCAATGACTTTAATTACCTTTGGCTTATCTAAGAAATTTTCATAAATCAACTTATTGTTTGTGAAAATATCATATGGCACACCAGAAGCTAATATTTTTTTATTACCAACAACAGTCACCTGATCACCAATTCATAAAACTTGATCCATTACATGAGTGATAACATAAATTGTTTTGCCAAGTTTCTTAAGATTTAATATGATGTTCATCATATCTTTTTCACCCGCAGGATCTAACCCAGCTGTTGGTTCATCAAAGATAATAATGTCTGGTTCAATTGCTAAAATACCAGCCAATGCAACTCTACGTTTTTGTCCGCCAGACAAATTGAATGGAGAACGTTGCAAAAAAGAAGAATCTAATCCTAGCATGTTAAGATATTTCTTAGCACGTTTTTTAGCTGTTTCCTTTGGAACACCTAAATTAACAGGACCAAACATAATATCTTTTTCAATTGTATCTTTAAATAATTGATATTCAGGAAATTGAAATACCATTCCAACTTTCTTTCTCAAATTTTTAATTTTTTTAATTTTTTTCTTTTTACCTAAGATAGATAAATCACTAATAAAGATATCACCATATTTTGATTTTAATAACCCATTAAAGTGAGACAATAATGTAGTTTTACCACTTCCTGAATTACCAATGATAAAATGAATTTTATCAGAATCAAATGTTTTAGAAAATTTATCAAAAACTACTTTTTGATTTGGTGTGCCTTCATCAAAAACTACCTTTAAATCTTTAATTTTAATTTGATTATTTTGCATCATATAGTTGACTAATTAAATTTTCTAATTTTAAACTAGGTTTAATATTTTTCATTTTAGTACTTAATTGTTTAGACAGATCTAAATTAAAGGGAATATCTAATTGAATTTCTTTTAAGAATTTTTCATTTTCAAACACTTCAGCAGGTGAACCAACTTTTTGTAATTTTCCACCTTTTAAAATTACTACTTTATCAGCATTAACTACTTCTTCCATATCATGAGTAATACTTACAACAGTTTTATGATATTTATTTTTAAGTAGCAACATTAATTGTTTTAATTCAGCTTTTCCACGTGGATCTAACATAGATGTAGATTCATCAAAAATAATAATTTTTGGATTAATAGCCAATACAGAAGCAATTGCTACTCTTTGTTTTTGTCCACCAGATAATGTTTGAGCATCAAGTTTTAGCAAATCAACAATGTTGATTGCTCTAGCCACTTGTCAAATGATTTTTTTCATTTGCTTTGGATTTACTTTACGATTTTCTAATCCAAAAGCAATATCATCTTCTGGAGTTAAACCAATAAATTGGTTATCTGGATTTTGGAAAACAATACCTACATTATCACGTAAGTGTTTTAAATTTTGTTGATTAATAACTTGATCAAATAATTTAATTGTTCCTTTTTGAGGCTTTAACAATCCTGTCAATACTTTAGATAATGTTGATTTTCCTGAACCATTATGCCCAATAATGCAAACATATTCATTTTCAAAAATAGTGAATGAAACATCATCTAAGTTAATCATGTCTTTTGTATATCCAAAAGTGATATTAGAAAACTCAATAGCTTTATTAGGCATAATATATATTTTGATATTATAAATAATTAGTATTTATATAGATGAAAATTATTTTTTAATACTTAAATGTAATTCATCTAATGATGATTCATCTACTTCTCCAGGAGATTCCATCATCAAATCATTGCCATGACTGTTTTTAGGGAAAGCAATCACATCTCTAATACTTTCGCTACCAGTCAATAACATCACTAAACGATCTAACCCTAAAGCGATTCCACCATGTGGAGGAACACCATATTTGAAAGCATCCAACATAAATCCAAATTTATTTTGGATTTGTTCTTTTTCTAATCCTAATGCTTTAAACATTCTTTGTTGAACTTCGGTTGAAGTAATTCTAATACTTCCTCCACCAATTTCATAACCATTTAAAACAATGTCATATGCACGAGCTTTTGCGTCCTTTTGATTAGTATCAAAAGTGTTAATGCAATCAGGTGTAGGAGAAGTAAATGGATGGTGAGCTGCTACATATCTGTTTTCTTCTTCACTATATTCATATAGTGGTCAATCAGTTATCCAGCAGAATTTATAATCTTTTGGATCTTTAAGTTTTAAGAATGAACCTAATTCATTTCTTACTGAACCTAAAGCTTGATTAACAACAGATAATTTATCAGCAACAATAAACATTGTTCCATTAGAAATATTGTGATTAGAGAAAATATTTTTAATAATATCGTGTTCTACAATATTTTTAATTGAGCCTGATACTTCGTTGTTTTTAAGTGCTAAGAAAATCAAATCAAAAGCTTTATTATCTTTAGCTAATTTTCTTAATACTTCTATTTCTTTTTTATCAATAATTTGATCAACAATAATGTATTTAATTACATTATTCTTTTCAAGGTTTGAAGCAAATATTTTACAAGTTGATGACTTAAAATATTCATTTGCATTATTAAGTCTTAAATCAAATCTTAAGTCAGGTTTATCGCTACCATAATTATTTATTGCATCAGTATAACTAATGATTTCAAAAGGAGTTTTAATAGTTATTCCAAACACTTCTTTCATCATTGATGAAAACATCTTTTCAGTGTTTTCCATGATAATCTTTTCATCAACAAAAGACATTTCAATGTCCAATTGAGTAAATTCTGGTTGGCGATCCGCTCTTAAATCTTCATCTCTAAAACAACGTGCAACTTGAAAGTATTTTAAAAATCCAGCAACCATTAAAAGTTGTTTGTAAATTTGAGGGGATTGCGGAAGAGCGTAAAAAGAATTTGGATTATTTCTAGTTGGCACTAAATAATCACGTGCACCTTCTGGAGTTGGTTTAGATAAATAAGGGGTTTCGATTTCAATAAAATCTTGTTTAACTAAATAGTTTCTTAATGAATTAATTATTTTACTACGTAAAATAATGTTATTTTGAACAGGACTTCTTCTTAAATCTAAATAACGGTATTTTAAACGAGTGTCTTCTAAAGCGTCAGTTGTCTCTTCAACAATGATTGGTGTAGTTTCAGATTTTGAAATTAAGGTAAATTCTTTAAGTAAAATTTCAACATCACCATTTTTGATTTTTGTGTTAGGAGACTTTCTTAAATTTACTTGACCAAATATTTTAACAACTGATTCTTTTGGTGTTGAATAAATTTGTTCAAAATATTTGTTGTTTTCTTCAACAACAACTTGAACTAATCCATAACGATCATAAATATCTAAGAAAATTAGACTTCCTAATTTTCTATTTTTTCTTACTCATCCTTGAATAGTAATATTTTGGCCTACAGCCGTTTTATCTACCATTCCACAATAACGTCAATTTATCATAACCTTAATTATTTTATTTTAGATTTTAAATAATCTATTAAATTATCAGCACTAACATTTTCTTGTGTCATATTTGTTTGGTCTTTTACAACAAATTGTGCTTTTTCATATTCTTTTTCACCTAAGATGATTACAAATTTTGCATTATTTTCTTTTGCGTATTTAAAATGTTTTTCTAATTTAACTGAATCAAAATTTGTAACACAACTAAAACCAGTAGTCTTAATTAAATTAGCAGCTAATAAAGCAACTCTTTTAATTTCAGCTTTATCCGAAATACATGCTATGCATGTATCTGCAGAGAATGGTTTACATAATTCTTGTTTTTCTGCTTCTAATTGAATTAGGATTCTTTCCATACCGATTGCAAAACCACAGCAAGATAAATCTGTACCACCTAATTCTTTAACTAAACAAGAATATCTACCACCACCAATTAATGTTGGCTGACCATCTAGGATTTTTTCATTTGAAGTGATTTCAAAAACGAAATTTGTGTAATAATCTAAACCTCTAACTAAAGTTGGATCAATAGTAAAATTAACTTGAGCCATCTTTAATAATTTAACCAATTCTTCAAAATATTCTTTTTCTTCTTTTGATAAAAAATTATCGATTTTTGGAGCATTTTTAACAAAATCTTTTTTGCCATCAACTTTATCATCCAAAATTCTTAATGGATTTGTGTTGATTCTTTTGATTGAATCTTGAGTTAAATCTTTTTCATATTTTTTAAAATATTTTTGTAACTCAGCGATTCATTTTGAACGAGTTTCAAAATTACCAATATTATTAATGGAAATAGAATAATTTTTTAATCCCAAAATCCTTAAAAAGTTATTTGCTAATATTAAAATATCAGCATCATCATAACAATTATTTGTGCCAACACATTCAATTCCAATTTGATTGAATTGTCTTAGACGTCCACTTTGTGGACGTTCATAACGAAACATTGGACCAGTGTAATAAACTTTAATTGGTAATTGTTTAGAATAAATTAATTTTTCTTCAATTAATGCTCTGATTACACCTGCTGTACCTTCCGGTCTTAATACAATGTGTCTATCGCCTTTGTCTTTAAAATCATAAAATTCTTTAGTGACTATATCGCTTGTATTGCCAACTGATCTAACGAACAAATCTGCAGATTCAAAAATAGGTGTAATAATTTCTTGATATCCTGCTCTTTTAGCTAATAAGCTAAAAATACTAGATAACATTGAGAAATTATCTGCATCTAATCCATATCTATCTTCAGTTCCTCTAATCTTTGGAAATTTAACCATAAATTGCAAATAATTTATATTTATTATATGATATATATATAATTCTTATTACTTATATGGGTAAGTTCAAAGATTTTTTTAGTAAAAAAAGAAAAGTAGTGAAACTAGTGTCTTATTGTTTCTCTAGTTTTCTTTTCTTAGGTATTGTAGGGGCTGCAGTTGGTACAGGATACGTAGCAAAAAAAGATTTTGAAGAAGGATCAGACTTCTCAAAATCATATAACTTGCGTTATGAATTAGACCTTAAAAATACTGAAAACCCTAATGAACCAGAACCTATACAAAGTGAAGAAGATGTAAAAAAAGCATTAGATCAAGCTGTTGTTGCTTATTCAAAATATTTAAATGATGAACAATTATATACATCTAATATTTACCCTGAAATCAGTAAAGATGATAATGGTGACTTACATGCTTTTATTAATGTAACTGTTCAAAACCAAAAAATTGAAGATCCAAGACCTTCTGCTGAAAAAGATGCACCGAAAATTGATAAAAATCCTGTAGAAATTTATTTTGACAGTATCTATTCATCAAGATTAAGCATCTTTTATCATCCAGATTCAAATAATGGAAAAGATTACATTTTAACTAAAGAAGATTTAGTTAATAATGATAAATCTTTCTATTTACCTACTAATACATATGAAAATTCTTTATTCATTAACGTTGATTCAAGAGCCGCTAACGAAAAGAACGGTATTAAAGAAATTAAAGAAACATTTAAGAATGCAGCTGAATCTAAAGATGATGTTAAACCTCAACCATATTTATATGTAATTAATGATCAACAAGGATTTTTAAATAGATTAAATTACATTTTAAAAGTTGCTTTGATTACTAAACAATATCCAAATAATGAATATTACTTTAATATTTACAATTATTATTTTTCAGATGATGAAAGAGAGTTTGCTAAAGATTACATAGAATTTTATCATTATGACACTGTTGTTCCACAACTTAAATCTATAATTTCTGATCTAGATGTATGTAACGGTGAAGCTGCATATGATGACACAGGTACAACTCTAGCCCCTTTACATTGTGGATCAATTTTTAGCGACAATAACATCTATAATCACAAACACCATAATTTCATCGAAGGTATTGAAGATGGTTTAGACAAACCATTGGTTCATACAGGTAATCTTAAATATTCTTTTATGAAAAAATGAATCGTTGCTATTTTAGCAAATGGTTCATCAGACTCAAGTGGTGACTATACTAAGTTCTTCCCTGATAAAAACCCTATTAAAAATACGCAAGATTCTGATGATAAATGAATTGTCCTTACTTCTCCAACTACAAGTAGATTTGATACAGAATTATTAAAGAAAGAATTCACTACATATTCATTCCCTTATCCAGTAAGTGATGTTACATATGATAACTTTGATGGTGATTGATACAAATTACTAACTGGTATTGCAGGTGATGGTGTCCAATACAACAAACCAACAAACATTAATGAAATATCTATTTCATTATTTAACAACATTATGGGTAACACCCCATTAATGTCAACATTGATTGTTCTTATTGTTGTAAGTTTATTAATTGGTATTATTGTTTCTCTTTTATACAAAGTGCCTGGACTATATGCTTTTGGTACTACAAGTTTTACTACAATTTTAACGATGTTATTGTTGTTCCTTGGTGGACACCAATTTACTGTTAGTTTAGCAATGGGCTTAATCATAGTGCTTGCACTTGGTGCTATCTCAGTAATTAATTTATTTGAAAGATTAAAGAAACAAATAGCAATGACATATGATATGCAAACGTCTACAAAACGTGCATTTATGTCTGCAATAATGCCATGTATTGATTTACATATAATAGTTTTACTATTAGGTATTGTATTGACTTACTTTGGTCCATCAATCTTAATTAGTGCTGGTATAGTATTAATCATTGGTTCATTATTATCATTTGTTTTCAACTTTGTATTCATGTGAATAATGCTTTGAATTAATTTTGGTAATTCAGCAAATGAAAAAGACTTCAATGTTTTTGTTTGAAAAAGAAATAAACTTGTAGCTAAATTGGAAAAGAAATCCGAACAAAGTGCTAATTTAAACAAAATGACTTTCTTTGGTAATCAAATCATTGAAAAAAAATCTAAAGGAAGTAAGCTATTAAATAAATGTTTTGGTAAGACCGAAATCTTCACATGAAAGTCTGCAATTTATTGAGGTATTTCATTGTTAGTAGCTATCATTGGTATTACATTATTATTTACTATTGGAGTGCATCCAAGTTATTCATTCTATGGTGGTACTAGATTAGTTATTTGATATAGTGGTGATACATTTGATCTAAACAATTTCAAAACCCTTATTAACGAACACGCATCTTGATACAACATTTCAGTAGAAGGTAATTATGTTTATGCTTATACATCTCAAAGTTTTGCTTATAGTGAAGTAATGACATGAGGTTTGCCTTATGACACAATAAGAGTTGAAACAGTTTCAAATAGCACAATAATGAACTTTGTTCATAAAGATGTTAACCTATTGTTAATTACAACTGCCTTTATTTGCTTATACGCATTTGTTAGATTAGGATGAACATCAGTAATGGGTATCTTTATTGGTACTGTGTTACCATTGTTATTAACACTGTCATTTATAACTATTTTCCAAATCTACTTTGATACCTATATTGTTTATGCCGCTATCTTTGCCTTTGCAATTAATGCTATGCTAGTCTTTAATGTTCAAGCAAACATTAATAACACATGATTTAAAGAAAAAGCAACAGATTGAGCAAGTATCAAGAAAATTGTTAATGGTCAAATTAATAGTTCATTACAATATTTTGTTGTTGTTGGATCTATATCGTTAATATCAATATTTGCTTCAATTCTATGTTCATCAGTTACATTGACATCATTTAATTACTTAATCTTAATAGCTTTTGTTATTTCTATCTTTAGTTCAATGTTCTTTGCTCCTTATGTTACTTCGTTCTTTGTATGAATTAAAAATAAATACTTAGTAAACATTACAAGTAAAGCTTTATTAAGCAAAAATTATGATATAATTGATGAAGAAGTTATTGATGGTATTAACAAAGTAAATAAAGAAAAAGTTTACTTATAATCCATGAAACAGTCAAAATATCTTAAATATTTTGTTGATGTTAAAGATTTTCCAAAAAAGGGAATTATTTTTAAAGATTGAACTCCATTAATGAATAATGCTAAAGCGTATCAATCATTAATTAATAATTTATATAAGAAAATTAAAAACTTAAAAATTGATGTTATTGTTTCTGCAGAATCTAGAGGATTCTGATTAGGCTGTCCGTTAGCTATTAAAAAAGGTGTAAGATTTATTCCTGCACGTAAACCAGGTAAATTACCACGACCTACCATCTCATCTTCATATGATTTAGAATATGGTAAAAACACTATTGAAATTTCAAAAGGTGATATTAAGCCTAATGACAAAGTGTTAGTTATTGATGATGTGATAGCAACCGGCGGAACAATTGAAGCAATTATTGATTTAGTAAAAAGATCAAAAGGAAAACTTGTTGGATGTATGTTCATTTCAACAATACCAGGCTGTGATGGTTATAAGAAACTATCAAAGAAAACAAAAATTATCCTAGCTGATTAATTATGAAAAATTATTTTTTAACAACAAATAACAAACCAAGCACTGGAATGTTAATAACTTTAATTATCCTTATTGTATTATTAGTTTTACTAATAAGCTTTTTAATCTTCTTGTATTTTAAAAAGAAAAAAATAGGTTATAAATCTAATAAAAACCATATAAATTCTGGAAATAATTTCTTAGAAAAAAAGAAAGCCGAACTTGAAGAAGAAATTTATTACTATCATGAAAATAATAAATTATTACAAGAAAAACTTGAAGAAGTTACTGGTTTAAGCTTTAATCAAGCAAAATTAGAATTACTTCACTCTATTAGCCGTTCTCTTCCTCAAATAAAAAAAGATAAACTTAATGAGGCTTATCAAGAAATAGATAGAAAAGCCAAGAAATATTCTGTTGAAGTTTTGCTTCAAGCAATGGAAGGGATTGCAGATGAATGTGTTAATGAAAACACAACTTATACCATTCCATTAAAAGATGAAAACATTAAAGCACACATCATTGGAAAAGGTGGAAACAACATTAGGTTTATTAAAGAATGTTTAGGAGTAGATATTATTGTAGAAAAAAATCCTGCAATTACTATTTCATCATTTAACCCACGTAAACGTGAAATAGCTAAGAGAGTAATGGAAATTATTGTTAATAAAAATATTAATCCTATTACTGTTAAGAAAATATATGATGAACAAGTAGCTGAATTTGAAAAAGAGGTTTATTCAATTGGACAAGATGCTGTTTCTAAATTACACATCTCTGATATCAGCAAAAAACTTTATTCATATATAGGTAAATTAAATTATCGTACTTCATTTTCACAGAATGTTTTACAACACTCTGTAGAAGTTGCCAGAATCTGTGCTTCAATAGCAAAAGATTTAGACTTGGATCCAATCAAAGCTGCCAAGATTGGATTACTACACGATATTGGTAAATCAGAAGACTATGAAATAGATATGGATCATGTCAAACAAGGTGTCAAAATCATTAAAGATTATTTCCAAGACCCTGACTACATCAATGCAATTAAATCTCATCATAATGAGATACAAGCTAATAATCCTTATTCTTGAATCTTAAAAATTGCTGATAAAATGTCTGCTGCTCGTCCAGGAAGCAGAATTAATGATAGTAGTAAATTTATTGAAAGAGTAGAAACAATTGAACAAATTGCTTATTCTTTTCCAGAAGTTGTAGAAGCTCATGTATATCGTGCTGGAAGAGAATTATTAGTTTATATTGATCCTAATATAGCAATTGAACCTGATGAATATAAAACCCTATATGACAAAATAGAAAAAAGGCTAAAGAAAGACGAACGAACAAATTATCTATCAATTAAAATTACTATTTCTCAAAAAAGAGTTTATTCAAACAAAACAGCAGCAGTCGTTAAATAACTACTCTTTTAACAAATAATCAGAAGTAATAAAATCGATATTCATCTTTTTAAGAGTATGAATTCGATTTTTTGTATTAACAGTTCACGCACCTACTAATAAACCCTTCTTATGAAATTTGTCAATTAATTCTTTATTAATTTTGATTC
>CASPLF010000017.1 GCA_949422915.1 uncultured Mycoplasmatales bacterium
TCATCCATCCAATGGAGGAAATGGCATTAAATTAAAAACAGCTGAAACTAAATTAAGTAATAAGAATACTTGAAGCATAAATAGCCCTCAAGTATTTTTGTATTGAGCTACATCTGGTAACTCTACAAAGATGTTAGATCCTTCACCACCTTTAAATACCATGCAACACCCAATTGCTTTTAATGACATTCCTAAGTTAACAAAAGGATTGGTTAATGAATGACCCATTGCATTAAATATTGCTCAACAGCATGGTCAAAGAATTAAAAAAGCTAAAAAGTTTATTAATACACCAGCAAACATAATAAGTAAATATTGTCAAGGTTTTGTTTGTTCTAACAATAATTTACCTTTTGGAAGTGGTTTCATGATAAAACTATAGTTTTTATCATCTATTTCATCTTTATAAATATTTCTTAATTGTTTACTATCAAATAAAACATATGCCACTAAAGGAATAAGTTTAATTGAAACCCTCATCCCTTTCTTGGTATATCTTTGGTATAGTTTTGGACCAATACCAATCGAAATTTCTTTAACATTAACTTTAAATATTAGCCCTGCAGCAAAATGACCAAGCTCATGTATTGTTGCTACGAACAACAACATTAAGATGGTTATTAAATACAATAAAAAGATTGTTAGACCTGAACTCATATTTATTTAACTAAGTTTTGAACAAACTTTCTTGTTAGTTGATCAACAATAAAGATTTGTTTAAAAGATGTTATCTTAATAATTTTAATCTTATTAATTATTAAATTAATAAAATATGTAATTTCTTTAAATTTAATTTTGTTGTTAGCGAACAACTTAATTAATTCCTCATTAGCTGCATTAATAACAATAGGCAATGAAGAATCAGGATTTTTTAATACTTCTTTAGCCCATTTAATTGGTAAATATTTATTTTCATCAATTAAATTAAAGTTCAAATTAAGATTCTTAAAATTTAATGGACTTATTAAACTTGATTTGTCTGATTTAAATTTACTTAAGGCTAATTGGATTGGCAATTCCATGTTAGGCTTTGACATAATAGCAGCAATTGAATTATCTTTAAATTCAACCATTGAATGCACAATTGATTGTGGATGATAAATAGGAACGATATTCTTAGTGTTAAACAATCAATAAGCTTCAATTATTTCAAAGCACTTGTTGACAAGTGTAGCTGAATCAATTGAAATTTTAGGACCCATTTTTCAATTAGGGTGATTAATTGCTTGCTTATATGTAATATTATCTAAATTCTTTTTGTTATAAAACGGTCCACCAGATGCAGTAATATAAATTGTCTTTAATTCTTTTTGTTTATTACCTATAGCTTGACTAATAGCTGCATGTTCACTATCTACTGGATAAATATTGACATGATTGTTTTTAGCCAATCTCATGACATATTTACCAGCTACTACTAATGACTCTTTGTTGGCTAAAGCAATATCAACCTTATTTTTAATTGCAGCCATTGTCACTTCTAAGCCTGCAAACCCTACAACAGCATTCACTACTAAATCTGGTTTAGTTTTTTTAATTAATTCATCATAACCCTTAACATTGGATTGTTGTTTGTAAATAGGAGAGTAACAATATTTTATATTGTTACTCTTAATTATTGATTTGGCTTTTTTAAGGTTCTTGTTGAATGTGATCCCAACAATCTTGTGTTTTAAATGTTTGATGACTTTGATTGTTTGTTGTCCAACAGAACCTGTTGCTCCACAAACTAAAATTATCATTGACTACCTGTAAAGAATAAGTAAATTGTGTGATCCGAATCTATTGATCATACAAAACAAATTAATGTATAAATACAAACAATAAAGATTAGTGCATCAATTCTATCAAGCATTCCTCCATGACCTGGTAAGAATTGAGAAAAATCTTTTATGTTATTTTTTCTCTTAATAACACTAAATGATAAATCACCTAATGTGTCTGCTAAGATTAATACAATTAAAATAGCAGATAAACTCAATCATCAACCAACATTATTAATCTTCATATTTGAATTTTCAGAGAATTCATGAGATCCTAATAAATCTCCTTGAATATTAGGATTTAATGAAAAAATTCCAGCAACTGCTAATAACAAACATAAAGTTAATACTAATGAAATTAGAAATCCTTCAATTGTTTTATTAGGAGAAATCTTAGGAGCTAATTTGTGTTTACCAAAGAAACTTCCTCCTAAATAAGCAAATGAATCTGCACATCATGTAATTAGTAATAAAAATAAGAATGTGCTAAAGAATTTAAAAATTAAAATGTAATAGATGGCAAAGAATGTCATTGGTAAAACAATAGCCATTAAAGGGGCAGTAATTTTATTAAATTTGCTACCATGTTCATTAAATAGTGCTATATATCACAAAGCAGCTAATATAACAATCGGAGCAATTCCTACACATAAAAAGACATATCCATAATCAGAGAATGGTTCTGGATCATTTAACATGGCTAAACAAAATACAAATCCAATAATTATTGATAAGAAATAAAGAATTTTTGAATAAGTTCTAAAGAACTTGATAGAGTTCTTAAAGCAACAATTCATATATTCAACAAGACATTGGTATGCTATTCCTAACAAAATAAAAGCTAATACCAATGCAAACATTGTTGATATACCTTCTTGAGTGTATTCTTCGCTAGAATATCTAAATCATGGATTATCATAAGAAGATAACATTCCAAAAAATAAAATCGCAAAAGATACTACTACTACCAAAATTGAAGTTTTAGTTCTTGTTTGTAACTTTTTCTTTTGATCACTTGAAAATGTATTCATTTTAAAATTATTTTCCATTATATTTTTCCAAACCTTCTATGTCTTTTGTTGTATTCTATTATATTAGATTTAAGATTACTAATCTTATAGTTTGGTCACATTGTTTTTTCAAAAATTATTTCTGAATAAGCTAATTGATATAAAAGAAAGTTGCTTATTCTTTTTTCATTTCCTGTTCTGATTAATAAATCAATATCAGGAATGTTAGATGAAATTAATTTTTTGTGTTTTAATCCGTATTCAATATCTTTTCTTCCACTGTAATTAAATACAACATTTAAAATTAATCCTGTATTTTTACTTGTTTTTGTTTGAATGGTCTTTATTTTAGTTAGCAAACTTTTAGGAAGTTTATCATCAAAACCTGTTCATACAAATTTAATGTTAAGTTCTTGTAATTTATTAATTAATTCATTATTCAATGAATCTGAAAGTAATTTAATTAAATATTTAACTTCTGATTGTGGGCGATTTCAGTTTTCTGTACTAAAAGCAAAAACCGATAGCCATTTAACATTAAGTTTTTGCTTAACAATTTCGTTTACTAAATTTTTAAGAGCATCAACTCCTTTTTTGTGACCAAAAGTTCTTGGTTGGTTTTTACTTGTTGCTCAACGGCCGTTGCCGTCTAAGATTATGCCTACGTTTATGTTTTTAGGCATAATTACATGCTCATTAATTCTTTTTCTTTAGATTCGTAAGAAGATTCTAATTTGTTGTTATATTCTTTAGTTAACTTATTAAGTTCTTCTTCAAAGTATCTTAATGTGTCTTCAGACATTCCATCTAGTTTTTTAAATGTATTTTGAACATCTTTTCTGATGTCTCTGATCTTGTTTTTAGTTTGCTCTAAAATTTGTTTAGCTTTTTTAACATTATCACGTCTGTTTTCTTCTGTTTGTGGCGGGAAGATTAATCTAATATTATCAGGATTGATTTGGGGATTAACTCCAATGTTAGCAATACTAATAGCTTTTGCAATATCATGAACTTGTGACTTGTCATATGGTTTAATTAAAATTTGTCTAGCATCAACGATTTGCAAGTTAGATAATTGGTTTAATGGCATAAATTCACCATATGCATTAACTTTAACATTATCTAGGATAGATAATGAAACACGACCAGAACGAATTTTTTTAAATTCGTTTTGCATTCATTCCATAGGAGCAATTGCTTCTAATTCAAATTGTTCTTTTAATTGATTTCATTCCATAGTTATTTTGTAATAATTGTAGTTTTAGTTTTACCAGCAACAGCTTTTAAAATACCATTGTCTTGGTTGTTGTTAAAGACAACAAGTTTAATATTGTTATTTTTACAGAAAGTAATTGATGTCATATCCATTACTTTCAAATCCATTTTAATGATTTGATCATATGTTAATTTGTCAAATCTCTTAGCATTCTTATTTTTGTTAGGATCATCTGAATAAACACCGTCTACTCCGTCTTTTCCAACTAAAATACATTTGGCATTTATTTCAGCTGCATGTAATGCGGCACCTGTGTCAGTTGAAAAGTAAGGAGAGCCAGTACCTGCTGCAAAAATGCAAATGTAACCATTATTTAAATGTTCCTTAACATCATCTAAGTTGTATGTGTAAGCCACTTTTGGCATATCTACTAATGAGTAAACACATGCTTTAGCATTTTGTTTTTTAATAACTTCTTTTAAAGCAATAGAGTTAATAACTGTTGCTAACATCCCCATATAGTGGGCCTGATCAATATCATATAAATTAGCATTTGCATCTTGGCCTCTTCAAATATTACCACCACCAACAATAACACCAATGTTGTATTTTTTAGATAAAGAAATTAATTGTTTAGCAAGATTTACTAATTTCTTACCAGATAATACAGCATCAGAGGTTTTATCTCTTAATGCTGCACCCGAAAGTTTAACAATAATATTAGGCTTTTGCATAACTATTTCATTTGGCTAGCAACTTCAGCTGCAAAGTCTTCAACTTTCTTTTCGATTCCTTCACCTACTTCGTATCTGTAATAAGCTTTTAATGAAGTGTTGTTTTGTTTTAAATATTCATTAATTTTTTTAGATGGATCAATTACAAAATTTTGTTCTGTTAAACAAACTTCAGCTATTGATTTGTTAATTCTTCCTTTAACTATCATTTCAGCTTTGTCTGCTGGTTTACCTTCTGCAATTGTTTGTTCTTTTAAAATCTTTGATTCATTCTCTAATCAAACTTGATCTACACTATTTCTATCCATGAATTTTGGAGCCATAGCTGCTGCATGCATAGCAACATTCTTACCAATTGTTGGATCAACTTTATTAGCTAATACAAGTAAAACAGCAATCTTCTTGTTAAAGTGTTCATAAGCACCAAAAGTATCATTTTCATCTTTTGTTACTAATTGAAATCTTCTTAAAACAATTTTTTCTCCAATCTTTGAAGTTAATTCTGTGCAAGCTTGTTCAACTGTATTTCCAGTTGGAAGTTTAACTTGTAAGCAAGCATTTAAATCAGCAGGAGCTGCTGTAAGAATAGCCGCTTTAATAGCACTTGCTAATTCTAAGAACATTTCGTTTTTAGCAACGAAATCAGTTTGTGAATTGATTTCTAAAATAACAGCTTTGTTTCCTTCAACACCAATTGAAGTAATACCTTCAGCTGCAATAGCACTAGCTTTTTTAGCAGCTTTTGCTATTCCTTTTTCTCTTAATCATTCAGCTGCTTTTTCTAAATCATCATTATTTTCATCTAAAGCTTTCTTAACATCCATTATTCCAGCTTGAGTCATTTCTCTTAATTTTTTAATTAATTCTGGTTTTGTCATAATTTTACCTTTAATCTTTTTTATTATATAATAAAATATATAAAAATATTATGAATAAAAAAACAATAAAATTAATTACATGTGTTGCATTAGGAGCGGGAGTTTTTACAACAATTCCATTTGCGATTACTAGTTGTAAAAATTCTTCAGCTGAAATGAATCCATTGCCTGATAGTGTTTTCAAAATTGTTACTAGCGATCAAGGTAGTGAGATAGAAGGTTTTAAGTACTCAAAAGAAGAATTATTAGAAAAATATCCATATTGTAATACACTTAAAATTCCTTCTACAATAAACGGACTTGAAATTACTTCAATAAATAAATACGCTTTTGCTGACATGATAACGCGTGAATCATATATTCCAAACAACATCACAAAACTTAATTTTTCAATTAATTCAAATATTAAGTTTCTTCCGTCTGAACTTTTTTTAAACGCACCATTAAAAACAATTAATTTTACAAATTGTAATGATGATATTACAATTCAAGAAGAGTGCTTCTTTGGGTGTGATATCTCTAAATTAATTTTGAAAAACAATTCTGTTGGTAAAAAATATGGCTTAGCAACAAATTTAGGACCTAATGCAAAAGTGCTTATAGAAAAAAAATCTGATGGACAATGTATATTTGATGGAAATACTTGTTCAGTAGGTTCAATTGCTTTTGGAGATATAGTACTACCAAAAGGTATATCTGAATATAAATCTAAAATAGTTTCATTAAGACAAGTTGGTGCTTTTCAAGGTTGTCATGGTGTTAAAAATGTAGAGTTTAATTCTGAAATAGAAATTTTAGGTAGTTTCATGTTTTCTGATACAGGAATATTGTCTTTAGACCTTTCTAAAACTAAACTGTCATATATTAGTGAAGCGTGTTTTCAGTCTTGTTTAAATTTGTCTTCAGTAATATTACCAAACAATCTAAAAGAAATTAGACTTCAATCGTTTGAAGGATGTTTGAACCTTTCAAATGTTGATTTTTCAAGGTGTTATGATTCTTTAGTAAAATTTTATAATTTTAGCATGGACGTTTGCCCAAAATTAGATATTGATTTTTCAAAATTTTCTAGTGATTCACTTACAATAGGAAATAGTGCTTTCGCCACCACAGGATGTACAGCTTTTTGCCCTTCTCATCTTTCGTACATTGGTAATAATGCTTTTTTTAATTGTAAACAATTAAAAATAATAGATTTTACAAAATATACCTCTCCTTCTGTACGTTTACAAACAGGGAATGAAGTATTTAGTCAGTGCAATATTAATAAAGATAATATTTTACTTCCACAAAGTGGAGATTTTATTTGAGGGTTTGCAACTAATGTTGATAAAAGCGGATGAGCGTTGGTTAGCACAAAGAATAACAATAATTTTACATTTACCAACGATTCAGTAGCAATTATGGGGTTAGCGGGAGGCGATATTAAAATTAATGACAATAGTTTAACGAAAATAGCACCATATGCTTTTAATGGTTCTCCAATAATAGGGGTTGAATGTCAAAGCATTAAAGAAATTGGTGATAATGCTTTTTATAATTGTGCAAAATTAAAAAATATAGATTTCACAACCTTCACAAATCTTGAAAAAATCTATGAACATGCTTTTGGTAAATGTAGTCTAATAAGAAAAATTGACTTATCGAACTCAAAAAAATTATCTACAATTAAAGATTATGCGTTTTTTGGAGATAAAACAGTAAATGAGTTGGTTCTTCCAAGTAGTTTAACTGAAATTGGTAAAAATGCTTTTTATGAAACAAGTATAAATAAAATCACTTGAAATGGTTTGGGTTCTAACCCCGACCCAGAAACAACTAACTTTAACTCGGTCGCTTTTGCTAGCATCTCAAAAAAGGGAGTAATTAAGCTAGAATCTGGAATTGCTCCTTATACTTCAGAAAAATTATTAGAATATTTTAAAGACACCTTTTATGACATAGTAGGTGGTTATAAAACTTTTAGTCTTTGAACAGCAGAATAAAATATTAATATTTAATTTACTTTATTTGTAACTTTGTTATAAACTCGGTTATATATTATTTACCTCTAAATATAAAACACACCCTTTCTTTATGATGGTTATATGCTAATCTAGATGTGTTATAAATGGGTGTGATATACAAATATATAATTAACTAGAAACATGAGAAGGCGTAAAATTTGTTCAAGGTAGGTAAAAATATTCTATCAAGTACTCAACTTCTTCTTGTAAATCTTTATTAATAGATCCACTTGATCTAGAAAAATTTACAGCAGTACCATTAGCAATTAATGAGCTTGTAGTATTGATAACAACAGTTATTGGTGTGCTATAAGCATTTTTCTATCATAATTTGCTTCTAGACAACATATAGAATTGTTTTTATTGTTTTATTAAAAATAAAAAAAACTCGCGTTTAGCGAGTTATATTATTTAATCATTAATATTTGTTTTCCAGAATTAGTTTTCCCAAAAACAGGTTCTGATAATTTTCTATTACCAATAGATTCTGAAAGAACAATAACAGGAGTAATAGTGTCTAATTTATTTTTCTTAATTAAATCTAAATTAGCTTCTACTACTTTTTGACCTGCTTTAACTTGTTCACCAACTTTAACTAAATGATTAAATGGTTTTTGGTTTGCTATTTTAACTGTATCAATACCAATGTGTACAAGCACTTGAACTCCGTTGTTAGCTTCAATAGCATAAGCATGGTTATTTACTAATGTAACTTTACCAGTTATAGGAGCAACAAAGTTTCCATCAGTTGGGATAATAGCAAAACCTTTTCCCATAATGTTTTCACTAAAAGTAGAATCTTTTACTTTCTTTGTTGAAACAATTTCTCCATTAGCAGGAGCACAAACCACCACTTCTCCTGCTGTTTGTTTATTTAAATTATTATTTTCAACTTTAGTTGCTGCAACTGGAGCGTTTTCATTTACGACTGGAGCTTTAATTTTTCCACTGATAATGTCTTTAATAATATTTTTTAAAATATCTGCTTGAGTACCAAAAATAGCATACACAGATTGGTTTGATGGATATACAACACCACGTGCTCCTAAATCTAAAATTTTTTGTTTATTTGTTTTAGATCTATCAGCTACTTGGATACGTAATTTAGTAATACATGCATCAACATTCTTAATATTTTCTTGGCCACCATATGCTTTAATTAATTGAGCAGCTAAAACAACCATAGGATCATTTTCAACAGATTGTCCATCTTTTCTAGCTAAATAATCTTTCTTAGTGTACATTTTAATTACACTTGCGTTTGGATCTCTTCCAGGAGTCTTGATGTCAAAATGTTTAATTGCTCAGTAGAACATAAAGAAGTATGCTACAGCAAGAACTAAACCAACAACTATTACTCAGTAACAGTTAGCACCCATTTTTGATACATCTGGTAAAACACCATAAATGAAGAAGTCAATAACACCACCAGAGAATGTCATACCCATATGTGCATGAAGAATAACCATGAACATAGCACTAAAACCACACATTACTGCATGGAATCCTCAATACAATCAAGGAGCTAAGAATAAGAATGTAAATTCTAATGGTTCAGTAATACCAGTTAAGAAACTTGTTAAAGCAGCAGAAAGAATAATTGAGCTTGCTACCTTTCTATTTTCACCTTTTGGTATTGTTAATACCATTGCAGCAGCAGCAGCTGGTAATGCAAACATCATTATTGAATATCTACCAGACATGTATTGACCAGCAAATACACCTTTTAGTCCTGTTTTTAAAGATAAATTATCAAATGTTAATCTAACTAATGAAGCAGTATCGGCTGCAGGAGAGGCAGAATCTGCAACTCAAATTTGTTTTCCAGCAATGTTTTGGAAGAACATTCAAATTTGTTGATCACCTTGAATAGATGTTATTGTGCTTGGAACGTTATATCCTAATAATGCACATAATTGAGTTCAAGTGTAATTTGCATAACTAACACCATCAAGACTAATGTATGCATGACCATCAAATATAAAGTTAGCAGTTAAATCTACTTGCCCACCAACTGCTGTATATCATAATGGTGTATAGAATGCATGGTGTAATCCAAAGGGGCCAAGTGAACGAGAAATAAAATCATTTAAGAAAGCATTAATACCACCATATCCTGATAAAGATCCTAATGCTTGTCCAAAATAGAATAATCCTAAACCAACTGCAGGTCATACTAATGAAAATAAAATAGATAATGGAATCATTGTCATGAAAGTGACAATTGGAATAAATCTGATTCCAGAGAAGAATCCAATAATTTGAGGAAGTTGGATGTTTTTAAATTTGTTGTATAACATCGCAACAGTGAATCCAACAGTTAATCCACCAAATACTGATGTACATAATGATTTAATACCAACATTTGATGTGAAGATGGAATTAAACATTGTTATTCCTTTATCTCCTTCAAATGTATAGAACAAGAATCTATATCAATCTGTTACTAAAACACCATCATCATTTACATGTGTTTTTGTGATAATGAATGCACTTTGTAATGCACAGAATACAATTCAACCAACAAACGAAGACAAACCGGCAACACCGACATCTCCTGTAAATGTAATGGCAATTGCAACAGCAAATAACACTGCTAAGTTATCAAAGATAACTTGACCAGGAGCTTTAATAACCATTCCGAAAATGTTACCAAAACTTCCGCTAGGACAGTTAGTCACAATTGCTGAACCAATACCAAGGAATAATCCAGCAATTGGTAACATTGCAATTGGTAACATTAAACCACGAGAAAGTTTAGCAATTACTTCTCTTGCTCCACCACCTGTGGATTCTTTATTTTTTTTCTTTTTGAATATGTTAAATTTCATTTTCATAATTTATATAGTATACCATTATTTGTTTTTGTTAATAACAGATAAATATTTTTTTACTATTTCTAGTGGTCTAGTTATGGCTGAACCTACTACTACAGCATGAATATCTGTTTTATTCAATGCATCAGCTACAGTTTGTGGATCTCATACTCCACCTTCTAAAATAACTTTTGCATTAACATGTTTTGTACATCACTTAATAAATTCAAAATTATTTTGTAAATTATTTTTACCCGATGTTTCTTGTGTATATCCTCTTAAAGTTGTACCAATGATATCAAATCCTAATCTGTCAGCATTCAATACATCTTCTTTACAAGAACAATCAGCCATAATGATTTGTTTAGGGTAATTTGTTCTAATAAATTTAACAATTTCTTCTAAAGATTCTTTTGGTCTTTTTCTAAGAGTTGCATCCAAAGCAATAACTTCTGGCTTAAGTCTAAGAAGTTTTTTTACTTCTTTAATAGTTGGTGTAATAAAAACTTCTGAGCCTTCATATTTTTGCTTAATTATTCCAATTACAGGAATATTTAATTTGTTTCTTTTAATAAATCTTTTAATTGATCTAATGTGAGGAACTTGACTAAGACGTAAACTTGTTGCTCCACCTTCAATACAAGCTTTAGCCATTAAAGTAATGGTCTTCACATTGTTTAATGGTTCTTTGTCAACAGCTTGGCAAGAAACAATCAATGTTTTTTTTGTATGTTTAAAATAATCCATAATGTGGATTATTATATTTAATTAATCTTAATAATATTGAGAATAAAAGCCTAAATCTATATGAATACTAATGGTTTTTTAACTTTTTGGCAAAAAAAAAAAAAAAGAAAGTATAATTTTTTCTCAAATAAAAATATTCATTATTTTTAAAATTAAATGAAATGTACTCAATTTACTTTTAAAAAATATAGAGATGTAAGAAGCACAATTGTTGGTTACATATCTTTATTTATTTATTTAGTAGTGATGTCTATTACTTATTATTATTCAATATTGACTATATTAAAGCCAGGAAGTAATTGGGTTTTAATTTTATACATTTCATTCTCTTTATTAACTCAAACATTGTTTTTTTACCCTGGAATTTTTTGTTTAATAACTTCAGGAATTTTATTAATTCTTGGTAACAAATCATTTAATTTTTCAACATCAATTGTATCTTTAAGAAAATATCAAGATTTATCAAATGCAAAAGTTGCATTACTTTATGCTACTAAAGATGATTTTATCATTGATGCTGCAAACACAATATTGAATCAGCAAACTCTTGATGGGAAGATCAATAAAAATTATGTTCCTATCATTCTAGATGATTCAACAAAAGAAAAATTCATATCAATAATTGATAAATTTAGTAAAGACAATGGTGTCAAAGTTATTAGACGTGGCAACAATGGTCCTAGAACAAAATCAGGAAATTTAAACTATTTCTTTGAAAATTTTTTAAATGATTTTGACTATTTTGTAGTTCTTGATGCTGACACATATTTGGAAAACAAATGATGTTCAAAAGCTATTCAATATTTTGAAAGATTCAAGGATGTCGGAATTGTTCAAGGTCTTAATAATGCCATAACTAATAACAATAATTTTTTTCAAGATTTTATTACTCCTAACAACAAAGAAAGCAAAGAATTCTGAGGAATAGATGGTGAAATATGCAACTTGTATTCAATAAGTCTTTGTACAGGTCATGCATGTATGTGATCAAAAGATTTAATAAAGAAGAATGGAGGAAAAATTACTAATTGCATATCTGAAGACTATACGCTTTCAATTGATGCTAAAAAATTAAATTATGAATGTGTTTATACTAGTAATTGCTTTGCAAAAGAAGAAGTTCCACCAAACTATTATGCTTATAAAAAAAGACATTTAAGATGAGAAGGTGGCGCTTTTCAATTTTTCCATAGTTATTTTTTTAAAATTTTAAAATCAAAATTTCACTTTTGACAAAAATGATTAATTTTTAATCAAGCAACAAACATTTTTTTAACACCTTTTAATTTCTTTGTTAATGCTATATTAACTTTTTTAATGATGTTTTTTAGTGGTAATAAAGTTTATGTTACTTTCCCTTATTTTGTATTTGTAATGAATACGGTTCTTTTTATTCTTTCAGCTATTACATTGCCAGGTAAAGCTGTTGTTACTAAATCTTCTCCAATTAGAGTCTTTTTTACCTCATATGTTACAACTTTTGTAACGACATCTATAATGCCTTCATTATTACTTGAATACCTTATGATGCTATGCGGTAAAAAAATTACATTTAGAGTATCTATAAAAGAAAATATGAAAATTACTTTCAAAGATTTTATAAAAGGTTCTTGATTTGATGTTGTTTTTTGAGCAATGCTATTAGCTTTCATGCTTGTTGCTTGCTGATACGCAAATGCATGATACTTTCTTTTTACTCCATGAACAATCGTTACTTTTTTATCGTTTTGTTCAATTTTTGTTCTTCCTTTCTTATCTAATATTCCTTATAAGAAATAATTTATTTAAATAAAAACTGAAAAATTTTAGATAAATTTGCATTTTTTTGTATAATGATACACACAAAGTAGTTGTCAAGAAAAAATAAGAAAGGAAATATGCCAACAATCGCACAATTAATTAGAAAAGAAAGAAAATCTAAATCAAAGAAGAGTAAATCTCCTGCTTTGAATAGTTCTTTCAATTCAATCAAAAACACAGAGAAGTATAAACCTTCTCCATTAAAAAGAGGAGTATGTACCAGAGTTGGTACCATGACTCCTAAGAAACCTAACTCAGCTTTGCGTAAATATGCTAAGGTTAAGTTAACAAACAAACAAGAAGTATTAGCTTATATTGGTGGTGAAGGTCACAACCTTCAAGAACACAGTATCGTATTGATCCGTGGTGGTCGTGTAAAAGACTTACCAGGTGTACGTTACCATATCGTTCGTGGTGTTTTAGATACACAAGGTGTAGCTAAGAGAAACCAACAACGTTCTGCTTATGGTGCTAAAAAACAAAAATCAGATAAGAAATAGGAGTAAATAACAATGAGAAAGAATTCTGCAAAGAAAAGAGATATCTTACCTGACCCAGTGTACAATTCAAAAATTGTAGCTAAAGCTATCAACATGATTATGTTAGATGGTAAAAGAGGTCTAGCTCAAAACACTTTATATGGTGCTTTTGAAAAAGTTGAACAAAAGACTAAAAAACCTGCAATTGAAGTTTTCAATAAAGCATTAGAAAACATTATGCCTGCACTTGAACTTAAAGTTAGACGTGTTGCTGGTTCTAACTATCAAGTACCAACTGAAGTTCCACCAGAAAGAAAAATCACTTTAGGTTTAAGATGATTAATTTTATATTCTCGTAACCGTAGTGAAAAAACAATGTTAGATCGTTTAGCTAACGAAATTATTGATGCATCTAACAATACAGGTGCTTCTGTTAAGAAAAAAGAAGACACTCACAAGATGGCTGAAGCAAACAAGGCTTTTGCTCACTTGAGATTCTAATAAGAAAGGATTTTATAAATATTTATGGCAAGACAATTCCCGATGGAAAAATACCGTAACTTCGGTATCATGGCTCATATTGATGCTGGTAAAACTACTACATCAGAACGTGTTTTATTTCATACAGGTAAAACTCACAAAATTGGTGAAGTTCATGATGGTGGTGCTACCATGGACTGAATGGCACAAGAAAAAGAACGTGGTATTACTATCACTTCAGCTGCTACTTATGCAGTATGAAAAGGTTATGAATTAAACCTTATCGATACTCCCGGACACGTTGACTTTACAGTTGAAGTAGAACGTTCATTAAGAGTATTAGATGGTGCTGTTACTGTTCTTGATGCACAAAACGGTGTTGAACCTCAAACAGAAACTGTTTGAAGACAAGCTAACACTTACCGTGTACCAAGAATTGTATATGTAAACAAAATGGATAAGATTGGTGCAGACTTTGAAATGTCTGTTAGATCTTTAAGTGAACGTTTAGGTGCTAATGGTGTAGCTATTCAATACCCAATTGGTGCTGAAAGTAACTTTAATGGTATCATTGATTTAGTTCGAATGAAAGCAATGATGTATGATGGTGGTCCTCATGAAGATTTTAAAGAAGTAGATGTTCCTGCAGACTATCTAGACAAAGCAAACGAATTCCGTACAAAGATGATTGAAGAAATCGTTAACTTTGATGATGCAGCAATGGAAAAATACTTAAATGGTGAAGAATTAACTGTTGAAGAAATCAAAAAATGTATCCGTAAAGGTGTATTATCTGCTGAATTCTTCCCAGTAATCTGTGGTTCATCATTCAAAAACAAAGGTGTTAAAGCAATGCTTGACTGTGTAGTTGATTACTTACCTTCTCCATTAGATGTACCAGCTGTTGAAGCGCACGATGACTCTGATAACATAGTTAAAGTTGAATCAACTGATGATGCTAAATTCGTTGGTTTAGCATTCAAAGTTGCTACTGACCCATTTATTGGACGTTTAACATTCGTTCGTGTTTATTCTGGTGTATTAAAATCAGGTTCATATTTAATGAACACAAACAAAGGTGTAAAAGAAAGAATTTCTCGTTTAGTTAAGATGCACTCAAATGCAAGAAATGAAATTGATGAAATTCGTGCTGGTGATATCTGTGCTGTTGTTGGTTTAAAATCTACAACTACAGGAGATACATTAGCTGAAGAAGGATTAAACATTAAACTTGAATCAATGAAATTTGCTGAACCAGTAATTTCATTAGCTGTTGAACCTAAAACAAAAGCAGATCAAGAAAAAATGTCTTTAGCTTTATCTAAATTAGCTGAAGAAGACCCTACATTTAAAACTCACACTGATGAAGAAACTGGACAAACTATCATCTCTGGTATGGGTGAATTACACTTAGACATTATTATTGACCGTATGAGACGTGAATTTAATGTTCAAGTTAACTCAGGTGCTCCACAAGTTTCTTACAGAGAAACATTTACAATTGCTGGAGAAGCTGAAGGTAAATACATTAAACAATCAGGTGGTCGTGGACAATATGGACACGTTGTAATGAGATTTGAACCTAATAAAGATAAAGGTTATGAATTCGTTAATGACATCGTTGGTGGTAAGGTTCCTCGTGAATACATTAAACCAATTGATGCCGGTATTCAAGAATCAATGAAATCAGGTCCATTAGCTGGTTATCCATTAATTGATGTTAAAGCTATATTATTTGATGGTAGTTACCACGAAGTTGACTCATCAGAAATGGCTTTCAAAATTGCAGCAAGTATGTGTTTGAAAGAAGCTAGTAAAAAATGTGGTCTAGTATTACTAGAACCTATCATGTCAGTTGATGTAACTGTTCCTGATCAATACTTTGGTGACACTATGGGAGACATTTCTTCTAGACGTGGTACTATTGAAGGTACAGAACAAAGAGGAAATGCTCAAATCATTAAAGCAAAAGTTCCTTTAAAGAACATGTTTGGTTATGCAACAGATCTTCGTTCTTTCACTCAAGGTCGTGGAAACTACATTATGCAATTCTCTCACTATGCACAAGCTCCTAAGAGTGTTGTAGAAGAAGTGGTTAAGAGCAAGCAAAAATAGTTTTGTTTTAAGTAAAAAAAATACAGTAATGTACTCAAAAGATTGGGTACATTTTTTTATGTTATTTTCAAATTTGTTGCAAAAAAAAAAAAAAAGACTATATTATGTAATATAAAAAATAAACAAGTATGAACAAGAA
>CASPLF010000018.1 GCA_949422915.1 uncultured Mycoplasmatales bacterium
AGAAACTAAAATATCAGGAGTTGTTGATTTAGTTAAAGTTAAAAAAACTTCTTCTGGTGGTAAAAAACCATCAAAAGTTTCTAATCGTCAAATGTTAGAAGAAATTCTTATACGTTTAGACAAACAAGATAAAAGTTGAGAACATCAAGAAGAGTTCAATAATCAAGTATTAACAACAATTAATACAATTATCAAAGTTAATAACTTAAAAAATAAGTAATATGGGTAAAAAAGAATTTAAGTTTTTACATAACTATCATTCACACACTATCTATTGTTATCATGCAGTTAACACTGTACAAGATGTTATTTTAATGGCAATTAAAAATGGTTGAAAAACAATTGGTATTAGTGAGCACGCCCCACTAAACACTCATAGAAAATTCAGATTAAATTGAGATACTATTGACGACTATATCCAAGAAGTTTCTTTTTATAAAAGAAAATATAAAGATCAAATTACGGTTTTATGTGGGCTAGAAGCAGAATATGATGGTTCTCAATATGAATACTATAAAAAGCTAAGAGATAAAAAAGGAATAGATTATATGATCTTAGGCAACCATAATATTGGTAACCCAAGTGATTGCAAAGTATGAAATGTAAACAATCCCGATTTATTTCAATACTATAAGCAATATGAAGAAGCAGCTAAAAGTGGTTTATTTGCTTATTGTGCTCATCCAGATATTATTTACAGATATTATCTAAAATGAGATGCTGATGCTATTAAAATAGCAAAGAAAATTATCGCTACTTCAATCAAATATGATTTTCCCTTAGGTTTTAACATTAATGGTTTAAGAATGAAACTTGTAGACTTTGATTATCCTACTGATATGTTTTGGGAATTAGTAGCTAAATCAAAAGCTAAAGTAATTATTGAAACAGATGCTCATGATCCATACACTATGAGTCAAGAGATGGTCGACAAAGGTGTTGCATTAGTAAAACAATGAGGATTAGAAAAGAATTTAATTAATAAATTAACTTTGCAAAGCAAGCACTTAAAGAAATAGAGTCATATAATGTAAGTATGGGCAAATACCATTATCAAATTGAAAAACAAGAAACTAAAATATCAGGAGTTGTTGATTTAGTTAAAGTTAAAAAAACTTCACGTGGTGGTAAAAAACCATCAAAATTTTCAACTCGTGATTTATTGTTAGGATTTATCGATGAACAACGACAGTTTAATAAACAAATTATTAATCGTTTAGATAAAATAGACAACCGTTTCGACAATCTTGTTAAACAAAACAACCTTAAAGAATAATTTAAAACTATCAAAAATACACTCCAAAGATCAGGGGTGTATTTTTTTACTTTAACTATTTAAAAACAAAGAATAAATATAATATTTAATAAAATACATATGATGCAAAAAAAGCGTTTTGTAGATAAGGGTTTAAAAGCACATAAACTATATGCGCAAACACCTTTGTTCAAAGCTGTATTACTTGTAGCTATTCCTGGACTATTAATATCATTTATGTCAGGAATTTACGTTTTTGCTGATCAATTATTATTGTCTTTATTAGTACCAGAAGATCCTATTCATAATATGGACAAGATTTATTTAGCTCAAGGAATTTCTCAGGCTAATTTAGATTGGATTAAAGATAATTTTCAAAATTTTGCTGACACTAAACAAATGGTAAAGAGCTCAATTGCTATTACTTTACCAATCATGATGGTAATTAATGCTGTTCCTAACATTGCAGCAATCGGTGCTGGATCAATGTATGGTCAATGTATTGCAAAAGATAATAAACCTAAAGCGTTGCAAATTTGAAAATCCACATTTTATTGTGCGATTTGTATTGGTTTATTATCATCATTAGTTTTTTATTCAATAAATGATTCTGTATTAAAACTAATGGCAGGCCATGTACCATATTTAAAAAATGATGATCACCAAGTGAATAAATATTTCGAGATTGCTTATGATACCCAAATTTTGTGAAGTCATGAATTTTTAGACATCCTATCATGAAGTTCTATTCTTAATGTGTTTATTTTATATTTTTCTTTCATGGTAAGAGCAGAAGGTAAACTTTCATTTGTTACGATTGCAGAAGTATTCTGTAATTTAGCAAATGTATTGTTTGATTATGTTTATATTAAGTATTTTCATACAGGTATGAAAGGCGGAGGTTATGCTACACTTACTGGTTGAGCGATTAACTTTGTAGTTTATGCTGTATATATCTGAGTGCTTGGAATTCAAGGTAAAACTTGGATGAAATACAAAGACTTATTACCAAAGAATGGTATTCCAATATCTTATAACTTGCTTGTACCAATTGTAGTCATTGGTTTATCTGTATTTTTAAGAAACTTTAGTAATGCATTTGCTAATACTGCATTTATGACTTTGTTGGGTAATGTAGCTGAAAAAACCGGTAATGATTCACAATATTGACAAAGTATTTCAGGTGCTGTATGACCTGTAGGTAGTTTATTCTTTTATGCAATTTTTGGCATAGCAGACGGAGTGAGAACGTTGGTTGCTTATAACTATGCAAGAAATTCTTATGCAAGAATTAAAAAAACATATTGATATGCAACATTGTTATCATTTATATATGGTATTGTAATTTATACATGCTTGGCCACATTCTTAGGTCAATGATTGATAGGTTTGTTTGATTTAGACCCATCAATGGCCGCTCAAACATTAAAATACATGAGAATTCAAGTAATATTTATTCCTTGCGTTGCATTATCAATTGGTGGATTACTAATGTTCCAAGCTACAAACCAAATGGCAATGGCCAACTTCATTGCTGTTTTACAAGCGTTAATAGTATTCCCTATTGCTTCTGGTACTATGTATCCTGTTGCTATCAATCTTAATGATCCATTAATGTTTGTAGTAACTAACCCATTAAATACAGGAACAGCTGGTTTAGTAATTACATTCATTTCAATCGTGTATCTATACAAATATCTAGGTAGAACTAGATTTGATATGAGAGTAAACACAGGAACAAGAGTAGAGAAAATAAAAATTTCTGTACCATCTAATGTTAAAAAGATGTCATATGCTGAAAGAGAACTTCAAAAATCTCTTATTAAATCATCTAAATAATTTTTCTTAATCTTTTTTATGGTGTTTATATAATATATAAACACAATGGAATACATCAGTCTTTATAGAAAATATAGACCAACCAATTTTAATACAGTTGTTGGGCAAAAACCAATTATTAGAACCTTATTGAATTCAATTCAACAAGGTAAAATTGCTCATGCTTATATTTTCTATGGATCTAAAGGTATAGGAAAGACCTCTATTGCAAAAATATTTGCAAAAGCTGTCAACTGTTTAAACCCAGTTAATGGAGATGCGTGCAATGAATGTGAAAACTGTAAATTAATCATCGATAGTAAAACAAGTGACATTATTGAATTAGATGCTGCTTCTAATAACGGAGTAGATGAAGTTAGAAACATCATTGATAGTGTTGGCTTTTTGCCAACTGCACTTAAATATAAGGTTTATATTATTGATGAAGCCCATATGTTGACTACTTCTGCATGAAATGCTTTGTTAAAAACAATTGAAGAACCTCCTCATCATGTGATTTTTATTTTTGCTACAACAGAAATGAATAAGATTCCTGCAACAATCTTATCTCGTTGTCAAAACTTTCAATTTTCTAGAATGACTGAAAATGATGCAAGAGAAATATTAACTAATGTCATTAAAAAAGAAAATATTAAAATTGACGAAGCATCAATTAACAAAATTATTCAATTAGGTAATGGGTCAGCAAGAGATTTATTAAGTATTCTTGATCAATTATGTATTTATACAAATAATAACATCACTGCACAAGCAATTAATGAAATTTTTGGTTTAGTTGATTTAAATTCAAAAATATCATTTATTAATAATTTAATTTCTAAGAAATTAGATATTATTATTAACCAAGTTGAAAAATATTCAACACAAGGAATTAATTACACAGTATTTGTAACAGAATTAATTTCAATCTTATTAGATAAATTAATTTATTTACAAACTAACAAGTTTGATAACTTAAAAATGTTAAACAAAGATACTATTAATGCTTTTGCTTTATCAGAGCAAGAATTAATTTCTTACATTAATATTTGACAAAAGATTTTCATTCAAATTAAAAATGCCAATGATCAAAAATCAGTTTTCTTAATCGGAGTGTTTGAAACATTCAATTTAAATTCTAATCACCAAACAGTTAGTGTTAAACCTAAAATGGTACAACCAGCTAAAACTAATTTAGCACAAACTGAATCTAATAAACCAATGTTTACAACTTCTGTTTATAAAATTCATAAACCAGTTGTTTCTAAAATAAAGGAAGTTCTTCCTACACAACCAGTTAAACAACCTGAGGTTAAAAATGATCAACCAACAATTAAAACAGAATCTAACAATTTATCTGCAATAGATATTTTCAAACATGTAGCATCTAATGCAAATAAATCTACAATTATAAATGTGCAAAGCACATTCGATAAATTATTGCAAGATGAAAACATACCAGCATGCGCAAACTGCTTAATGTTGGCTGATAAAGTGTTTGTTGCTTCAAATAATGGAATAATTTTAAAATTTAATAATGAAGCAGATGCTTTTATTTTAAATAAAAATTATTCAAAACCAGCATTTCAAAATTTTGTGATTAAATACTTTAACCATCCAATTTATTTTGCTGGATTTGTAAACAAAGATTTACAAGAATTAACTAAGGAATTTAAAACTAATAAATATAAACTTCCTGAATTAGATGTCAATAACCTTCTGAGTGAAGACAACAAAAAAGATGGTGAAATGCTATCTTTATTCAATAAAATATTTAATAAATAAAAAATATGTTAAAAATATTTAAATTTATCAAAGGGAAGTCTTTAATTTTTGCAATCATATCTGTAATACTTACAACAGGTGGTTGTGTTTGTGATTTATACCAACCAACACTATTGCAAGATGTAATTGATGCAGCTACTAAAATTTCACTAGGATTAGGTGGTTGAGAAGAATTATGAACTAAAATAGGCATGATTGCTGGATTAGCTTGTGGAGGATTAGGATGTGCTGTAATAGCGATGATCTATGCAGCTAAAGCATCTTTGCTAGCCACTCAATATTTGAGAAGTGGGTTGTACAAAAAAGTTTTAGGTTTTTCATTTGCTAACATTGATAAGTTTTCTACAGGTTCATTAATTACTAGATTAACAACTGATACTAATAACTTTCAAATGTTAACACAGTTAACATTAACAATACTTATTAGATCGCCTATTACATTCATTGGTGGGTTAGCAATATCATTTACTACAGTTGGATGGGTGTTTGGTTTAATAGCTGTTGGTGTGTGCTTGTTAATGATCGGTGTAATGATGTTGTTTGGTAGAAATGTATTTCGTTGATTTGAAAAAGCTGAAAAACAATTAGATATTACCAACAACATCATGAGAGAAAACATTCTTGGAATGAGAGTGGTAAAATCATTCGGTATTCAAGAAGAACAGACTACAAGATTTAGAAAAGCTAATAGATACTATAAAAAATACCGTATTAAAGCACAAATTCTAATATCACCTATTATGTCAGTAATTACCATGTGTTTGCAACTTGGTATTTTTGCAGGATTGATGGCTACAGGATTTTTAGGAGAAAACGATCCAAAGTTAGTAGGAAAGATTTTTTCATTTACAAGTTTATTAATGATTGTGTTATCTTCAGTTGTTATGACAATTGTTGTAGTAGTTCAATTTATTACTGCTAAGCCATCAATCATAAGAATGCAAGAAGTGTTTAATACAGAATCTACAATAGTAGATTCTAAAAATCCAAAACACTTAGAAAATGATTATTCAATTAAATTTAATCATGTTAACTTCAAATATTCTGATAAAGCTAAAAAGAACATTTTGTCTAACATTAATTTTGAAGTTAAACAAGGTGAATTCTTGGGAATTATTGGAGGAACAGGAAGTGGTAAATCTTCATTAGTAAACTTAATTCCAAGACTATATGATGTTCAAGCTGGTTCAATTAGCTTAGGTAGAATTAATGTCAAAGACATTTCTTTATCTGATTTAAGAGAACAAATTGGGGTTGTTTTACAAGAAAACAGTTTATTCCAAGGAAATGTAAGAGAAAATCTTAAATATGGTAATAGAAATGCTACTGATGAAGAATTGATTAAAGCTTGCGAGAACGCATGTGCTTGAGATTTTTTGAGTAAAATGAAAGGTAAATTAGATTATCCTGTTGATCAAAGAGGAAGAAATTTTTCTGGTGGTCAAAAGCAAAGATTATGTATTGCAAGAGCATTAGTTAAAAAACCAAAAATTTTGATTATGGATGATTCTACAAGTGCTTTAGACTTAATCACAGAAGCTAAAGTTCAAGAAAACATTAGAAGAGACTATAAAGATTCTACAGTGATTATTGTTAGCCAAAGAGTAGCTTCTATTAAGAATGCAGACAAAATTATTGTTATGGACAATGGTAAGATTTCAGGTATTGGTACACACAAACAATTAGTGAAATCTAGTGAAACATACCGTAATATTGTTTCATCACAATTAGGAAAGGAGGGGTTAAGATAATATGTCACCAATTTTAATTAATACCTCTGGTAAACAAAAATATGCTAAAGGAACAGCAAAGAAGTTGTGATCATATTTTGCTAAATACAAATGACAAATAATTGTTTCTTTCACAGTATCTACAATAGCAGGTGCATTTACAGCAATAGCTATCTATATGTATGCATTGCTATATTCATATTTAATGAAGTTTAAGGGTATGCCTGATACTGCATTAATTAAAACAATAAGCGGTTTTGTTTTTGCAGGAATAGGTTTGTTAATTATTTACATTTTATCTAACTTATTTACATGGTTAACATCATTTTTAACTGTTAAAATTGCAGAACGAGGATGTTATCACTTAAGAACAGCTATTTTTAGAAAACTGCATAAAATTCCTATTAAGTATTTTGATCAAACACCTTCAGGTGATATTATTAGTAGAACGGCTAATGATGTTGATAACATCACGAGATTTATTTCTCAATATGCTGGCAACAGTATCTTTTGAATTTGTAGCATTGTTTCGGTAGGACTATTAATGTTCTTGGCTAATTGAGCATTAAGTTTAATAATCTTATTGATTTATCCATTAGTAGCATTAATTAATATGTTCATTATCAAAACATTAAGACCATATTATGCAAAACAGCAAAAATGTTTAGGTGAATTAAATGGATACATTGAAGAATATATTTCTGGAACCAAGATTATTTCTTTATTTAAGATGGAAGATGAGGTTAAGAAAAACTTTGACATCTTAAATGAAAAATTAACTAAAAACTCTACAATAGCAAACAGTGTAACAAACGTTATGATGCCTTTAAACGGTTTCTTTAACAATATGTCATTTGTTATCTTAGCTGCATGAGGTGTGGTATTTATTCTTAATGGATGAATTAAAACATCTTGAGGTGTTTTAAACATTCTTGATCCTACTGTTTTCTTAGTCATGTTTACGATGATTGCTAGAAATTTAACAAACCCTATCAATCAATTAATTTCTACATTTGGTCAAATGATGTTATGTTTAGCATCAAGTGATCGTGTGTTCCAAATCTTAGAACAAGATGAAGAAAAAGATCCTGCAAACGCTAAAATGTTGACACCAGATTCAATTCAAGGTGTTGTTGAAGCAAAGAATATGGATTTTGCTTATACAAAAGACAAACCAATTTTAAAGAATATTAATTTTGTAGCAAAACCAGGAACTGTAACTGCGTTAGTAGGTCCAACAGGAGCAGGGAAAACTACTATTGTTAACTTGATAACAAAATTCTATGATATTAATGCTGGTAAATTAATGATAGATGGTACTCCAATCGATAACATTAACCGTACTTCATTAAGACAAAATATTACTATGGTTTTACAAGACACATATTTATTTGGTGTTTCTATTTATGAAAACATTAGGTATGGAAAATTAAATGCTACAAAAAAAGAAATTATTCAAGCAGCTAAACTAGCTAATTGTCACAGTTTCATTACTAAATTACCAAATGGATATGATACAATTCTATCTGATAATGGTGGTAATTTATCTCAAGGACAACGTCAATTAATCGCTATTGCCCGTGCTTTCTTAGCGGACTCTAAAATAGTTATTTTAGATGAAGCTACCTCTTCTATTGATACAAAAACCGAGATTCAAATTCAAGAAGCTATGGAAAAATTAATTAAGAATAGAACAACATTAATGATTGCTCACAGATTATCAACAATCAAGAACGCTGATAACATTTTAGTAATTGATAATGGTCAAATTGTAGAACATGGTAAACATGAAGATTTAATAGCTAAAAAAGGTTTCTATTACAAACTTTATATGTCACAATTTAGAGGAAATCAAATTTAATTTTAAGAACCTAACTGCATTAATTCTTACAACAAAGTAAACTTTGGAAAGGGTTTCTAACTATAATTTAAAGCAACGATGCAAAAAAACATTTGATGATTATAAAAAAAAGAAATTTGTTCCTTGTATAGTTTCTTTGCTTATATATATATATGTATATGTGCTTTAGTAATATACTTTACTATTACTAGTGCTATCAGAAATGCTCAATATTTTTCAATTATTGTCTATCTAATATTATCTGCATTGATGATGATCAGTGCGTGATTTTATAGTATCTATGATATTGTAATTCTTATAGTGTGTTTCTTTAGAAAAAAAACAGCTTTCAAGTTTTATGATAATGTTTTAAAAAATAACAAGATAACTGACTCTAAAGCTAAAGTCGCTGTTATGTATTATGTATGTGATGATTTTTTGATTAATGCTTTTCTAACAACTCAAAAACTTACATACAAAAATTACAAAGTATTTGTTTGTGATGATTCAAGAAAACAAAATAATATTGATTTAATCAATAACTTACAAAAGAGATACAAATTTGAAATAGTAAGAAGAAATGGTGTTGGTCCTAAAAACAAAAGCGGTAATGTAAACTATTTCCTATCTCAATATAAAGAACAATTTGATTATTATTTACCAATGGACTCTGATACATATTTAACAAAAGATTGCATTCAAAAGTTCTTAGCTTACTTTAATCAATTTAAAAATTCTGGAGTAATTCAAGGATCTTTTGTTAATGTTAATATTGATAATATGTTTAGGGCCAACTTAAACAGTTGCACGAGTTTGCAAAGAGAATATTGATCAACTATGAAAATTATGAACAATGAATATGGTTATTGTTCAATGTATGGTCATGGATGTCTAGTTTCTAAAGAAGCATATAGAGCAAATGGATGAAAGATTTCTGAAATTAATTGTGAAGACATGTCTTTTACAATTGATACATCATACAATGGTTATAGAGTTATTCTTGCACCAAATATTATTTTAGGTGAGGAAATACCTCCTAACTACTTTGCATTTAAGAGTAGACAAATGAGATGATTAAAATCTACTGAAGAACTTTATTTAAAATTTACTCCTAAGTTATTAAAGAGTAAAATGCTATGATTTGAGAAAATTCATTTCTTATGTCCATCTCAAGTATTTATTATGCCTATTTACTCTTTTATTTCTTTTGTTATATTTTATATAACCTTATCCTTCTTGCCAACAGATTATAATTACTATTTGTTCCCTTGAGAACTATACATTTTATCAATATTCTTCTTTATATTTTCTCTAGTTTCACAATCAATTTATTGTGCTATTTCTAATCAATCATTTTTGAAAGGATTATCAAGTTCTTTAATATCTATGTTTATTTATGGTTCTTTCTTTGTACCGTCATTTATAGCTGCAATAAAAACATTGTTTAATAGGAAGCACAAATACAATGTTTCTATTAAAAATAATGAAAAAATTACATTTTGAGAAGTTATTTGAAATGAAAAATGAAACCTGCTAGCAACAGGTGCATTGTTAGCTGGAGCAATAGCAATTGTTGTATGGAAACATACGTGGTTCTTAATATTGAATCCATTCTTGATTATTTTGTTTATTTCATTTATTTGTATTCCGATTGTAGGAATTATCTCAAACAAGAAATGTAAAGTTATTAATGACTACAAAAAATTAAAGTAGTTGCTTATAAGTTTTTACTTCTATATTTGTAATCAGCAAGAATCATTTGTTTAATTGAATGGGTTGGTTTTCATTTCAATTCTTTTTTAGCTAATTGATTACTTGCTAATAAACTATCAGGATCACCGGGTCTATTAGGCTTGTAAATAAAGTTTGGTTTCTTTTTTAATACTTTACAAGCTTCATCATAGACTTGTTTTACAGTACTTCCTTTTTGATTACCAATGTTAAAGATACCTGACTTTGTGTTCACATATGAAGAAGCTAAGAAGAATGCTTTAGCAATATCGTTAACATCAATGTAATCACGAGAAGCTGTTTTATCGATAGTCTTATAGTTATTACCAAAGATATTGAATTCTTTGTTTAATCTAAACGAGTCATTGATACAAGGAATTAATAAGTATGGTTTAACTTTTAATAATCCATACTTACCAGAATCAGAAGCTCCTGCAACATTAAATAATCTTAAACAAACATAATTAAAATTTTTGTGAGTTTTTTTATGATTTTTAATTAGTTGTTCACCAATTAATTTTGTTTCACCATACGGATTACATGGTTTTTTAATACAATTTTCTGTAATAACTGATTTTTTAATGTTTCCATATACAGCAGCACTACTTGCAAATAATATTTTGTTAACATGAAGTTTTTCCATGGCCTTAAGAATGTTTGCTGTACCATTAACATTTACTTTGTGATACAAAGCATGTTTTCTTACAGATTCAGAAACAACAATTTTAGCAGCTAAATGAAGGATTAAATCAATTTTGTTTTCTTTGATGGTTTTACAAAGCAAAGAATAGTTAAGAATTGATCCTTTAACAAATTTTGCTCTTTTATCAACTAGTTTTAAAAAACCTGTTGATAAATCATCATAAATTATTACATTATGTTTATTGTTTAAAAATAATTCAGCAGTGACAGAACCAATATAACCTGCACCACCAGTAATCAATACATTCATTATTCAGCGTCTTCAGGGTTAGGGGTAGGGCCTTGGTCTATGTTATTATCTTCTAAAGAAGATTCATTTATTTCTACATCTGTAGCTTCTTCGTTTTCAGATGGTGTAAACAACGTAACTGATTGAATCTTTTCATTTTCATCAACATCCATTAATTTAACACCTGAAGTACTACGACCAATTGTATTAACTTGTGATAATGAGAATCTAATGATTTTACCAGCTGAAGTGATCATTAAGGCATCTTCATCACCTACAACTGCACCTGTATACACAAGTTTACCTGTTTTTTGGTTAACTTTAAGAGTCTTAACACCTTTAGCGTTTCTCTTTGTTAATCTGTATTCTTCAACAGGAGTTAGCTTACCAACACCTTTTGCTCCAACAGATAAAATCTTATTACCACTTTGGCTAGAAGATAAACCTACAATGTATTCTTTGGCATCTAATCTCATACCATGAACACCAGCGGCTTGTCTGCCCATACTTCTTACTTGACTAGATAAGAATCTAGCTAAGTTACCATTGCTTCCGGCTAAATAGATTTCATCGTTATCATTTACATGGATAACATTGAATAATTTATCACCTTCTTTTAAAGTAATAGCAATTTTACCATTAGATTGGATTCTTGCATATTCATTTAATGAAGTTTTCTTTACTATACCATTAACTGTAGCAAAGAATAGACAACCATTTTCATAATTATCAATTGGTAAAATAGTTAAAACTCTTTCGTTCTTCTCTATACCAATTAAATTAATAGCAGGAATACCTTTTGATGTTCTAACACCTTTTGGAATTTGGTATCCTCTTAATCTATATACTTTACCAAAGTCTGTAAAGAATAAGATATCAGTGTGTGTAGATGCAGCAATAATCTTTTGAACATTATCATCGTTGTGTGTTTGTAATCCAATAACACCAACACCACCTCTTTTTTGCGCACGGTATGTATCGATTGGAACACGTTTAAAGTATCCACGATTAGACATTGTAATAATAATGTCTTCTACTGGGATTAAGTCTTCATCATCAATTTCACTTGATGCATCAAAAGCGATAGTAGTTCTTCTCTTGTCGCCAAATCTTCTTACTAATTCATCAAGGTTTGCATCAATAATTTCAATCTTACGTTCATATCTAGCTAAGATATCTTTTAAGTCAATAATTCTTGCTTTTAATTCTTCTAATTCTTGTTCAATCTTTTTACGTTCAATACCACTTAATGAACGAAGTTTCATTTCAAGAATAGCTTTAGATTGAATTTCAGATAATTTAAATTCTGTCATTAACTGAGTTAATGCAGCATTATTATCTTCTGCTTTTCTAATGATTTCAATAACACGTTCAATGTTACCAGTAGCGATATGTAGACCTTCTAAAATATGTTCACGTTCGGTAGCTTTCTTTAAATTGAATTCGGTTTTACGTGTTAATACTTCAATTTGATGTTCTAAGTAGATTTCTAGAGCTTGTTTAATATTTAATAACTTAGGTTCGTTTTTATATAAAGCTAACATATTAACAGCAAAGTTAGTTTGTAATGGAGTAGCTTTATACAATTGGTTCATTAAAACTTCAGGGACAACATCTTTCTTTGTTTCAATAACAATTCTGATACCTTCACGGTTAGTTTCATCACGAAGATCCGCAATTCCTTCAATTTGCATAGTTTTAACAAGATCAACAATCTTTTCAATTAATGCAGTCTTGTTAACCATGTATGGGATTTCGGTGAAGATAATAGTAGATTTACCATTAGATTCAGTTGTATAGCTACCCTTAGCTCTAATAGTAATAGAACCACGTCCTGTATTAAAGTAATCATCAATTCCTTTAGCACCAATAATTTCAGCACCTGTTGGGAAATCTGGACCAGATAATACTTGTTTAATTTCTTCAATTGTAGTATCTGGTTTAGCTGCGATTAATTTAATAGCAGCTACTAATTCATTTAAGTTATGTGGAGGGATGTTAGTTGCCATACCTACAGCAATACCACTTGATCCGTTTGCTAATAAGTTAGGGAATAAAGCTGGTAAGACTACTGGTTCTTTTTCACTACCATCATAGTTATCAGTGAAATCAACAGTATTCTTATCAATGTCATTCATGATAGTATCTGCCAATTTAGATAATCTGCATTCTGTATAACGCATAGCAGCTGCACCATCACCGTCAATTGAACCAAAGTTACCATGACCATCAATAAGTAAATATCTCATTGAGAAGTCTTGAGCCATACGAACAGCTGTTTCATAAGCAGCAGTATCTCCATGTGGGTGATACTTACCAATAACTTCACCAACTAAACGAGCAGATTTTTTATATGCTCTATCACTTGTCATGCCTAATCCATACGCAGCATATAAAACTCTACGGTGAACTGGTTTAAAACCATCACGAGCATCAGGGATAGCACGAGCAACGATAACACTCATTGCATAGTCTAAGAATGATGTTTGTAATTCTTTTACAATAGGACGATCTTTAACAACAGTTTTTGTTAAAGATTCACGAATTTTTTCAATATTTGAACTATCAGCCATAATTTTCTCCTTTATTTATTGATTTCTACTTCTGTAACTTCTTGTTCATTTTGAAGTTCTTTTCTATAAACATTAGATCCACATACTGGACATGTTTCTTTTGAAGCTAAGATGATGTATACAATACCGCCACAAAAAGAAATTAATGTTAAAAGGATCGCAATAATTATTTGATTGCTATTTAATTTAGGTTCTACAAAGTTTCCACAGTTTCTACATTTTACCATAACTATTTTTCTCCTTTTATTAGATGTCTAAGTTCTTAACGAACTTGGCATTCTTTGAAATGAAATCCTTTCTAGGCATTACATCATCACCCATTAACAATGAGAATTCTGCATCTGCTTTAACAGCATCATCAATAGATATTTTTTGAAGAATTCTATATTGTGGATCCATAGTTGTATCTCACAATTGTTCAGGGTTCATTTCACCTAAACCTTTATATCTTTGTACTGAATAATGAGCGTTACCAGCGGCTTTTTTAAAGTCTTCTAATTCTTGATCTGTGTATGCATACTTGACTGTTTTACCCAACATAAATTTGTATAAAGGTGGTTGAGCAGCATAAATGTGTCCACTTTCAATTAATGGATACATATATCTGAAGAAGAATGTAAGCAATAAGATACGAATGTGACTACCATCAACATCGGCATCGGTCATGATGATGATCTTGTCATAACGAATTTTAGTTAAATCAAATTCTGGGTTAACACCAGCTCCGATTGCAGTAATCATTGCCATGATTTCATCGTTTTCAAAAATCTTATTAGTTTTTGCTTTTTCAACATTTAAGATTTTACCTTTTAGAGGTAAGATTGCTTGGAATTCACGGTTTCTACCTAGTTTTGCAGATCCACCCGCTGAATCACCTTCGACGATATACAATTCAGAGATTGTATGATCTTTTGTAGAACAATCTGCAAGTTTACCAGGTAAAGATGCTGAATCAAATGGAGATTTTCTTCTTGTAGCATCCTTAGCTTCTTGAGATTTTCTACGAGCTTCTTGAGCTAACATGATCTTCTTGATAATGATGATTGCATCATCTGGGTTTTCAAGAACATATTTTTCAAATACATCCGATGTTACTTTGTTTACAAAAGGACGAACCTCAGTGTTTCCTAATTTACGTTTAGTTTGACCTTCATATTGAGGGTTAGGGTGCTTAATTGAAACAATAGCAGTTAAACCTTCAACCACATCGTCTTTTGTAAATTTTTCATCAGACTCTTTAATAAATTTCTTTTCAATAGCAAATCTGTTTAAGATCTTAACTAAAGCTAATCTAAAACCTTCTTCATGAGTTCCACCTTCAATGGTGTTAATGTTGTTACAGAAAGAATAACAAGAGTTGTTATACGTCTTGTTATATTGGAATGCAACTTCAACTTTAATGTTGTATGTTTCATCTTGTAAACTATTAGGGATTTTTACTTTTGCTTCTTCTTCACCGTAAACAATTGATGGAACAAGTTTTTCTTTATCACGGTTTAAATCTTCAATGTATTCTTTTAAACCACCTTCATACAATCATTCATCTTTTTGGTTTGTTTGTTCATCAATAAAAATGATTTTTAAACCTTTGTTTAAATATGTTAATTGTCTTAGACGTCCAGCAATAATGTCATGTTCAAATGGAGCTTGTTCCATAACAGTAAAGTCTGGGAAGAATTCTACAATAGTACCTTGTAGTTTATCAGAATGTCCTAATTTCTTTAATGGTTCTACTGTGTGACCACCATTTTGGAATTCTACATAGTATTCTTCATGGTTTCTAGATACTCATACTTTCATTCATTTAGATAAAGCGTTTGTAACAGATGCACCTACACCATGTAAACCACCAGAGATCTTATAAGATGTGTTATCAAACTTACCACCAGCGTGTAGCACTGTTAAAACAGTTTCTACAGTTGATTTTCCAGTTTTAGGGTGGATATCCACTGGAATACCACGACCGTCATCGTCTACTCTAATAGAACCTTGTTTAGTTAATGTAACAATAACTCTTGTTGCATAACCACCCATAGCTTCGTCAATAGCGTTATCAACGATTTCCCAAATCATATGGTGTAATCCTTGTGGTCCTGTTGATCCAATATACATACCAGGACGCTTTCTTACGGCTTCTAGACCTTCTAGAATCCGAATACTACTTGCACCATATTCTTTTTCTTGTTCAAGTTTTAGTTTTTCATTTTGTTCCATACTTCTATTCCTTTGTTATTAAGTATTTAGTATTATTTATGACTACTACATCATTAGCATAAATCTTTTTACCACGTCTTTTTTCTTCAACACCATTGTAAGTGATGCTGCTGTTTGCAATAAAAGATTTTGCTTGTGATCCATTATCAATTAATCCAATGAATTTAA
>CASPLF010000019.1 GCA_949422915.1 uncultured Mycoplasmatales bacterium
TTAATAACTTTTTATTAAAAATTAAAAAATTTATTAAGTAATTTATACTCTTTTTTTTTTTTTTTTTGCAACAAATTTGAAAAAATGTACAAAAAATGTACTCGTAATAAGTACATTAATTAACAAGAATAAATATATTTATCTAGTAAACGTTCAGTCAGTAGGAAATCCCTTATTTTCTAATCATGATTTTAAAACATTTAAATCAATGCCTGCAATTGAACATGTGAATGTTCCGCCAGTTGGCATACTTGTAAATACTTCTTCACCTAAAGTTATTGCTGTTGAGTAATTAGTAGGTAGGTTTCAATGTATAGAAGTTAATGATGAGCAACCTAAGAAAGCACAAGCACCGATTTCTCTTAAACTATTTGGCAAAATTACTGAAGTTAGTCGTCATCCGAATAGAAAGGCGTTTTGTTGAATTGAAGAGCATTGAGAACCGTCGGCAAAAGTTAAGTTTTTAATAAACTCTGGAATAGTTGTTACTGAATTACCATGAAAAGCATCCTTGGCAATACTTGTAACGTTGCCCATTATTTGCATAGTATTATATGAATTATATGCAGAATGGTTATCAATAAATTCGTCTGTAAATCCTGTTAGTATTGTTCTTGAGGTGTCTTGAAATTTATAAACTGTATCAGGTAAAATAGTATTTGATATTGTAATCGCAAATTCTCTTGTTTGATAAGATAAAGCCGCTCCATAAACAGTAGCGTTTGCGGTGATTTTAAATTTATAAGTTCCAACAGTTGTACATGTACCACTAATTACACCTGTATCACTGTTAAAACTTAATCCTGATGGTAATGAACCTTGAGATAAAGTGAAACGTAACCCATGGTCAGCTTTGTTTACTACTATACCAGTGTTGGTTTTAATATTTCCTCTAAGTTCTTGTGTAGCTACATTTGTAGTAGTAGATCTTATTTCATCATAAACACCAACTTCTGATGTTAATGATGAAGGAATCTCTGGACCAATAGATGTAGTAAACTTATCTATTTGGCCCTCTAATCTTTTGCCATCAATTGATGCATAGAAAGTTATTGTGAATTTTTTTGAACTTGTTTCTTCTTGTGGAGCACCACTAATAGCTCCAGTAGATTGATTAATTGATAATCCATTAGGTAAACCGTCACAAGCGAAAGTTACACCACTTACAGATTCTCCAGTGTTAGTTTTGATATGATTCAAAAGAGAAGTAGTTGTAGTTATTTGTTTATTTACATTTCCTGTTATGTTACCAGGAATAGTCCCGTCATTACACTCTAATTCTGTTGGATTAACAGTAATTGTAAATGGGTCAGTATAACCCTCTAATTGTTTGCCATGAACATTAGCAGTAAATTTTATTCTAAAATTTGGGCTAGTAGGTTTCTTGGTTAGGGTACCATTAATAACGCCTGATGTTGTATTAATGTTTAACCCTGTTTGTTGATTTAGTCCTTCACATGTGAAAGTTACACCACTTACAGATTCCCCTGTATTAGTCTCGATGTGACCTGAAAGGGGTGCAGTTGCAGTTATCATAGTATTTACATCACCTGTTATATCACCAGGGATAGTGTCGTCATTACACTCTAATTCAATTGGTTCTTTACTCATTGAACAAGTAGATACAGTAAAAGGAATTGATGTAACAATACCAAACACAGATGTAATAGATATAATTGATTTCAATAATTTCTTATTCATAATCTAACTATTTATTAGATAATTTATACTCTTTTTTTTTTTTTTTTGAAGAAATTTTTAAGAAATGGACAAAAAAAATGTACCCAATCTTTTGAGTACATTCTTGTGATTTATAAAGTAAAACTATTTGTTTTGGATTGCATCCACACCTGGTAATGGAGAACCTTCGATTAAAGCTAAAGAAGCACCTCCTCCGGTTGATACAAAGCCAAAATCAGTATCTTTAAATCCTAATGATACAGCCGCTGCTGCCGAGTCTCCTCCACCAATTACAGTAAAAGCACCTTGTGCAGTGATTTGTTTTAAGATTTCACATATAGTTTTTGTTCCATATGTAAAGTTTTTAAATTCAAATACACCCATAGGACCATTTCATACTACTGTTTTTGCATTCATTAATTTAGATTTAAAAGCTTCAATTGTTTTTTCACCAATATCTAAAGCCATCATACCATTTAAGTTTTCACCTAAATTAAAATATTTAGATGGTTCATCTTTATATCCACTTGCACAAACAAAATCACATGTTAAAACAATTTTGTCTTTACCTTTTGCTAATATGCTTTTAGCTTCTTCAATCATTTCTTGTTCAACTAATGATGAACCAACATCATAACCTTGAGCTTTTAAGAATGTATATGCCATTCCACCACCAATTAATACATAATCAGCAATTTCTAATAGACGGTTAACAATTTTTAGTTTATCACTAACTTTTGCTCCACCTAAAATAGCAACAAATGGTTTAACTGGATTTGAAGAAACTTTAGATAAGTTTTCTAATTCTTTTTCTACTAAGAATCCTACACATGAAGTGCCAATTGCATTAGCAATACCAGCATTTGATGCATGTTTTCTGTGAACTGTACCAAAAGCATCATTTACAAACACTTCTGCTAATGAAGCTCAGAATTTTCCAAGTTCAGGATCACACTTAGATTCTTTTTTAACAACATTGTTGTTTTCATCAACATCGTTGTATCTTGTGTTTTCTAATAAAATTATTTGCTTAGGTTGAAGATTGTTAGCAGCATTTACTACTTCTTGTCCAACACTTGTTGGAACAAATTTAACAGAAGTTTCTGGTAATAATTTTGCTAATTCTTCAGCAACTAATCTTAAAGATTTCTTACCTGATTTGATGTCATCAGTTGTTTTAATTCTAGATAGATGAGAAAGAAGAATAATTTTACAATTATTTTCAATCAAATATTTAAGAGTAGGTAATGATGCAACAATTCTCTTGTTGTCAGTAATTCTACCTTCTTTTATAGGAACGTTATAATCTACCCTAACAATAACCTTTTTATTAGAAAGATTAACGTCTTTTAAAGTTTTTTTACTTAACATATTCTAACTATTGAAGAGATGCAAAGTATAAAGTAGTTCTTACTAATTGGTTAACGTAAGAAGATTCGTTGTCGTATCAAGTAAATACTTTGTAAAGTTTTTTGCCATCAACTTCAAGAGCCATAGTCATCTTTGGATCAAAGATTGAACCATGTGTTTCACCAATAATGTCGCATGAAACAATTTCATCTGAGTTGTAACCTAATGTGTCACTAACTGCAGCTTTCATTACTGAGTTGATTTCATCAACTGTAGTGTCTTTACTAAATTCACAAGTTAAATCTACGATTGAACCTGTAATTGTAGGTACACGAACAGCTAAACCATGTAATTTACCTTTTAATTCTGGTAATACTAAACCAATTGCTTTTGCAGCACCTGTTGATGTAGGCACCATTGAGAAACATGCAGCACGCGCTCTTCTTAAATCACGGTGTGGAGCATCTTGTAATCTTTGGTCAGCAGTGTATGCATGAATAGTTGTCATCATACCTTTAACGATACCAAACTTATCATTTAATACTTTAACCATTGGAGCTAAAGCATTTGTAGTACATGAAGCACCAGAAATGATTGTATCAGATGCTTTTAAGATTTCATGGTTAACACCATAAACGATTGTTGGCATTTCACCTTTTGCAGGAGCTGAAATAACAACTTTCTTAGCACCAGCTTGTAAGTGTTTAGAAGCACTTTCTTTATCAACAAAACGACCTGTTGATTCAATAACGATATCAACGTTTAATGAATTTCAAGGTAATTGTGCTGGATCTTTTTCAGCAAAGATAGGAATTTTCTTTCCATCAACAATTAAATTACTTTCATCAAAAGTAACTTCACATGATAATTTACCATGAGCTGAATCGTATTTTAATAAATGAGCTAAAGTTTTAGCATCAGTTAAATCGTTAATACCTACGATTTCAACTTCAGATTTTTTAATTAGTTCTCTGAAAACTAGTCTACCAATTCTTCCGAATCCGTTTATTGCAATTTTTTTTGACATATATTTTCTCCTATTTTCTTTTTAATTATATTTATTAATTAGAAAATTAATAAGAAAAATTACATTGAACTTACAGCAGAAATATCAAATAATTTTAAACCACTTGCAATAACATATTTGATAGCAGCACATAATCAAATTCTTTGAGCAGTTAATTCTTTGTTTTTTGGATTAATAATTTTTACATTTCCATAATACGAATGGAACAATTTAGCTAATGTAATTAAATAACTTGTAATCTTAGTTGTATCACAATTGTTAGCAGCGGATTCAATTGTAGGAATAAAACAATTCAATCAATCAATTATTTGGTCTTCAATTGGTTCTTTTAAAGAAGCAAACGATTTAGGTTGATTACATTTATTAGTTTCTAGTAACTTACAAATTCTTGCGTGGGCATATTGAACATAGTAAATTGGGTTGTTACTATCTTTTGCCTTTGCTTTTTCTACATCAATTTCTAAATGGCTAGATAAAGACTGACTAGCAAGATATCATCTTGCAGCGTCCTTTCCAATTGCTTCTACTAAATCTGCTAATGTTAAAGAATTACCAGTTCTTTTTGACATCTTGAATTCTTTACCATCTTTAACAAGTCTTACCATTTGCATGATTAATACTTGAATTTGTTCCGGTTTAAATCCTAATAGTTGAACAGCAATTCTCATTCTGTCTGCATAAGACTTATGATCTGCACCTCAAATGTTGAAAATTTTGTCATATCCACGAGACAATTTAATCTTATGATATGCAATATCAGGTGTGAAATAAGTATAAGAACCATCAGACTTAATTAATACACGGTCTTTATCATCGCCTAATTCTGTTGTCTTTAATCACAATGCATCATCTTTTTTATATGTGTGTTCTTTTAGTGAATCTAATGCAATCTTAACTAATCCTTTTTCATATAGTTCTGTTTCTGGAAATCAAATATCCATATCTACACCAAAGTTATGTAAAGTAACTTTAATAAACTCTAACATGTAATCAGAAGCATATTTTCTAAAGAAATCATTAACTGACTTATCAGTAATTCTTTGCTCAGTAAATTTAACATTTAGATATTTATCAGCATATTTACTCTTAATCATTTCAGCTACATCAATAATTTCTTGTCCATGATAAGAATCTTCTGGTAACTCAACATTTTTACCAAATAATTGTTTGTAACGAATTAGAGTTGATAAAGCTAATTTATCAATTTGATTACCTGCATTATTTATGTAATATTCTTTATTAACTTTAATTCCGTATTTATTTCAGATTCTTACAAGTGTGTCTCCAATAGCAGCATTTCTTGCATGACCAATATGTAATAATCCAGTTGGATTAGCTGATACAAATTCAAGATTATAAAATAAATTTTTATTCTTGAATTGTCCATATTCCTCTTTATGTTTTAAAATTTCATTAATGGCTTTAAGTTTATAAGCTGGTTGAATTCAAACATTTAAGAATCCTGGTCCTACAACTTCTGCTTTTTTAAAAATTTTCTTTGGTAATTTTTTAATAATATTCTTACTAATTTTAGGAATTAAATCACGATTAATTCCTAATTTCATTAAGATATTAGTTGAGTAGTCACCAAATTTAACATCTTTAGTTTTTTGTAAATTACAATCAAAAGAGTTTCTTGTTTGAGAGTTTATCGAAATATTCATAACTTCTGCAAAAATAACAGAGTTTAATGACTTTTTAATTTTGTCAATATAGTTTATAGAGTATTTCATATATTTAATAAATTATATTACTTGCTAGGGTATCTTTTATTAATTCCTTCTAATTTAAATGTTTTATTATTAGTAGTTGCTAAAATTCTTTGTAATAATCTGTTGCCTGGAATTTGACCACAATTAGTAACTAATTTTGTTTTTAATTGTTCAATAGATAAATTAGAAGTAAAGAAAGTTGGAAGCTTATGTTCCATACGATAATTTAAAACTATAAATAGATGTTCACTATAAATTCAGTTGTTTCCTTTTTCAGCACCTATATCATCTAAAAATAAAACATCAGCCTTTTTCATATTTTGAATAATCTTTGATGTTTTTGCTTTTACTTGTTCGTTATTAATACCTTCTTTAATATCCATTACAAGTAATGGTAAAAAACAAAATACTACTTTTTTGCCTTCACGTGCTAAATCATTTGCAAAAGCAATTGTTGTATAAGTTTTACCAATTCCATATGGACCAAAGATATATAAACCATGTTCAAATTTTGCGTTTTTATTCTTTCTAAGTTCTTTAATTGTTTGTAAAAAACGTTGAATTAACTGGATTTTACTTGGATGATTATCATCATCAAAATACTTTTTACTTAATGAAAGTTTTAAATATTCAGGAGCAAAAGAATAATACAAGTAATTTTTTACATATTCTAAATTCTTGTTAATCATTTTCATTTTAGGACATTCAATTGCTTTGTAGACTAATCTACCATTTTCGTTTCTCACCAAAATTGTATGAATGCTATTAGCATTTATACAATTATTTGGTAAATCATCACAAGCCAATTGTTCATCAACCATTCTTTTGATAGCAATAAAATTCTTAGCAAATTCTTCTTCTGTTAAATGAAGTCTTTCAACCAGTGGATGAGTTTTATATAAATCTAATTGATCTTGATTGTCTGGATTGTCTTGATGCTCAATAGATTTTAAAATTTTAAATAAATCAGGTTTTTCATTCATTTTTACATTTCGTCTCAATTAATCTTGACTAATTGAGTTTCTTCTTTTTTAGTTGAATTTAAAATTTGATTTACACTTTCGTTTTTGTATACAAAGTAGTTGTATACATCATTTAATGTAGAAAGATTCAAACCATTAATTGTTTTAGCAATCTTTGTTATGTATGTTTTGTTTAGTTTACCATTTGTTTTAAAGATTGTAAAATCAACTAACAAGTTGATTAAATAATCAGGAAGTTTATATGTTTTTCTAAGCTGATTAATTGTTTCTATTTCTTCTGTTATTAATGGAGTTTTATAAATAGCTGACAAATATTGTTCAGCATTTAAATCCATGTATTCATTAAAGATTGTTTCTTTATCATTCAAAGATAAATTTTTAATAAACATTGAAGCATTTCTATGTAATTTCAAACTTGTAATAGTAGTAACGTTCTTAGCTGATGTTACATATTCATGTAATTTATTTTGTAATAAATCAGGATCAGCTTCATATCCTGTATCACTTTCAACTATACATGAATAAATTGCATGTTCAATTTCACTAGAAGACAAATTGAAATTTTCATAATAGTTTTCAATAATTTGACGACATCTATTATTTAATGTGATAACGGTTGAAGTGTTTTTAGCAATGTCTTTATATAACTTATCAAAGTTATAGTTTTTAACATTTTCAATATCTTTATCATTGAACACCATTTCAAATGTAGATGAAACATTAGTTGCATCTGATGGAATTCTTGAAGGCATGTACATGTATTCTAGTTTTTCATAATTCAATTGTCCAATTGAATTAATTAATAAATGTTTAGTTTTTTGATTGTCAATGAATTGTTCAAATGATAATGGTTCTTTAATAACAAAATGGTAAACCATTTCTTCATTGCTAATGTTTTCTTGTAAATAAGTAGCTAATAATCCAATAGCTTCTAGTTTTGCTCTTAATTCATCAAACTTATTTTGGTTTAAGCCACAGAAATCTTGGAAGTCTTTTAAGAAAGTAGTAAGGTTGTTAGTCTTAGCAGCTTTTTGTGAGTCATGAAATAAGTTTATATATAAGTTAGTTGCTTCTGATCCAATTATTGGAGAGTATAAGTCGTACAATAGTTCATAGTTAATTCTGAATCCATAGTCTTTATAGATTAGATATTTAACATTTTTTAACATATTTAACTACTACCCTCTTAATAACTATTTTCGCATTCCAAATAACATTGTTATTTAGACAATATGAAAGTATAGAAAATAAATTAAATTTTGTGTGTAATTTTTTTAATATTGTTTTGAAAAATATTTATATTTTCAGAGTTATCTACACAAAAGTCATATTTAATTGTATTGTTTTTAATGGGGTTTTTTAAACTTCCCACACGTTTTGTGGGAAATTTTCTTAAACTTCCAAATTTATTTTTTAAGTTATCTTTTTCTAATGTTTTTGGAGCAGAAATTAAAATGATTTTATCAAAAACATTTTTAAAGTATTTTTCGTGATTAATATAGATGGCTAATTCACAAAAAATAAGGGTGTTTTTTTGTTTTAATTCTAAAAGTTTATTTTTAATTAATGGAAGAGTAATTTCATTAAGTTTCTTTAATGATTTAATATCATTAAATACTAATAAACCAAGCTTTTTACGATCTACTTCTTTACTGTTAACATACTCGCTACCAAAAGCTTTTTTAATAGCTAAATAACCTATATTACCATATTGATAAATTTCATGAACATATTCATCTGCAATTCATGTATTAAATCCTAGTTTTTTTATGTATTGTGTTGCAGTTGTTTTACCTACACCACTTTTTCCTGTAATACAAACTAACATTTTATTTTCCCACAGGTCTTTGGCATGATGGACAATAATATGTACCTCTACCATTAACTTTTATCTTTTTAATTATAGTTTTACATACTGGACACGGTTGTTTAGCATGTGTGTGTACCTTTAATTTATTTTGAAAGCCTCCTGTATGATTTGGATCAAATTTGTAAGATGCTACTGTTGTACCTTTATATTTAATTGCTTCTTTTAAAATCTTTCTAGCATTTTTAGCGATATTATCAAAATCTTGTTTTGATAATTCTTTAGGTTTAGTTAATGGATAAATCTTACTTGCAAATAAAATTTCATCTGCATATATGTTGCCAATTCCTGAAACAATCGTTTGATCTAACAATGTAGTTTTAATCGCTTTAGAGATATTCTTACAACGATCCATCAAGTATTTACCATTAAACTTAGAATTTAACGGATCAATTGCTACTTTTTTAATTTCTTTTGAAATTAAATGCTTATTATCTGAAAAGATATGGAATGTTCCAAACATTCTCATATCGTAATATGACAAACGGTGTTTATTAGCAAATTGAATTGAAAGCATTAAAAAACGCTTTTCTAGTTGTTTGCTCATGGATTCATAAAATAATTTCCCTTCCATTCTTAAATGAACAACCATTTGTTTGTTGTGAGTTAATTTGAAAATAATATATTTACCAATTCTTTCAATATCAGTAATTTTCTCATTAATTAAAAATTTACTAAATTCATTAGGAGTACAATTTTTTAGAACTTTTGTCTTGAAAAACTCTACTTTAGTGATTTTACTAGAAGTAATCTTTGCTTTTAGCAAATTATTAATAATCGTTTGAACCTCAGGTAATTCAGGCATATATTGATTATAAAAAAATATCACTATAGAATAGTGATATTTAAGTTATTAATGGTGCTCCGTAAGGGACTCGAACCCCTGACCCAATGATTAAGAGTCATTTGCTCTACCAACTGAGCTAACGGAGCATTTATAAAATTAATTTTATCATATTTAATAATATAAAAAAATATTTTTAATATTCATTTAATGATGTTAATTTAATTCCAGCGGTGTCAAATACAAATTGTTTAAGATTCTTAATGGCATACGGAAATAAATCATAATAATGATGGATCTCATCAAATTTGTTATTAAATAACAAATAAATTAATTTGTTAAACCTAACTTCAAAAGGCTTAACAAATAATTCTTTTGTGCATATGTTACATAACATACCAAGATGTTTGAATGAAACAGTTTTTAAAATGTGCGAACCACATCTAGTGCATCTATTTACATCTAGAGTAATTCCAATTGCATCACAAAATTCTTTTAAAATAATCAAAATAAACGAATCAGTATCTAGAGAATTATCTTTGATAATTCTTAATTTATTTGTATAAAACTCATATGTATTAAAACTTAAATTATTAATATTACTAATTACGTCATTTAAAACAATTAGCCTTCTATCAGCTTCATATTCAAAAACAGGTTCTTCTAATAATACGCTTTTTTTGAATTTAGACATCTTACCTTCAGTACGTGATTCAAATAACTGAAATTCTGTTTTACATCCGTAAAACAAATTACGGGAATTCTTTGATTCTATTTTTCTACTACCTAAAGATAGACAAACATATTTTTTATTATCTTCTCCTAAAAAAGTTAGTACTTCATCAAAAGTTTGATAATCAAGTCTATTAATTAAATATCCATTTAAGATTAACTCAGCCATTACTTATTTGAGTATCCCAAATTTTTTAAAACAATTTGGTCATTTCTTCAATTCTCATCCACTTTAACAAATAGTTTTAAATTTATTTTGCAATCATATAGTTCTAGCAACTGTTTTCTTGATTCTGTACCAATTCTTTTAATCATTGATCCATTCTTTGCAATAATGATTGGTTTTTGTGATTTCTTTTCAACTATGATATTAGCAAAAATATTAAAAATATTTTTAGATTGATCATAATTTGTTTTTGTAACTATTACACCCGTTGAATAAGGAATCTCTTTTTTACAATTTAAGATTACTTGTTCTCTAATGATTTCACAGATAGTGAAGTTATCATTCTCATCAATTTTTTCAATTTCCTTGACACCATCATCTAGATGATCATAGATACAATCAAATAATGGTTGTAATTGACCATTTTTAGCTGAAATGGCTATTTCAGCAATTGGAGTAATTGCTTCTTTTATCTTGTTAATGTGGTTGTTAATCGATCCTTGACTTACGACATCAGTTTTAGTAATTACTAAAACTACTTTTGTAATTTTGTAAGATTTAATAAACTTAATAATTTCTAGATCTTCTTCATCTACTGGTCTTGTAGGATCTACTAAAAATAAAACTAAATCACAGATCTTAAATGTTTTTTTAATTTCAGAATTTAGAAATAAATCTAATTTATTTCTAGCAAAGTGAAAACCGGGAGTGTCAATAATCACTAAGTCTAATTTATCATTAGAGAAATTAAACTTAATTTGATTTCTAGTTGTTTGTGGTTTATACGATGTAATGGCTATCTTTTTTTTACCAATAGTATTTAATAATGTTGATTTACCAACATTTGGTTTACCAACAATTGCAATTGTTGCAGACTTCTTAATAGCTATCATGTTTGGAATACATCTATGATTTTTGGTATAAAAATAACTAATCCAATGACAACAGAAGCAATTGTTAAAACTAATGTAGCCGCAGCAGAGATATCTTTGATCTTTTTAGCATTAACATTGTATTCAAACATAACAACATCTATGATGTTCTCAATTGCAGTATTTAATAATTCCATACTAATAATAATTGCGACTAGCAAGACAACAATACATCAGTCAGTGTAACTCATTTCGCTATTAAGGATGATCCCTAGAACCATTACAATGGTTCCAATGACAAAGTGAACTACTAAAGAAGACTCTTCTTTTAAAGAAACATAAATTCCTCTAAAAGCATAGCCAAACTTTTTAAATCAACTTCACTTATCCTTTTTAGTAATCATATCTTTATTATATATTAGCCTTGTCTAATAATTGTTGTTGAAGTTTTACAACTTTGTTGTAATCTTTTTGTGTTTGGTGATCAATTTGAAACAAATGTAAAATTCCATGAACAAATAATAAACAAATTTCTCTATTTAAACTGTTTTTGTTTGCTTTGGCTTGTTGTTTTGCAACATCAACGCAAATATAAATCTCTCCTAATAATGGAAGATCAAAATTTATTTTTTGATCTTTAAAAGCAAATGTAATAACATCCGTTGCTTTGTTGATCTTTCTGTATTTTTTATTTATTCTTTGAATTTCTTTTTTATCAACAAAGCAAACATCAAAATATAAATCATCTTTGATAAAAAAATTCTTAGCAATGATGTTGACTAATTTGTCAAAATCTTTGCTAGGAATCATTTTCTTTGATATCTTTTTGTCTTTAATCGAACAAGAATAATTCAACATGTTTAAATTATATTTTTAAACATGTATGATAAGAAATTAATTTTACCAAATTCAATAGGATAATTGTAATTACCTGTATCTAAATAAAAAGAATCAGTAGTACAATTTGCTCAATAAACAAATGAATCATCCATCCTTGAATTGAAATAAATGTAAAAAGTATAGTTACGTTCATTAATTTCACTTTTAATTTTCTTAACATCATTCTTTTTTATGTATTGATTTGTTTTGTAATCAACAACAATTTGATATTGATCATCTTTACTAACAAACCCACATAATTGACTAAAGTCAAACTTGATAAAGATACATGAAATAATCAATATGAAAAGAGTGACTATAAATGATAGTTTCACCAAAATAAGCTTGCTTTTCATATTCATTAGAATAAATGAACTTTTTCACTAATTATTCTATTTTGTTTATTAACTAATGATAATCTTCCTTTAATACCAATGATTGTTCCATTGTTAATAGATTCTAATTCTTGTTTGAATTGTTCATTTGAAACTAATACTGATAGTTTTTCATATCAGTCTTCTTCATTTGTATAATTTGGTTTTTCTGTTTTGATTAACAATTCAGTAGTGTAATCATTAATTTTTTTACAATCATCAACTATTCCAATTATTGCAACAAAATTCATTTTTCCTCCTTTCATTCAAATGATAAATTAGAATGAGAAAAAAACTGTCCAGAATTTGTTTAAAATCTGTTCAGTTTTTTTATAAATTTTTTCTAATTTTTTAATGAATATTAAAGAATTTCTTTAATGTTAAAGCAACTCCGTCTTTATCATTTGTAAATTCTGTTAAGAATCTAGCGGATAGCTTTGCAGTCATCGAACCATTCTTCATAGCGTATCCATAATGAGCAGTTCTTAACATTTCATTATCATTATCACCATCACCAAAAGCAAAACAATTTTCTAATGGAATACCATAATAACTTGATAAGTATTTAAGAGCCATACCTTTTGATGAGAAGATTGAGTTAATTTCAATAATTGTTCCTGCGCTTGGAATAGATCATGTACGAACAATTAAAGTATTACTCAATCTTTTAATTTCATATGTTAATTCATCAATGTATTTCTCGTTCTTTAATAAGATTAAGATTGAATGAATGTCTGAATGAATGTTAGTTCAATCTTTTGCAATATATCTAAATTTATCTTTTTTCTCAATATGGAAGTGAGAGTATAATGCATTCCTTTGCTTAACATTCTTAGGTTCTTGATAAACAAAGACACCATCCATATTTTCAATAATAACATTTTCAATTCATTTATGAATTCTTTTGTTATTAAAAATATTAATAGCAATTTTATAGTTGAATCCTAAATTTATAGGAGTAAATTTAGGCTTTGATGGATTGTTGATATATGAACCATTAAAGTTAACCATCAAAGTTTTTAACCCTAATCTTCTGTAAAAATCAACTGAAGCTCTTTTTGGACGACCAGTAGCGATAGCAAATAAATGACCTTGATCGCTTATTTTTTTAATGATTTTAACTGTTTGATCAGATAGTTGTTCTTTACTATTTAGTAAAGTGCCATCTAAGTCAGACATGATTAGATATTTAACTGGTGGTTCTATATTGATTTCTTGTTTTTTAACTTTCTTTGTTTTTTTATTTTGCATATTTAAATCCTATTCTTTCATAAACTTCATTAAGTTTTTTGTTTGCTATTTTATTAAATTCAATTGCATTTGCATTTAATGTCTTTTCAACTTCATGATAGTTTTCAAAACATTTTTTATAATTTGCTTGAAAACCTTCTAGAAAAGTTTTCAAAATTGATGCTAAATCTTTTTTGAATTCACCATAGTTTTTACCATTATATTGTTTTACAATATCAGCAATTGGTTTTTCAGCTAAACACGAATAAATGGTAATTAAATTAGAAACTTCTGGTTGAGTTTTAACATCATAGTTTACTTTATTTAAACTATCTGTTTTTGCTCCCATAATCTTCTTAACAGATAGTTCAATATCATCTAGCAAGAAAATAGTACCCTTTTCATTTTTATTAGACTTAGACATTTTATTAGAAGCATCTAATAAATCCATAATTCTTGAACCGTGTTCAGGAATTAATGGTTCAGGAACTGTAAATGTTTTACCATACTTATTGTTAAATCTGTTAGCAATATTTCTTGCTAACTCAATGTGTTGCTTTTGATCACTACCAGTAGCAACATAGTCTGCATCATATAAAAGAATATCTGCAGCCATTAATACAGGATACGTTAATAATCCTGTAGGAATGAACTCAGTACCATTAGAAGCTGAAAGCTTACAAGACTTGTCTTTAAATTGAGTCATTCTTTTTAGTTCCCCAATCGTTGTGTGGCATAACAATACATGTGCTAATTCTGCATGTGCAGAAATATCAGATTGGATAAATAATTTAACTTTAGAAGAATTAATGCCACTTGCTAAATATGTTAAAACAACATTTTTAATGTTGTCAGGTAGTGTTTTAGCATCAAATGTTGTAGTGATTGAATGTAAATTAGCTACAAAACCATAAATCTCATATTTGTCTTGCAGACTAATAAGTGGCTTGATAGCACCAAAATAATTACCAAGGGTAATTTTGTTTGTAGGTTGAATTCCAGTAATAATTGTTTTAGTGGTTTTCATAACTATTAAATTATATTATTCTAATTAGATATTTATTACACTTAAAATATTAAAATAAAATA
>CASPLF010000020.1 GCA_949422915.1 uncultured Mycoplasmatales bacterium
AAAAGCAATTAAGTTCTTTCAAGAAAATAATATTGAATTTTCTAAAAAAGACTTTTCTACAAATAAACTAACTAAAAAAGAATTAATAGACATTTTATCTTTAACTTCAGAAGGATTTAATGATATCCTTTCTGTTAAAAGTAAGGACTATAAAAACAAAAGAAGAGAAATCAACGATTTAACTATTAATCAAATGATTAATTTGATTATTAACACTCCAATGATTTTGTCTCGTCCAATTTGTTTAGAATATGATAAAGAAAAGAAACCATTCAGATTATTAGTGGGATACAATGCTAATGACATTGAAATTTTCTTAAGAAAAGATCACAAGAAAACATTTAAGTACATTCCAAGCTGTGGTTTTGAAAAACAATGTGGTGCATTGTGTGGAAGGGTTGTTAATGCAAACAAATAAAACATTTAACATCATCTCTAAACACAAGAATGACCCAATAATTCAATACATCAATGAGATGATGACTAAAAACGAATACAAACTAGACAAGAAAAATCCAAGTTATGTATTTATCCTTGGAGGAGATGGTACTTTTGTAAGTACCATCAAAAAGTTTTACAACAAAGATGTATGGATCATCCCGATAAATACAGGTAATGTTGGTTTCTATTCATTTTTTAACAAAAATCGTTTACCAAAATTAAAAGATATTCAAAACAAATCTAATTACATCAATCCTGATGTAATTAAAGCTAAAATTAACAAAAAAGAAGTTTATGCTATTAATGAAATAGCAATTAACGGTGTTAACACTATTACTTGTTCTATTAATATTAATGGTCACTTCTACGAACAATTTAAAGGAAGTGGACTAATAGTTTCTACTAAGACTGGTTCTACAGGATACTGTAAATCTGCAAATGGAAGTATTATTTTTCCGAATGTAGATGCATTTGAAATAATTGAGTTATTCCCAACACTTCATGCTAAGAAAACAACAATTAACTCTCCGATTATCTTAAATACTAAAAATACTAAAGTAAAAATTAATAACTTTAAGTCTAATAACCCAATTTCATTTGTTTCTGATGGTCAATGTGTAGCCACTTTAAAGGAAGCTACTCTTGACTTGTCTATAATTAAACCAAAAGGATTTAAGTTGTTCTTCCCGATTAGAGACAACTCTCAATGTAATGGAGATTACATTGATAAACTTCAAAAAACATTTATAAAGGGGTAATCATGAAAAAAGCTAAATATATTTTTTTATCAATCATTACATTTGGTATCTTTAATATTCTTGCTAAGAAAAAAGCAAAGAAACTAGCTGTTAATGTTAATGACGAGTTAGTAGTTTCTAAAACTACTAATGTGGACGTTAATCAGCTAGTTGAAGATTTAGGCGGGATATCAAATATTGTAAAAGCGGACTATACGATCTCTACTTTTAAAGTAACTGTTATTGACCCAGATAAAGTAAATAATGAAATTAAAGATAAATACGGATTCAAAGGTACAATTAAGTCTAAAAAAGTAATTACTTACTTGTCAGGCGATGATTCACAAACAATTGCCACTGCAATTAATAATTTAATTAAGAAGTAATTAATAAAAAGAAGAGCTTATCTTGCTCTTCTTTTGTTTTGTCTTTCAACTCAGTTTGCGAATTGTTCTTTATCTTTTAAATAAGTTTCTGGCATTGGTTTAGAGTAGTATTCTCTCTTACGCAATCAAGAATTATTTCTAAATTCATTTCATTCAGCTTCAGACATAGATCTAATTTTATCAGCTGTTACAATTGTATTTTTTGACATATCTTTTCCTTACTATATAATATTTATATAAATATTATATATATAAAATATAAAATAAGGAAAAAATATGCAATCGTTATTAGAACTTTATAAAATCGGACATGGCCCTAGTTCGTCTCACACAATGGGTCCTAGTAAGTTAGCAAAGATATTTAAAGATAAATATCCAAAGGCAGATGAGATAAAAGTTATTTTATATGGATCATTAGCCTTAACAGGAAAGGGTCATTTTACAGACAAAGCAATATCTGATGTATTAAATCCTGTTAAACATCAAATTATCTTTGATGTTAAAACAAAGGTGGATCACCCTAATACTGTAGATTTTATAGCTTATAAAAATAATACTGAAATTGGTAAGTTTACAGGTATTTCAATTGGTGGGGGTAGTGTAGTCATCAAAGGACAAAAGATTAAACAAGTAAAGGAGTGTTACAAGTTTAATTACTTTGTACCTACATGAGAATACTGTAAGAAAAATAAAATCGATTTATACCAATATGTAATGAAATGTGAAGGTAAAGGTTTTGAAAAATATTTAAAAGAAATTTGAAACGCTATGCAAGCATCTGTTAAAGAAGGGTTAAGTCAAAAAGGAGTTTTACCAGGTGTCTTTCAAATTGAAAGACGTGCTAACAAGATGTATCATAATAACGATAAAAAAGCAAAAAGAATGTTTAATGGTAATGATGCACTTAAACATTTATATGCATATGCTTTTGCCGCAAATGAAACAAACGCTAGTGGAGGCGTGGTGGTTACCGCTCCCACATGTGGCGCTTGTGGTGTTATACCAGCAGTATTTAGCTATGCTAAACATGATCTAGGATACAAAGATAGTGAAATCTTAAAAGCAATTGCTGTTGCAGGATTAATTGGTAACTTCTTTAAGAGAAACGCATCAGTTGCTGGCGCAGAGGGTGGTTGTCAAGCAGAAGTTGGAACAGCTTGCGCTATGGCTGCAGCTGGATTTGCATATTTATCAGGATATGGTATTGATGTTATTCAACATGCTGCTAAGATTGGTATCGCTCATTTCTTAGGACTTACATGTGATCCAGTATTAGGATTTGTTAAAATCCCTTGTATTGAAAGAAACGCAGTTGCTGCTAATAGAGCAATTGAAGCTGCACAAATTGCAGCTCTTAATCAAGATGAGGCTGATGTATTTACATTAGATGATGTTATTGAAACCGCTAATAGAACCGGTAAAGATTTATTGCCAGAATACCGTGAAACATCAATTGGTGGATTAGCCGGAATTTGATCACAAAAACAAAAGAATAAAAAATAATTATCTTTGGTTTATACTTGCAAGAGCTTGTTTAATTTTAGAATTAATTTCATTAATTCCAGTTTTCTTTTTAGCGCTTGCTAAAATAATTTTGTCAAAGTTAACATTTAAGAATTTGCAAACTTTTGGCATATTATTTTGATATTTAGATAGAGGCATTTTGTCTGTTTTATTTAAAACAATAAAATGATTAATGAACCTTTCATTAAAGAATTTACTCATTTTAGCATCTTCTTCTGTGATTACATTAGCGTCACAGATTTGGAATACCCCAAATAAATTCTTACGATGAAGAATGTAATCGTTAATTAAAGTATCAAAAAATTTAATTTGAGATTTAGATGCTTTAGCATAACCATATCCTGGTAAATCAATAATTCTAAATTTACCACAATTAAAAAAGTTAACAACATTAGTTCTTCCTGGTTTAGAAGAGCTATGAGCAACTTTCGCATTTGCTAAAGCATTAATCAATGAAGACTTGCCTGTGTTACTTCTACCAATAAAGCAAAATTCAGTAACATCATCTTGAATTCAATCTTCGATTTTGCTAGCTGACTTAATGAATGATATTTTCATTATTTCTTAGATTTGTTATTTCTTCTAAAGATAGCCATCATCTGTTTTACTTGTTGTTCTGATGGTTTTCTTCCCATTTGAGCATACATCGCTCTAATTTGTTGTTCTGTAATTGGAGGGTTTTCATCTAATTGTTTTTTGAAATATTTTTGAGATAGATAAAATCCAATAATTGCTCCAACGATTAAAGCACCAATTACTCCGAATACTATTCCACAAATTACACCTGCACTCATATTTATCTCCTTTTTGTTTTAGTTGTTTTCTTTAAATTTAAGTATCACTTATTAATTTTATCACTTATTGAAGCTTCATTCAATTTAAAATGATCTACTACATCTACTGGTTTACCAGACATACCAAAGGTATCAATACCAATTGTTAGATCAGCAATTTTATGTCAACATGTAGTTGATCCATATTCAATAGACACTGTTGGTCTATTACCAAGGATAGATTCTTTGTATGATTTAGATTGTTCATAAAACAATTCTAAACAAGGCATAGAAATAACTACTGACTTAATGTTTTTCCTAGATAATCTTTCTGCTACTGCAATAGCAAGAGCAACTTCCGATCCTGTAGCAATGATGTTAATTACTGGATTTTCATATTCTTTAATTACATAACCACCATTAGCAGTATTTGTAAATGAACCTTGCGCTTGATTAAATGCAGCACGACTGGTTGCGACACTTATTGGACGATCTTTAATTTTATTAATCATGTAAAGAACACCTAAACATTCGTTGAAGTTAGCTGGTCTAAACAAATAATGGTTAGGAATGCTTCTTAACATTTGCAATTGTTCAATAGGTTGATGAGTTGGACCATCTTCTCCAACAGTAATTGAGTCATGTGAATAAACAGTACACATTGGTAAATGTGAAATAGCGCCTAATCTAGTTGCTGGTTTACAGTAATCACTAAAACTCAAGAATGTAGAACCGATTGCTCTGCATCCTCCATGGGCACATATTCCATTACCAATGGCTTCCATTGCAAATTCTCTTACACCAATATTAATATTTTGTGGTTCAAAATAATTCTTTGTAATCCCTAAAGATTTCTTGTGCTTAATTTTAGTTGAAGAAGACAAATCAGCAATCATTGTTAAGAATGTAGGGTTGTTTTCTAAATATAGTTGCAAAGCTTCACCAAAGATGTTTCTAGTAGCTTCTTTTTGTTTTTGTTGATAATTAGCATATCAGTCAAGAGAAAAATTAAATTCGTTTCTTGTTAGACTAAGTAATTGTTGGTATAAAGCTAAATTCTTAGCTTCCAACACGTTAATGCTTCTGTTGAATTTTTGTTGAGCTAATTTACCACGTTTTTTAAATAACTCAAAATCTTTCTTAGCATTTTCATGAATAACGAATGGAGGAATGTTATATTTTAGGTTCTTTCTAATTTCTTTAACTTCTTCTTCTGTAAATGGAGCGCCATGGCATTTGTTTGAATCAGCATGTCTTGATCCATATCCAATGGTAGATTGACATTCGATCACTGTTGGTTTTAATGAATGTTTTGCTAATTCTATAGCACGAGAAATAGCCGCCACATTATTTGCATTACGTACTTTAATATAGTTTCATCTAGCACTCTTAAACAATTTTCTAACTTTGATTCTAGTAGAATCAGACACTCTTCCGTCTAATTGAACTTTATTAGAATCATATAACATGATTAATTTGTTAAGACCTAAGTTGCCTGCAACATTAATGGCTTCATAGAAAATACCTTCTTCTAAGCATCCGTCACCGAATAAACAATATGTGTAATGGTCAATGACTTTAATTGATTTATTAAATTCATTAGCCAATTTTTTTTCAGCAATTGCTAATCCAACAGCCATTGCTACACCTTGTCCTAATGGACCAGTCGATACTTCAACACCTTTTAATAAAACATTTTCTGGATGACCTGCTGTTTTAGACCCCAATTGTCTAAAGTTCATAAGATCTTCAATAGTAATGTTTTCATAGCCTGCTAGTAGCATTGTTGCATACAACAATGCACTACCGTGACCTGCTGATAAAACAAAATGGTCTCTATTAAAAAAACCAGGGTTTTCTGGGTTATATACTAAATGGTTTCTAAATAGAGCATACATTATTGGTGCTGCACCTAAAACTATTCCAGGATGACCTGATTGCGCTCTTGAAATTGCATCAACACCCAGCATCCTTATTGTGTTAACTGCTAGTTGAGTGTATTTACTTGTATACTTACTTCACATACAAAGTAAATTATAAAGTAATTAAATATATAATTAATATAATTTAAATACGCACTCGTGGCGGAACTGGCAGACGCGTTAGACTTAGGATCTAATTCTTAATGAGTGGGGGTTCAAGTCCCTTCGAGTGCACCATTAATAATTTCAATAACACTTTGTAAAAAGTGTTATTTTTTTTGTTTATATAATCATTAATATGAGTAAGTTTAAAGAATGAAGAGAAATTAAGAAATTGCAAAAACAAGAATTAGAGAAAATGGAGCACTCTGTCACTTATGATAGTAAAGATCGTGTGCTTTTGCAATTTTATAAAAGTGAAGTAGAAGAATCTTTCTATATAGATGGTGATGATGATTCTATTTCATTAGATTCTAGATTTAAAGAATATTTAAAGACTTATAGAGATGCATTTGCATATGATAAAGTAGCAGTTAATATTGATCGTAATGTTAAAAAGCAAGATGCAGAAAAATTTGAAAGACTTTATAAGTCTTTCTTCAAATATGAAATGTTAATGACTGCCAGAGAAATTAAGAAGATTAATAAAAACATTTTATGATGTTTGTTATCAGGTATTGTCGTTATCATTTGTACAATTTTATTTGGTTTGTTTGTAAAGAGTGATTGAAAAGTAGCTAACATCATTTTTGAAATCATTTCATGAGTTTTAATATGAGAAGGATTAGACATGTTATTTTTTAAAAGGCCTGTATTGATTAAAACACAACACAAAAACTACAATATGTATTCTGCTGAGTTTTATCAAAAACCATTCGAAAAGAAAGTAAAGGCTTTGCCTTATAAAAAATTTATTAAATTAAATTCTTAATATTCCGTAACTAATTCAATAAACAATTATTCCTAAAATATAAGAAACGCTAATTGAACTACCTAGATGAATGAATAGGTATCTTCAATTAGATTCTTTTTTAATTGCCGAGATAGTAGCAGCGCATGGTAAGTAAAACATTAAAATGAATATGTAACTCAATCCTTGTGCTATATGAGTAGGAACATCAAAATAGCTAGAGAACCCTTCAGGGAATAACAAACCAAGGTTTGTAATTGCAATTTCTTTAGCAGGGAAAGCTGTAATTAAAGATGCAGTTAATTTTCAACCATCATCATTGTAAAAACCACAAGGATATAAGATATAGTTAATTCCCTTAGAAAAATAACCAAGCAATGATTGTTCTATGTTTTCATCCGCTAATGTACCATTAGGACCTAAGTGTAAGAATAATCAAATCAAGAAATTAGCTGCAACAATTATCAATCCGGCTTTTTTAATAAATTCTTTTAATTCCAATCAAACTAATTTAAATATTACTAAAAAATCTGGCTTACGTCAGTCAACCATTTCGATCATAAAGAATGATTTAACTTTTCTAAATAATGTTTTAGAAAAAACTAAACCCATGATTAATGCAATTAACCCACTAAAAAAGATTAAGAAGATCATTAATATTCATCCGTATGTTGGTGACATTATTGCATTACATACAAAATAGATCACCATTATTCTGGCACTACATACAATGAATGGAGAAATTAATACAGAAATTATTCTCTCTTTCTTAGATGATGAGCTACGTGCCATCATAATTGCTGGCACATTACATCCAAATCCTGTTAATAATGTAATAACACTTCTTCCACTAATACCAAATTTGCCAAGTGCATCATCTAATAAAATAGATACTCTTGACAATATCCCTATTTGTTGAATGATATTTACTAATGTAAATAAAATAATCAAAGTTGGAGTAAAAGATAAAACTGCAAAGAAACCTTTAAAGACTCCATCAACAAATAACCCTTTGACAAATGTATTAGCTCCCATTTGGTCAAATAATTTATTTAATCATTGATCAGCTACAATATCATTTAGGAATTTATCGAAGTAGTCTTTAACACTTCCGCCCATGTATGGTCCGAATGTAATGTAATAGATTAGTATCAATAGCAAAAAGAAAGCAGGAATACCAATTCATTTCTTTAATATTTTTTTGTCAAATTTATATTGTTTTGCTTTATTCTTATCTAAGTATTTATCAAATGATTTAAAACAATCTTTAATGATTTTTTTAATATAAATTTTCTTTGTAGTTAAAATTTCATTTGAAATTTTATCCAAATCTACATTTTTTAAAATCTGTTTAATCTTAATATATGTTTCTTTTTGCTTATTAGCCAAACGTTGATGAACATATTCGTTATTTTCTAATAACATGATAGCATAATAACGCTTACTAATTTTTGTATGAGGTAAAATTGATGAAATCTTTTTAATTAAAGTTTCAATGTTAGAAGAATATTTAACAACATTAGGCTCAACTGGATTATTTTTAATAAATCCTTTAGTTACTTGCTGCAACCCAATACTTTTATTGGCTTGACATAATGAAATATTAATGTTATTTAAATATTTAGATAATTTGTTAACTAGCAATTGAGATTTATCTACTTCATCAACCATGTTGATAACCAAATTGCTTAATAACCCTGTTTCTGCAATTTGTAATGTTAAAAATAAATCACGTTCAATAGATTGAGCACCAATAATATTGGCAATTTTACTAAAACGTTCATGAGCTAATTCATGAGCTACTACTAATTCCTCATCAATTGGATGAGACAAATTGTAAATACCAGGTAAATCTACTATATTTATTGATTTATCTTTTTTAAGTTTTGCAACGGAGTTACTGACAGTTAAACGATCAATATTTGATACTGCAACTGTTCCATTAGTAATTTTATTAAAAAAAGTTGATTTGCCAACATTTGGAGCACCAATCAAAAGAATATTGTTACTTACTCTAACAATTTTCTCATTTGCTTTGTTTCTTTCTTTACTATCATGTCAATCATTAAATATTAGATTATCATGATATTCATGATTATGCTTCTTGAACAACATTGACATCTATTTTCATACAATCTTTTTCTCTTAACACATATTGCACACCATGAGATAAGATATGCACAATATTTTTAGAATCTTGATAATCTAATATCTTAATAGTAGACCCCGGAGTGATACCAACATTGTTGAGTTTATGAAGGATTTGTTTATCATTGAAACTCAACTTGTTTATTACTACTTTTTTATTAACTAATTTATTAGATAAAACCATCGGGCAAAATTCTACAAATTTTTGTTTGAAGTATATAATTATTATATAAACATAGATAAAATTATGAAAAGTCTAAAAGGTACTAAAACTGAAAAAAATTTATGAGAAGCATTTGCTGGTGAATCACAAGCAAGAAATAAATATACATACTACGCTTCTCAAGCAAAAAAAGATGGATATGTTCAAATCCAAAACATTTTTGAAGAAACAGCTGGTAATGAAAAAGAACATGCTAAACTATGATTCAAATACTTACATGGAGGTAAAATTCCTTCAACTCAAGTTAACTTGTTGGATGCAGCAAAAGGTGAACATGGTGAATGAACTGAAATGTACAAGAGAATGGCAAAAGAAGCAAGAGCAGAAGGTTTTACTGAAATTGCTGCTAAATTTGAAGGTGTTGCTGCTATTGAAAAACACCATGAAGAAAGATATACTGCTTTATTAAATAATTTAAAAAAGAAAACTGTATTCAAGAAATCTACTAAAGAAACTTGAATTTGCTTAAATTGTGGTCATATAGTTTCATCAAAAAATGCACCTGCAGTTTGTCCTGTTTGCAACCATCCGCAAGCTTATTTTAAAGTAACTAAGAAAGATTATTAATAAATTGTTTCTTAATTAAACTAACTCTCAAAGGTTAGTTTTTTTATTGTGTTCATATATTAATTAAATATAATTTTTATAACTTGTGATAAAAAGAATAGATATAGATAATTTACATCATAAATTTTCTGATGGACTTGAATTTAAACCTGACATTGGCAGAATTCGAACCCTAGGAGAGGTTTTTACATCTTGAGCAGTGGTTAAAAAAATGCTATATGATTTAAGATTTAATCATTCTAATAGTTATGATACAATTTTTGAACCAGCTAGTGGACATGGTAATTTTGGTATTGAAATACTTAAATATAAATTAGATAGAGTGCTAAAAGAGATGAAAAAAGATAACGTTTCTGAATCATCATGAACTAAAGAGTATGAAATACGTTCATTAATTGCATTAGCTTCTCTATATCAAAATGATATAGATGAACAAAATATTGAAGAATTAAGGAAAAGGCTATACAGATTTATTATTAATAAATATAAAAAAAATTCAAGAAATTTAACAAATGAAATTCCTACATATTATGATTTTGCAGTTTCGAATATATTAATGTCTAACTGTATCAAAAGTGACATAATTTCATCAAATAATACAAATATTGATTTTATATTTTACTTTAGGTGAAAAGATTGAATTTATCGAATACATAAAAAAATGTTTGACATACAAAATGAAGATAAAGTAATTTTTGATAAAGAACTAAAACAATTTGATAAAGTTAAATTTAATGAATGAAACATATTTAATTTCAAAGGAGACACATATATGAAAACTAAAAAAATAAATAACCCCGAAACTCGAGAGAGAGAGAGAGAGAAACACATCTATAATCAAATTAAAAATGAGATAAATAAAAAATTTGGAATAAATGACAAGTCTAGTTTTAAATTTACTTATTGTATAAGTAATCCACCTTATCAGATAGAAACTGGTGGTAAGAATCATAACATTTATGATAAATTTTGATTTTTAGCAACAAACATTTCTAGAAATGTTTCAATGATTTTTCCACGTGGATGACAAACTTCATCTGGAAGAGCATCTGGTTCAGCAAAACATTATTTAATAAGAGAAGATAAGCGTATTTTAAGTGTAGATAATTATTACGAAAACAAAAAAAAGAATCAATTAATTTTGTTTGAAACAGCAAGTACGGGCGGAGTTAATATTGTTATTTGAAAAGAAAATCATGACAATAACGGTTTTGTTGATTACTATGAATATGGAATTTTCAAATATAAAAAGAATTTATTAGAAACACATGTTTTAGAACAAAATACTGCTAAAATATTCTCAAAAATTCGCACTTATTATAAAAAGTTTATGATAGATCTTATAACCGGGCGGAATCCTTGTGGGATATTAACATGATTTATGGATCCAAAAAGACAACCATATTCCTATTTGTGTTTTACAGAAGAAAAAAATCTAATAAAATTTTGAGGTAAAGATGGAAAAGATAATAAAAGGAAATGAATGTGATTACCAAAGGAATTTTTAGTTGAAACAGAAAAAAAAGAAAAAATAGTCAAACAAATCAACAAAATTAAAATTTCTCATAACAATGTAAACAAGTGAAAAGTGATATGGCCTAAATCTGGTGCTTGAGCAAATTGACGAGATAATAAAATATTAGAACCAAACGAATATTTTTCTGATACGTTTATATGCTGCTATTTTTCATCTAAAAAACAATGTGAAAATTTTATTAGTTATTTTAAAACTTATTTTTACCGTTTCTGTGAAACAGAAACGGCAACAGACCACAATGCGGTACGCATTGTGCATAAAAATGTTCCAGACTTATCTAATATAAAAAATCCAAGAACAGGAAAAATAGGATGAGATTCAGATTGAACTAATGATGATCTAAAAAAAGTGTTTACTTTTATAAATGATGATGAATGAAAATATATTAAAGAAAAAGCGTTAGCATCAGATGGAGGTAGAGAATAATGAAAAACTCTATAATTTACCCTGTCAATAGTGTTCATTCTCAAACATTAAACCCTACTTCTTATTCTTTGATTTATATATATACTCGTCCAGAGTTCCCAAATTTTTGTAAAATAGGTAAAACATCGTTATCAACAGATGAAGCAATCGATTGCATTGAAGATAATTCAGAATTACTCATTAAAGAAGCAAAAGAACGTATTAAACAACAAACAAATACTGCTTCTGTTAAATTTGAACTTAAATATGTAACAATAGCTTTAGCAGATTTTGGTGGTTTTACAGATACAGATTTTCATAATTTTCTTGAAAGAAATAATTTTAAAAAATGTTCTCCAGAAAAGGATGATAATGGAAACAATATTGGTAATGAATGATTTGAAATTTCTCCAGAACAAGCAATTAATTATTTAACACAATTTAAACATGGTAAAAAAGTTATAGAAAATAAAAATGTCAAAATTTCATTTAGACCAGAACAAAATAAAGCAATAAAAATGACTCTTGAAAATTATAGATATTCTTGCTGAAAAAAACAAGAAGGAAAAATGTTATGGAATGCAATTATGCGTTTTGGAAAAACATTAGTTACCTATGGTTTTATTGATGAAACAAATAAAAAATGCATTAAAAGTGAAATAAAAACGCCGATTAATAAAATATTAATATTAACACATAAACCAGCTGTTGAACAAGGGTGATTCAATGAATATCGAAATTATTTTTCTTCCACTAATCAATTAGATCAATATGAATTTTCATCAAAACGCTATGGAAAAAAATGAAAGGAAATTGATAAATCAAAAAAAATAATAGTGTTTTTATCAATTCAAGATTTGAGAGGGAAACAAAGAAATGATAATTCCACAGAAATGATTTTAAATAATAATGAAATAAAAGAATATAAAGAAAAAAATAAAGATTATTTTAATACCGAATGAGATCTTGTTGTCATAGATGAGGCTCACGAAGGAAATATGACTGAGCTTGCTGATCAAATGCATGAACATTTAAAAAGAAAATTTACTTTGTATTTATCAGGAACTCCATTTAAATTATTAGCTCAAAATGAAAGAGCAAAATTTAATATCCAAAAAGAGGTCTTTGATTGAGATTATGTACAAGAGCAGACAGCAAAAAATAATTGATATATTGATCATAAAGATGAGCAAAATCCATATGAAGAATTACCAGCAATTAAAATAAATACAATTGATATTTATAAAACGCTTAAAGATAAAATAAATTATCCTGATTTTGGAAAAGAAATGGGGTTTGATTTTTCATTCTTTTTTGAAGTAGATGAAGCTGCTAGATTCAAGCGAGAAAAAGATATAGATTTATGGTTAGATAATATGTGCACAGAAAACAAGGATGATTTAGACAACTTATCTTCGATGCCTTATAGTACAAAAAACAGGCATTACAATCGCCATTCGCTTTGACATTTACCAGGAGTGATAGAAGCAAAAACTCTTGAGAAAAAACTAAAATCTCATCATTTTTTTAAAAATTTTCAAATAATTAATGTTACAGGTAGCCAGACAAATGCAAATAAAGCGCTAAATGAAGTTAAAGAAAAAATTCGTGGTAAAAACAACAATCCATTATCAACTTGAACCATCACATTATCGTGTGGTAGATTAACTACTGGAGTTACAATTCCAGAATGAACAACGGTTTTAATGCTATCAAACACCAATTCTGCACAGGCATATCTACAAACAATCTTTAGGACTAAAACACCATGGAAACTTAATGGTTTTTATAAAACACAAGGAATTGTTTATGATTTTTCACCAACACGAGTATTAGAAATAATTTCAGAATATGCTAATATTGTTTCAGTTAAAAAACTAACAAATGAAAAAGAAAAAAAATCTGAATCAATTATTAAAGAATTGATAAACTACATGCCAGTAATTAGTTTTAATGGAAACAGTTTTAAGTTCATTAATTGTGATGAAATAATGGAAGGAATAAAAAAAATATATGTACAAAATATTGTAAAAAACGGATTCGATACTTTTGATGTATTAAAACGTTCTGCTTTTGATGAATTAGAAATTAACGAAGCGGAAGAATGAGAATTAAAGATTGCTTCAGGTCATTCAAAATCTACAAAAAATTCAAATTTGATTGTAATCAATGAAAACGAAGATATAAATAATGTTTTATTTTCAACAACAGGAGATGGTGATAAAGTAAAAATAAATGGTAAAGTAAACAAAATAATTTCCGAGGAAGAGAAAAAAAAGAAAAAAACTATTGAAAATTTAAAGAGAGCATGTTTAAAAATAAGTAAAAGATTACCGTTAATGTTAATTGCATTAACACCAGAAAAAATTGATGAATTTAAATTAGAACGTTTCCCTTCTTATTATGATGCAGAAGATTGAATAGAATTTATGCAAGAAATTACGAAAGAAGATTTTAAGGAAATTACTAAAAGATTTTTTGATGAAAAGGCTGTTGAAGGAGCAGTTAAAAAATGATGTAGAGATATTGATGAAATCTTTAAAGAACAAAATTTTGATAATCAAATAGAAGGTTTAAAAAATATTTTTTCTAAAATTAAAAATCCAGACAAAGAAACAGTTTTAACACCTTGGTATGTTATAGATATACACTTTAAAAGAACTAATTTAGATTGAAAAACTCTTCTTAAAGAAAATAAGGGTAAGCTATGCATTTTAGATATAAATGCAAAATCTGGTATGTATCCGTTATATGCTTTATGAAGTTTATGAAATTATTTTGACAAAAAAGTTGATCAAGTTCAGTTAATTAAAAAACACATTTATGTAAATTGTAGAACAGATGCTGCTAGGAAAATTACAAGAAGAGTACTAGGGATTAGGGATAAAAAATATGATTCTTGAGCAAATAAACATATTATAAAATATGACATTTTTAAAAGATATAACGAACTAAAGCACTTAGATTAAATAATATAAGTTTGATAATAAAATATTATTGCTGATTAAATAATTATCAAAAATAACATTTAATATCTTCTAGACTCCCTGTCAGCG
>CASPLF010000021.1 GCA_949422915.1 uncultured Mycoplasmatales bacterium
TGTCCAGAAATTGGTAAAACTAAACAATTTGGAATGTGTTTTTCATCACAAATTATTGTTAATATATTATTTTTTGATAATTCGTTTATTAATCTAGTAGAGAAATTTAATGTAGGATTGTTTATTAATACAACATCAATATCTTTAATAAAAATTGGTATTTTTTTATCATTAAGAAAACATACAATATTATCCATTTGATATATTATAGATGTGTATAGAACACAATTTATAAAGCAAAATCTATAATTTGTTGTTCATGTAAATATCTGTGATAAGCTAAAAATTCAAATTTAATTTACCATTTTCTATTACTCAATAAAAACTCTGCAAGTTTTGCATCAAACAAATCGTTAATATCCACTGAGTGATTTTTTGACATTAAATAAGCATATGATTTAGGACCGTAATACTCATATCTTTTAGATGGTTTTAATATGTAAATCGCGCCATTTACATAGTATTCTTTAGAAACATCTTGACGTAATTTATGAAGATCTTTATTAGCTATAAAATTGTGCAAAGAATTACCTTTTTTCAATGTGTTATAAAGAAATGTTGGATGAGATGATTCACAAACAGAAATAACAGAATCTGCTTTTTTATTTCTATAAATTTTAAATGCATTTTTAATGTCGTTTTCATCTCTTAACGGACTAGTTGGTTGAAGTAAAGTAACAGTTTCGCAATAGATATCTTTTTTCTTAAAATTTTCAACAACTTCTATAACAGAATCTATAGTTTTAGAAGTATCTAAAGAATTTTTTTTAGATCTTAAAAAATCAACATTTGCTCCATATTTTTTAGCTATTTCTGCATATTTTTTTGAATCAGTTGATACAAAAACAATATCAAAACATTTTGATTTAATTGCAGCTTTAATAGTGTAAACAAGTAATGGTTTTTTATTAATTAATAAAATATTCTTATCTTTAATTCCTTTTGATCCACTTCGTGCAGGAATAATTGCTAAATTTATTTTTTTCATAATGATGAAAGTTTTTGAATTTTTGATATATCCAAGAAATGATCCATTCTTGAAAAACTATCGTTTAACAAGTTAAAGTATTCTACATTTACATTATATGAATGTGGTGATAGTTTATCATTGGTTGTATTAAACCCACAAACAAAATCATCGCAAATGTAATTAGTTTCATATGGAATAATGTTTGGTATCAAGTAATTTCATTCAACATTATCATATGATTGGTAGAATGCACTTATTATTGAGAAAAAACAAGAAGATACAAGGTTGTATCCAGCAAAAACACCGGTGTATTTTGTTAAATCTTTAGTTGGTTCAGTAAAATCTAAAGGATTTAATAGATTAAACTTACAAGATTTTTTATTTTCTTCTATATCAATAAATAGAACTAATTCAATTGGTAAAGAGTTATTCATGATAATTGGTTTAATGTTAGTTTTTTGACACACTTCTTCAATATCATTAATTACTTCATTCAAAGGTTTTCTTGGATGATGTTTAAAAATATAGTTAAATTTTTCAACAGGATATTTTTTTGAAAATTCAATCATCATCTTTTCAAAAGTTTGATTGAATTCACTTTTTCTTTCTCCTCATTCATGTGTTAAAAGAAAAATTAAATTTGTTTTATCATTTGAAAAGTATTCATAGTTTTTTTCAATAGATTGTTTGAAGATAGATCCTGAAGTCATTCCAAACATTTGCTTTAGATCTTCAATAAATTCATTTTTATCTATTTGAAACATTTCTGTTCAATAAACAAAATCAACAGGATGTTCAAAAAATCTAATTCTTGGATTATGGATTCCAAAATAATTGATTCAATCACAATCAAAACTATAGTTCTTAACTAAGAATACATTGTCAATAAATCATTCTTTTTTTGACATCTTGAATTTTTCAAATTCATCTTTGTATTCTTGTGAACCATATTCACTTTTAGTAAAGATAGTTTTTCATAATGATAGCTGTTCGTTTGGTGACAATAATTCTTGGTTATTTGCCATTCTTGTATATTCTTGCAAATAACCCATTTTACATCATTGTAAACTACCATTAGGAATAACATTTAAATTTCTACAGTATTTAAGAATGTTAAATAATGCTTCTGAATGATTTTTTCATAATAAATTTAATCTATAATCATCAATTCAATAATCAAACTGAAAATTAGATCTATCTTTATTTTTGTTAACAAAGTCAATTAGAGCATTAATTTCATATGCACTTATTTGATTACCATCATATGGAATATTTTCATTTTGATGATTAGGAAGACAATTAATGTTTGAATAAACTCCAACATAGTTATTTTTATTTTTGTCTGTAAACACATTAGGATATTTCTTATATAAAGCTGTTGGAGAATAGTTATATATTTGTCTTGATCTATCATCAAACAATATGATGATTGGGCAAGATTCGTCATATTCTTCTTTATTCTTTTCACGAATTTTTAGCATTAAATTTGCTAAAGCAAAAAAGTTCAAACAAACATATGACGCATCATATGTATGGAAAATAACTGGAATTTTATCTTGTGAAGAAACTTCTACAGATTTTTTTCAAAAACCAAAATTAACTTTCATATTTATGTTTTATTTTCTTTTGTTTATATTTTTCGTAATTTAAGATTTCAACTTTATTTTTTACAAATAAATTGTAAGTTTTTCTAAAGAATTTATATTCTTTATATCTTGCATGATAAAAAATATCCAACTGAGTATCTTTAAACTCTTTTTTCTGTGTTTTATTAAAACATATAAAAATGTTTCTATCTTGATAATTTTCTACAGGATTTTTCCTACAAGAACTTGTAATTAGTGAAATTAATAAAGTAGAAACAAAGCCTAAAGTAGGAATATAAATCTCATTAATGTGTTGTCCCGGTATAAACTTACATGAAAATATTCATGTAATAAAACAAACGATTAAACCAAATGATAGTCCTAAATATGCATCAATAGTATTTGCTTTTTTAGAGAATAAACCAAGTAAGACTATCCCTACCATTGGTGCAGAATAAAATCCTGAAATACTAATAAAGAAAGGGAATATATCTCCAATACCTAATCCAGCAAATGCTAATGAAAGAACAATAGCAAATACTCCACTAATTGATATTGAGAAGTTTCTAATCAATACTTTAGTTCTTTCGTTAGTATTTACTAAAAAGTTCTTAATGATAATTTCACTAATTGAATTTAATGAAGAACTAATAGATGATTGTGAAGCTGCAAGCATTCCGATTAATGCAATAGCTGAAACACCAACCGGTAAAACGTGCCACATATAATATGTGACTATGTTATCGGAATCGCAAACGACTTCTCCATTGTATGAAAGTGTGTGATCTGAATTGATTTCATATCCTGATTTATGTTTAAAGAAAGTTCATAATAGTGAACCTAAAGTGTAAAATAAGATAACCATAAAGAAAACAATGATTCCGTTGGTTTTTAAACTTTCTGATGTATCTACAACTTTTCTATTAGAAATATAATGTTGGGTAATATCTTTTGAACAACCATATAGGTAAATAGTATTAATCATTTCTGAAATTAAGATAATAGGAATACTAGCAGAGGTTAACGAAAATAATCAATTGCTTGATTTTAAGAATTTGCCTTCACTAATAAATTCATTAAAATCAAGAGCATTTATTTTTGCTGAACCAACAATTAAAAACATCACTGTAATTGTTAATGAAGTAATAATCAAAAAGGTTTGGAAAAAATTAATTCATACTATTTGTTTAAAATTAGATAGGTAAGAATATGTTATTGTTACTACACCAACAATAATGATAAACAGATAAACATAATCATCTGTTTTTGATTCGATAATTAAACTTAATGAAGAAGCGGGAAGATAAATCATTAAAGAAATTTTAAAGATGTTATATAGAAGATAAAAAAAAGCAAGAGTTCTCTTTAGAGAAAGATTGTATCTCTTGCTTATATTTTCAAATAATGATTGACATGATAATGATTTAAATAATGGTAAAAAGAAATAAATCAATAAAGGAGTTAAAAAACAAATTGTTAAATTACCAAACGCAAACATTCAATCATCTGAAAACGCTGTTCCTGGAACAGATAAAAAAGTAATAGATGATAATCCAGTAGCATAAATTGAAAAACCAACAACTTTATTTGGGATTTGTTTTTCGTTTGATGAATAATGTTTGTTTTTCTTGCATTTTAAGATTGCACAGACAGTAAAAATTATTGCAAAATAAATTGCAATAATTAATCAATCAACTCAAAAATATTTAGAGTCTTTCATTAATGAAATTAAAAAATAATTATGTTAATTATATTTATAATATAATATATATGAAAGAATGGTAAATAAGATAAAAAAAAGAGGTTAAAAAACATGAAGAAAAAACATATTAAAAAAGCACTATTTGCATCAACATTTTTGTTGGCTTGTGCACCAATACTAAGTGTGGTTTCAACATCCAATAGTACACAAACACAAATGAACAATCCGTTTAAAATGTCAAAACAAGATAACATTTTAGAAACACGTCATTTTGTTGTCGATGAACAATATGATCCTAACACAATCTCTTTAAAACAATTGCAAAAAAGAATTAACCAAGTAGAAGATAAACTTCAATTTGAATTAAGAAGAGCAGGTCTAATCGATGAAGATGTAAAATCTAATGTTGGTAAGTTTAAAGCAAAAATTGACAAAAAAATTTCTCAATACTCAACTAGCAATGATGGAAAGATGACTAAAGAAGGTATTAATGCTGTTTATGGTTATGTAAATGATGAAGCAAACAAATTAGGCATTCAAGTAGCTGATTATTACGAAATACTTAATAATAATATTCCTAATAATACTTTAAATTTCTATAATATTCTACTTAATAATGGATGCTCTGAGTCCGATGCTTCTAAAAAGGCTCAAAATTTTAAAGAAGAGCTCATATGTCTTCTAGATGAAGCAGACGAACAACTTTGAGATTCATTTCATTACACTTTAGCTTTACAAGATTTTGCTGATGACAACAATTCTCAAAATCAAGAAGATTCTGTTCTTGCTACAGTTCTTTCTTATGCTAGTACTTCATTTTGTGATACATTAACAGTTAATCAAGAATTTGACGCAATTAAACTTCTTGCTGATTATTCTGATAATGGACAGGGATTAATTGCATCTGATACACAGCTTTCAGATGAACAAGTTACAAAATTATTTAATTATCAATACCAACTAACTGAGGGTTGCGATTTTAGTGATTATAGAGCGTGAGATATTGCACCTAGTACAGAAGATGGAGATATTCCATCAACCATTGTTGATAAACTTTCTGTAACAAGGCCTTTAGATACATTTAACGGATACTCAGTTAATTTTGGTAAAAATGAAATTTACCCAGGATACAAACTTAATGTAAAAATTAATTCAGTTGAAAACGATGAAGATTCACACAAGTGCAATATCCAATTTAAATTTGGTATTTGTAAGTCATCTAACCCATCACATATTTTATGACAAGATGACAAAATGTTAGTTCCTGACAAAGATGGTAACAAATCTAATTTTGTTTCGCTTGATATAAGTGATATGAAATTAATATCAAATATCTCTAAAAACAAGTATTCACGTGATTATGAAACATCTTATTGTAAATTGGATGAAAAACCAAATAAAAAAGGAATTTACTTTGAAGATTCTGCTGCTTCTAGAACTTATTTAAATGAAATTATGGCTAAATATACAGGTGATTCTGACATATATGATTTAAAAAAGAACCCTGTTATACTAACAGATCCTGTTGATTATGCTGGCATTCCTACTCCAACAAATGTAGATTCTTGTTATCACACAAATCAAATCGTTGCACTTGTTGCAAGAGATATTGATACAAATAACAACGTTTTAACTCTTAGTTGAGCATATGTTGATACAAACATTGCAAAAAACGATGAAAATTCAAAAATAACTAATAATGATTTTTTACCAGTTAAGTATATTCCATGAAAAAATAAAAATAAAAATATAGATTCAATTAAAGTTCAATACCAAATTGACCCTAATCTTCAAAATTTATTAAATTGTGGTACAGGTATTGCAACTACTATTAGTTCGCTAGGTTCTATATTCGATATGGATTTATCTGCAAAAAGTAAAGAAGATGCATTTGGTTTATTAACCGCTGACATTGATACCCGTATTGTTTTATATTCACTTATAGTGGCTGCAAATGCTGTTGCGGTTGCTACAGAACTTATATTGACTGCTCAAATTGTTTCTAGTTTCGGATGAGCTTCAATCACAACAATTGCTCAACTTGCTGCATGCACAGTATTTATTGGTTTAAGTTTGCTTCTTTTAGTTGTTATGGGAAAGAAATTGCATGCTGATGATGTTGCTTTAAATAATATGAAATCTATTTATGATATTGTTACTGAAAGCGACGAAAACAAACAATTAGCATCTGAATTAATTCCTATTTCTAAAGCTGATGATTTTATTAAATGCGCTAAAACTTTAGAAAATGAACAAGGTACATATAGTGCAAAAGAAGATGCAACAAATAAGGTTATTGAATTGTCTAAGTCTATAAGAGATGAAAAACATTGAAATCTTTATGGACAAATATATCAAATGTATACACTTTGTACTGATGATGATCTTAAGAAATTTGAAAACTATTTCTTAAATCCATTTGAGACAAATGTCAATGATTTATCTTCTACACCTTTAATTTCTGAAGGTTCAGCAGTATTTTGATCAATCTTAGGAGTTTCAATCGGTACTACATTACTTGGTTTTGCCGCTATTACAGGGTTGCAATTTCTTCATGTATTTACTCGTTTTGTTCCAATAGCCACAGAAGAACTTATACATCTTACACAAGAGTGTTGCAGATGAATGCAGTTCTTAGACTATTTTACTGAAAGTATAGTTTTTGAAAGAATGGATGGAGCATATGAAGCTGTTCAAGCTGCAATAAAAGTAGGTGAGTTATCTGGACAAATTCAAGATGGCACTAAAGTAGTTAGAATTGCTGAAAAAACTACTGTTGCTGCACTAGCTTGCATTTCACTTGGTTTAATAATTACGGGTGCAGTAGCCTCAATTGCTGACTTACTTTTCAACTTAGCATACGAAAATTCACAAAAAATTTCTCCTTTTTTCTATAATTTATTTAAATAAGATATTAAGTCAAGACCAAACATTCCAGTAGGCTAGTTTGATAAAGACTATTATTTAATTGCTGATTTATAGTGGAATTCTGATCTGTTGAAGCAAAAATTGCTTCTATTATATGGTTGTTTTAACAATACTTGATAATTTTTCTCTCCAATATTATTAAATTATCTATACTTTTTGTTGACGTTCATAGCATGGATCTCCTTAAAATTATTGGTTTTCGAACTAATTTTAAGTCCAACTATGGACTTTATATTATAAAAACCTTACTATTACTTTTCAGAGTTTATTTAACCCAAAGTTAATTATCATAAACCCCATTTTTATGATATATTTATATTAATATAAATATCTATGAAAAATCTTATCAGACTCCAAGATTTATCTGTTAAAGAAATTGATGATATTTTAAATACAGCTCAAGACATTATTGATCATAAAAATAACGATAAGTTAGACAACAAGATTGTTGCTAATTTATTTTTTGAACCATCTACTAGAACTCACTATTCATTTAACACAGCGGAACATAAATTAAATTGCAAAGTGTTAAACTTTGCACCTGAATCATCTTCGATTAATAAAGGAGAAACTTTCTATGACACCATTAAAGTATTTGAAAGTTTTGGAGTGGACGCTTTAGTCATAAGACACAAAAAAGACTTTTGGTATAAAGAATTATTAGGAAAAATTAATATTCCAATTATTAATGCAGGGGATGGCAAAATGGACCATCCAACCCAAACTTTATTAGATCTATTAACTATCAAACAAGAGTTTAAAACTCTTAAAGGTTTAAAAGTTCTTATTTGTGGGGACATTTATCATTCAAGAGTTGCTCACTCCAACTATGAATGTATGACTAAAATGGGTATGGAAGTATATTTTAGTGCTCCAAAGAACTTACAAGATCCACAATATCAATATGCGGATTTTGATGAATATCTACCAAAAGTAGATGTAGTTAATATGTTAAGAATTCAAAATGAAAGATTAGAAGAAGGATTGAATATTCAATCTAACTACAATGAACAATTTGGATTAAACTCTAAAAGAGTTTCATCTATGAAAAACAATGCAATTATTATTCATCCTGCTCCATTTAATAGAAATGTAGAAATTAATGATGATGTTATAGAGTGCAATCATTCTCGAATATTTAAACAAATTCAAAATGGTGTATTCGTTAGAATGGCTGTATTATTAAGAAGTCTTAAGTAGTATGAATAGTTTTGTTATCAACAATTGCCATGTATATCTAAATAAAAAAATAGTAAAAAGAAGTTTGTATATTCACAATGGCACATTAAAACAAATTAGTAAAAAACCAATTGTTAAAAAAAATATTAATACCATTAACTGTGATGATTTAATAGCTATTCCAGGACTTATTGATATACATGTTCATTTAAGAGAACCTGGCCAATCATACAAGGAAACTATTAAAACAGGAACAATGGCAGCTGCAGCTGGTGGGTATACAACAATTTGTTGTATGCCTAACGTTGTTCCACCACCTGACACTGCATCTAACATTAACACATTAATATCATTAATTCAAAAAGATGCAATCATTAATGTTTATCCATATGCATCTATCACAGCAGGCAGAAAAGTTAATACAAAAATAGTTGATATGGATAAATTAAGCAAACATTGCTTTGCTTTCTCTAACGATGGCTGTGGAGTATCTACATCACAAACTATGGAACAAGCTATGACTAAAGCTAAAAGAGTTAATAAAGCAATAGTCGCTCACACAGAAGATTTAAAATACGTTCCACAAGGCGGTTCTGTTCATGATGGAATTAATGTTAAGAAATTTAATCTTGTTGGTATTCCATCAAAAGCTGAATATAAACAAGTTGAACGTGATGTCCAATTAGCTATTAAAACTAAATGTCAATACCATGTTTGTCATGTTTCATGCAAGCAAACATTAGACTTAATTAAAAAAGCTAAGAAACATAACAAACATATTTCATGTGAAGTGACTCCTCATCATTTACTTCTTAATGAAACAAGTATTAAAACAAATAATGGTAAATATAAAATGAATCCTCCATTAAGAAGCAAGAATGATCAACAAGCTTTAATTCAAGGAACTAAATCTGGTTTAATTGAAGTAATTGCTACTGATCATGCACCACATGCTGACAAAGAAAAGAATACAACTATTGATAAAGCAGCGTTTGGTATCTCTTTATTAGATTATTCTTTTGCATTACTATATACCAAGTTAGTTAAGACAAACATTATTAGTCTTAATAAACTAGTTGAATTAATGTCAATTAATCCTTCAAAATTATTTAATTTGCCTTCTAATGAATTGAAAATTAATCAACCTGTTAATTTATTAATTTTTGATCCATTAAAAAAATCTAAGATTAACTCTAAGAATTTCTTTTCAAAAGGAAAATCAACGCCTTTTGAAGGAATTAATTGTGTTGGATGACCAAAGATTACCATTTGTAATGGTAAGATAGTATATAAAGAAGGGAGAATCTATGGATAGAATAGTCAATTACAAAGTAATTAACAATACTAAGATTAATTCAAGCACTTACATGCTTGAATTAAAAGGACCTACTGAATGAATTCAGTCAGGTAAATTTTTAAATATTCAAGTTCCTAATAAATATTTGAAAAGACCAATGAGTGTATATGATTGAAATAAAACTTCATTAAAAGTTTTATATAAACTTATTGGTGAAGGAACAAAGATTCTTTCAACAATAAAACCTAATCAGTCATTAGAAATTTTAACAGATTTAGGTAACACTTATACTCCATCAAAAAACAAGAAGCAATTAATTGTTTGTGGAGGATGTGGTATGGGATCAGTTTACAAGCTTGCTAAACAATTGTCTTCCCAACATATCGATGTCACTATTATTGTTGGATTTAAAACAAAGGCAGATGTTTTTGTTTTAAATGAATGAAAAAAAGTATGCAAAAACTTAATTATCACAACAGATGATGGATCAGTAGGTTTCAAAGGAACTGTAGTTGATGCTATCAATAAATATAAATTAAATAATTTATATTACTACACTTGTGGTTCTATCAATCTAATGAAAGCTGTTTATAAATGTATGAAGAGTGAAGGCCAACTTTCATTAGAAGCAAGAATGGGTTGTGGTTTTGGTGCGTGTATGGGTTGTACAATAGAAACTAAACATGGACCAAAAAGAATTTGTGCAGACGGACCAATCTTTAACAGTAAGGAGTTATTATGATAAATAAAAACTTAAAAGTTAAATTAGGTAAATGAGAATTGGATAACCCAATAATTCCAGCGAGTGGAACATTTGGTTATGGTTATGAATTTACTCAATTTTATGACATAAACATCTTAGGAACATTTTCTATGAAAGGAACTACTATTAAACCTAGACTTGGTAATCCATTACCAAGAATTGCAGAATGTGAACAAGGTTTAATTAACTCTATAGGTTTACAAAATCCAGGAGTTGATGAAGTAATTAATTCCGAATTTGTAAAACTAAAAAGTGTTTATCGTAAAAAAATAATAGCAAACATAGCAGGTGGTACAATCGATGATTTTGTAGCAGTTGCTAAAAAATTAGATAAAGAATCAATTGTAGGAATTATTGAAGTAAATGTAAGTTGTCCAAATGTGGAGAAACTTAAATTTACTTCTAATCCAAAACACTTAACAATGCTTATTAAAGCATTAAAGAAAGCTACTAAAAAACCAATTTATGTTAAACTATCAGCTGTTGATACTGATATTGCTAAAATGGCAATAGCTGCTGAAAAAGCAGGGGCTGATGGTTTATCATTAATAAATACTTTAATTGGTATGCGTATAGATTTAAATACAGGCAAACCAATTATTGCTAGAAAGACTGGTGGTTTTTCTGGGCCAGCAATTAAACCAATTGCTTTAAGATGTGTATATGAATGCGCTAAAGTTACAAAGTTACCTATCATTGGAATTGGTGGAATCTCTAATGCATATGATGTAATAGAGATGATGTATGCGGGTGCATCTGCTGTACAAATAGGAGCACAAAATTTAGTAGATCCTTATGTTTGTGAAAAGATTATTAAAGATTTACCAAGAGTAATGAAAGAATTAAAGATAGATAAACTATCTAACATTATTGGGAAGGCATTAAAGTATGAGTAATGTAATTATTGCATGTGATTTTAGTTCGTTAAATGAATTAAATAAATTATTAAAGAATTTTAAATCTAATAAACCTTTCTTAAAGATTGGATACCAATTATTTTATAAGATTGGTAGAACTGGTATCCAAAAATTAACTAAACAAGGTTATAAGATTTTTTTAGATCTTAAATTGCATGATATTCCAAATACTGTTTATGAAGGAGTTAAATCTTTGAGTGATTTAGATATCTCAATGTTAACTGTTCATGCAGCCGGTGGAATAGAAATGATGAGTAAAGCTAAACAAGCAGCTGGTAAGAAAATAAAAGTGCTAGCAGTAACTCAATTAACAAGTACTGACAAATCTATGCTTAAAAATGAATTATTAATCTCTAAAGATATTAATCAAACAATTTTGCATTATGCAACTAATGCAAAGAAAGCTGGAGTAGATGGTGTAATTTGTTCGCCTAATGAGGTAAAAATGATTAAGTCAAAGTTAAGTAAATCATTTTTATGCGTTACTCCAGGAATAAGATATCCTGATGGTAATGCTAATGATCAAAAAAGAGTGGCCACTCCAAAAGATGCAAAAAAATTCGGTAGCGACTATATAGTGGTTGGACGTCCTATAACAAAAGCTAATAAACCATTAGATATGTATTTAAAAATATCTAAAGAGTTTGGTAAATAAATTCTTTTGTTTTTTATTTTTGATTATTTAGTTTATATATTTAAAAAATAACCACGAAGTTTGACTAGGTGATTATTTTTTTAATGTTAAATTAATTTATTCTGCTGTTCAACCAGTAGTTGGTAATCCTTTAGTTTGTAGAAATTCAAGTAGTTGTTGTGAAGTGATTGAAGGATTCAATGATTTAACTGTTCCGGTTGAAAAAACGTTAGCAAACACTGCATTACTAATGGTTGTACTAGTTTGATAATCATCAGGCAAATCTCAGGCAATGTAATTTATTGCAGGGCAATTTTGAAAAACTTGATTAGCCATACCTTTAAAACCTTTCGGTAATGTTACAGAAGCCAATGAAACACAGTCAATAAATATAGAGCCGGGTAGTTTTGTTTCACAAATTATATTCGAAAAATCAGCAGAAATTAATGATGGTCAATTTGTAAAAGCAGCAGAATATATAAAATTACATTTAGACCCTTCTGCAAAGGTTAGTTTTGTAAGAAATGATGGTATATTATCAAAAATGTATGAACTAATTTTTTCCACGTTAGCTGGTATTTCGATAGTGTCACAATCTTGAAAATTGTCTTTGTAAATTTCAGAGTCTGGATCATTTAAAAAGGCATCTTGAAAACCTAATAACGTTTTACCATCATCAGAAAATTTATAAACACTTTCTGGTAATACACGGTTAATTCTTCAACTTTCTGGTAATCCACCGTTTTCAAGTAAATAGTCAAGCAATGCTATACTATCATGTGCATCATCCATTGGGTTAGTTACAGTAACTGTTCCACCATCTTGACAAACACCGCTGAATGAAGTAA
>CASPLF010000022.1 GCA_949422915.1 uncultured Mycoplasmatales bacterium
TTAATGTCTTGTAAAGCATTAAATGCTAAATAATCATCCGAATCTACAAAAACAATAATTTCTCCAGTTGCATTTTTAATCCCAACATTTCTGGTTGGACCTAATCCGATGTTTTTCTTGTTTGTAATTAATTTAAATTTTGGATTATTTAAAACTCATTTCTTAACAAATTTTGATGTTGTTGTAGATGATGAACAATCATCAACAACAATGCACTCAAAATCTTGATTTGTTTGATTTTGAATTGATTCTAAACATTTGATTAAATATTTTTTTGGAGTGTTATAACAAGGAACAATTATGCTGATCATTTTATTTTGAATCAATAATTATTTTTTCTATTAATTTTTTTTGAATTAATTGGGTTTGTGAAAGAGAGTATTCATCAGCATATTTAGTTTTAACAACCTCTGCTGGAAGGTTGTATTTATTAGATAAAGCATTAAGAATTAATTTGTCATCATCTTCTGATAATTGAATTTTTAATTCATCTGTTAATTTGTCAATTGCAAATAACATATTGATGTTTTCAATAGCTTTTTTATCAATAAATTTATAAAAATTATCCATTGTAATCAATGATTTGTCATTTGCAACTAAAATTTGCAAAGAAATATTTTTAGATTTAGCATATTGAGAGTATTGTGAAAGCAAAATCGCTCTTTGTCTTTCGAAAGTAGCTTCTGGAATAAAATCTAATTTTGTTTCATTTTTAAAAATTGAAATAAGTTTTTCTTGAGCTTGTTGTATTTGAACTTTACTTTTTTCAATTAAAACTTTATTCTTTAAAAATTCTTTAAATTGACTTACAGTATGAACATTTTTTATGTTGAACATCTTTACAGATTCATCGTTTAGCACAATATCATTAGAAATAATTTCTTTTACTTTAACAGTATATGTAACAGTCTTGTTTTGGAATTCTTCCAAGTAATAATCAGCAGGTATTTTAAGATCAAAAGTAATTTCACTATTTGGTTGTAAACCAATTAATTTTTCTTCAAATCCAGGCAAAAATTCATGAGATCCAATTTTTAATCTATAGTTAGTTGCAGATGATCCAGGAAATGGTTTGTTATCAATTTTTCCTTCATAATCAATCTTAATTGAACTGTTATTTCCTACAATATTTATTTTTTGTGCAGTTGCACCGTATTTATTTAAAAACATTGTCACTTGGTTTTCAATTTCAAGTGGTGTAACTGTTGGTTTTATATAGCCTTCAAGCGCTTTTTTATAATCACCAACAATTACATTTGGTAAAAGATCAAATGTATATCTAATAGTTACTTCTTGATCATTAATTTTTAAAACATTAATGTTTGGCACATCTTCAATTAAATTTTGGTTAGCAATAGCATCACTTTCAATTAATTGTTTGTATGTAATATTACATATTTCATTAACACCCTCTGCATAAGCATTAGATTGTTTAATTCTTTGTAATGCAACATTAAAAGGAATATGACCTTTTCTAAAACCCTTTGCATTTCCGATCTTAGAATATTTAGCCACTAATTTATTTAAAACATTTTTTCATTGTGATTTGTCAGCTGCAACATCAACAATCAAAACATGTTTGTTATCATCCTTGCTTTTTTGCAAAATAACCATATTTTGTTTATTATAATAACGATACAATGTCTAAGCAATATAAATTAAGCGTAATAATTCCTGTTTTTGACACAAATGTTAACTATTTAGAAGAATGTTTTTTATCAATTGATAAACAAACATATCAAAACTTTGAAGTTATTTTAGTTAATGATTGTAGTAAAAAATTTGCTACAGCTCAATTTATTAACCAATATCCTAAAACTCATGAGAAATACAGGGTAATTAATTTACCACAAGGTTTTGGACCAGGAAATGCAAGAAATGTTGGTGTAGAAAACTCTACTGGTGAAATTATTGTTTTCATAGATTCAGATGATTATTTATTACCTAAGTGTTTTGAAGTCATTAATACCACATTCAATCAATGGCCTGATCTTGACTTCTTATCATTTGAAATTAAAATTTTAATGAGTAATGGTGAGTTGTACGATCCAACAGCAAACAGAGTTTTTTCAAGCACTCCAACCAATGTTTCGGAAAACCCAAATTTTGCTAACACAAGGTGTTCAGTGTGAGCAAAAGGTTTTTCCAAAAAATTTCTAATTGACAATAATATCTGGTTTAAAAAAGAAGATATGTATATGGAAGACTTATATTACCATATGTTACTTCTTTCAAAATCACAAAAAACTATCTATATTAATGATGTTTTATATATTTTGAGAGAGACAGTTAATTCACGTGCTTTATCCGAATTTAATGCAAAAAAAGCAAATGATATTTTTCATTGCTACACAGAAGCATATAAAGAAATTAAAAATGATAATAATTTTTTATCAAACAATTTTGCTGAATATTTTAAAAATTCTTTCTTTAGCAAAATCGATTATATGTCTAAGTTTTGCAATTTCAAGCAAACAGATGATTACAAAAAACTAGTAAATGAAGCAAACAAGTTTCTTTTTAGTTTAACTAATACAAAAGCTTAATATCATTATTAAAATATAATTATTTTATATGTCTTGTGTTTTTTGTGATATTGTAAATAAAAAAATTCCAGCATTTGTAGTTGCTGAAAATAAGAATGCTATTGCATTTTTAGATATAAATCCAATTGCTGATGGTCACACTGTTGTAATTAGCAAAAAACATTATGCTAATTTAAGAGAATGCCCAGATGAAGTTTTATCTGATATGATTAAACTTTCTAAAGAAGTAGCAAACAAGATTTCAGAATCTAAATTAAAACCTTGAGGGTTTAATTATTTATCGAATGACCAAAAAATAGCAGGGCAAGAAATTATGCACATTCATTTTCATGTAATACCAAAATACGGTAAACATGAGGGATTTAAATTTGGTATTGGTACCCATTATGTAGACGAAGTCAAAAAAGTCTATGAATTATTAAATAAAAAGTAATGAGTAACAACAAATTTGAATTATTTTTTATAGATCAAGATTATTGAGATCAAATATCTTCTGTTTGATATCATCTTATGCCAAATAAGAAAACAGAAAATTTTTCAAGACCATATTTTGGACCATTAAAGATTGAATTGTATGAGAACGTTGAATTTTATATACCATTTTCTACAAAGTGATATCAACATGAAAATGATATACCAATTCTTGATAATGAAGGAAAATATATAGTTAAAAAGAATACAATTAATTCAATTTTTGTTGTAAATAAAAATAATGAATATAGGGCAATTATCAATTTTCAAAATATGATAATTGTTCCTAAGAACTCAAATTTTATAACAAAAATTGATATTACAAATAGTTTACTAACTGTTCAAGAAAAATTTGTTAATGATGAAAAAAATTTAGAAGAAATACAAAATAAATTTAAAACACAAATTAGAATGTATTTAAATTCTTCTGACTATAACATAAACACAAAATTTAAAGAATTATTAGAGTGAGCAAACAACTATAATTTGCTTCCATTTCCAAAAAATCCACGTGGTTGCCCAACAAGAGAGCAATTTATCAGAGGACAAAAGGGTCCTCAAATTGCTGTCATTATTTTAATGATTGCAATTATTATTATTCTTGCAATTGTATTGCCTTTGGTTCTTAATTAGTTATTTTTTAATTTCTTTTCAATATTTATCAAGTTTTTGTTCGTTTATAGAGTATTTACCTGGTTTGTAATATTTTTTATTCTTTAATTCTTTAGGTAAATAATCTTGTTTAACTCAAGCGTTGTTATAGTCGTGTGGATATTTATATCCAGTTCTTCCTAATTTACTAGCTGATTTATATGATTGATCTTTGATGTGTGCAGGAATGTTATGTGCTTTACCATTTTGAATATCTTGAAATGCTGAATCAATTGCCATATATGCTGAATTTGATTTTTGAGATAAACATATTTCAATAACAATAGTAGCAAAGATTTGTCTGCATTCAGGCATTCCAACTTCCTTTGCTGCATTAACAGCATTTACCACCCTTGAACATAATTGTGGATTAGCTAATCCCACATCTTCGTAGCAACACGCTATTATTCTTCTACAAATTGACTCTATGTCCCCTGCTTGTAACAATCTCGCTAAATAATAAATAGCAGCATCCGGATCAGATCCTCTCATTGATTTATGGAATGCAGACTGTAAATCATAATATTCATCTCCATAATCAGCAGCAACTACATAAGATTGTTGCATAACTTCTTTAAGAAGTTTATCGTTGATTGTTTTACCTTTGTATAAAAAGTTTAAGACATCAACAATATTAATAGCACTTCTAATATCACCATTTGTTTGAATACAAATTTTCTTTAAGACCTCATCAGGAAGCTTAATATTTAATTTGTATCTTTTAAATGTTTTCTTTAATCCTTCAAATGCTTCATCAACAGATACAGGTTGTAATTCTAAAATTTGACAACGACTACGAATAGCAGGATTGATTACAAAGTAAGGATTCTCTGTTGTAGAAGCAAACATATAAATAGTTCCTTTTTCAAGATAAGGCAGAAGGATATCTTGCTTATCTTTATTTAATCGATGAATTTCTTCAAGGATGATAATATATCATCCTTTAGATAATTTTGCTGTCTCAATAATTTGAATAAGTTTTTCTTTCTTATCAATTGATGCATTAAATACTTGATAAGGAACATTAAGATCATTTACTAACGCATAACTGATAGAAGATTTACCAATTCCAGGATAACCATAAAAGATTAATGAATAAAGAGTTTTATTCTTAACCATTTGTTTGATTAATGAATTATCACCCAACAAATGAGATTGACCAATTACTTGATCAATAGTTTTAGGTCTTAATATGTTTGAAAGTAAGCCTTTCATTTAATAATTATACAATATCAAGAGCTTCTAAAACCATGTTTACAAGGTCAAGTAATGTAGGTATTGCCAAAACCATTACTTGCATTGCTGGGCATAGTGAAATATTAAATTTTGAAAGGCTTTTTATACCCGATCTTGCCATTTCTGCATTATCAAGTTTTTTATAAAATTTATTTAAATTGTTTTCAAGTCTTTCGATACCAACAGCTTCTCTAGTACATAGAAGTTCTTCAGATGCAGCATTAATTAAAAAATGTTGAAACCCTCCTTCTAGATAATTAATTCTTTCTACATCTTTAACAAACGCACTTCTAAATTTATCAAAATCTTTACAATATTTAATACCAAAATAAGATAAGTCTTTCGATTTATCTGATAATAATTTTGTAAAATTCCTTTGTGCAATGTTTGTGGTTCTTTTAACAATTGCTTGGTATAAGTTTAAATAATTTTTGTCACAATCAGATATATAAAATCTTATTGAATCAGTTATCATTGCTTTAGCAACTGTTTCCTTTGTTGCCTGATCTATTATTGCCAAAGTTTTAGCTTGAAAAAGGTCCTTAATTTTTATAGAGTTTCTTTTACAAATATTTAAAACATTCGTCTCAAATTCTGGTCATAAATTTGATTTTCCAATATCATTAAACGCTAGTTTACATTGCTGAAATAATTCTTCAGAATCAGTATTTAAAATTATTTGGTCTCAAAGTTTATTCATATCTTCAAAAAACGAGTCATAATTACCATAATATTGTTTGTAAGATTCAAAATATTTTTCAATAAATTCTGATTCTTTATAAACACCGTAAGCGGTTCTATTATCAAACGGATTTTGCGCAAGAGGTGCCATTGCACGATTAAAAATACCGGAAATTTTTGAATCAATCATGTCATAACCATGAGATGGGAATGAATTTATAAAAGTATTAGATGCTAAATCAATATATTTTAAAACACGAGATGACATTTTTTCAACAATAGAAGTGATGGCAGGCAATGAATCTATAAGAAAACATGTTACTTCTTCTATAAGGGCTAAAGTGGATTTATACAATTTATTAACTTGTTCATCAATAGAATTATTAGCTTTTAATGACGAATGTTTTTTAGAAAGTAAAGTTATATTATCACCATCATCAATAACTTTACTAAAATCAATCGGTTTTAAAATGTCTTCAATATATTGTAAATCGTATGAACGTATATCCATTTTGTGGAGAACATCTCTAAGGGTATTAAGAAAATCTTGATTATTTGTAAAATCTATAATTATTTCAGCTGCTTTTTTCTTGTTTCCAAAAGAAGCATATAAATCAAACAAAGGATTGTAATTTTTCTTAATTTCAGAGAATGTATCATATATTTTATCATTCATCTCATTAAAAATAGTGGAAATGCAATTACCACTTGATGATAATGAACCATGAAACGAAGTTAGTTTGTTTTGATATAGCGATTTTTCTTCAATAATTTCTGATTCAGATTTGTTTACAGAATAAAGACTTGACGTATTAGCAGCTAAACCAGCAATTGCTAAAAGTAAGCATCCAGTAGTTATGATACCTTGAGCCAGAGTAAAAACACTTCCATATTGTAAAACAGCTAAAGCGATATAGTATATTGATAAAGCTTCATTAATTGCTAGAAAAAAATCAGAAGATATTAGATAAGTTACATGCCAAAGTATTTGTAATGTTAAAGTATTAGATATTTTGTCAAGATCACTTGATGCGTCATCTTTTGTTTTAGCATTCTTAAAAAAACTTCGTTGTCCATCAACTAGGCTCATCAAAGAATAAATTGTTTTTGCGTAATTTATCTTAGTTTTAAGATCGTTGCTTATATCAAATTGAACCTTAATTTTATTGTAATTTTGACCATTAATTAAAAATGTATTGTACTTAGCAACAAACATCTTTTCCTGTTTATTTCCGTTGTTATCAATGTAATCTATTTTATCAATGTATCCACACATTAAATCCATTGTGTAAGTGTTTGAATCCACAAAAGTAGGAATTAAAGCAAATTGTTGATTAGTATGAAAAAAATCATCAAATGAATTAACAGGAAATTTTGTTTCACTAGGTAAAATATTTTGAATATTGCTACCTGTGATATAAAATGGTTCAACATCGAAATGATCGTAAGTGTTTTCGGTGTAATTTGCTAATATTTCATCTAATTTTTTTCTTGTATTTTTTGTAGAATCAAAATATCCACCGTTTTTAGACAAGGATGTGTCAGTAATTGCAGAAAAATCTACTCTATTTTTGTCTAGATTAGAATAATAAACGTTTGAAGAAATATTTTTAATTAAATCTAAATATTCATTGCCAATTTCTACATTAATGGTTACATCACCTTGTGTATCATCTTTTGCAGATTCTAAAGTTCCGTCTTTTGTATCTCATAATATATGTTCTCGTTTATCAGAATCGGTGTATCCAACTCCTTTGGTTAAAATCATTTTACAAATGTGTGAATCAGTTGTATCATCAATTGATTTAATTGCAAGTTTAAGAGCATATCCAGGAACGAATTCTCCAACTCCATATGTACAATAAGCTGTTTGTAAAGACGAAAGTGGTTGAGTATATGAACATAAACCGAGAGCAATTGGATCATATTCACTATTAACATTAGCAGAAATTTTATCAGGTGTAATATCAAACCCATAATATTCTGCTTCAGCATAATCTGCACCATAAACTGTGTCATAATTGTAAGTTATAAGATATTGTAATAGCTCTTCAGGAATAATATCACCAACAGATAAAGCTTTGATTTTAGGGTTTGGTGTTGTTAAGCCATCAGTTGTGTAATCTGAATAATATTTTAAAAATTCAGCTGATGATGGTGTTATTTGAAATTTACCATCATCAAATAGAGATTGCTCATATTTTAATGCAGATGCTAATTTCGAATTAACTACAGCAGTTCTATGGTCAACCTCTGGAAACATTTGATCAAAACCTTGAGTGTTAGCAATTTCAAATGACAGATCTAATTGATTGTCAAGATTTTCTCTTGCATTATTTGTGGCTTCACTTATATTAAATAATAAAATAGTTTTTAAAGATTCTACTTCACTATCTGTATGACCATCCAATTTAAATGTATCTAAATAAGAATCAACAAGAGAAATTGCATCATAGTTCTTAAGTTCATTGTAGTCAACAACATCTATACCAACTTTTTTATTTTCCTCTTTAACTTTTAAATATTGTTGTTGAAGCCCTTTAGAATCTAAATCATTTGTTGGTGTAACATTGTGTAAGTATGTACCTACAATGTTTTGAACTTGTGAATTGTCTTTAGAGCAAGAAGCACCTGCAAATAGTAATTTATATGTAAGTTTTGTTTTACTTATATTAATATAATCATTTAACCTTTTTAGGGTGATGTTTGTGCTATCAGTTCCTGAATCATCAGAAGCAAATTTTTTATTGTACAAAGAATTAGCGAAAGAAAAATATTCATTCCGTGATATATTTTGTAAATTTGTTAAAAAAGTTTTCTTACTACAAGAAGAAACAGCAGGAATAACGCCTCCAACAGTTAATACTCCTAATAAAAAATACTTTAAATGCTTACATTTTTTAGATTTATAACATCTCATAACTTTAATCATAATATGTACATATTGTACATATAAATCACTAGGAAATTCATTTTTTACTTAGTATTAAAATTTGTAAAATAGTGAGTGCAACACAATAACATTATCTAAGTGAGGGTCAATTAGTTTTTAATTGTTAAAATTATTTAATAATTTTATTGTTTTTTGTATTTTAATTAAATCCTTATATGTAACATTCATCATGTTTAATCTCTTAAAAAGTTGCTTGTTGTTACATTCAGATATGTTGTAATAATCTGTAATAATTTTTCTTTTTTGTTTTGTATTTAATTCTAATTTTTGATATTGCTCAAGAGTTAATGAATTATTTGATTTTTTAAATGATTTAAGATTTTTAAAAGCATTAATAATTTGTTTATCAGAAGCTTCTGCTACTCCTGGTTTTTTAGTTCCTTTTGGCCTAGAAATGAATGCTTGTTGAAATTCGTCTAATTCACTTTGTAATTTTTTACGAATAGATTCTCCTGGACCATCTGGATCTAAAAACAAGACAATGTCATTGTCTTTAGAAACTCTCTTAATAAGTTGTATTGTTTTTTTAGATAGTCTAGAACCATTGGTCTCAATAGTTCTAATGTTAAATAGTTGTTTTAATCGTTGAGTGTCTGTTTTACCCTCAACAACTACTATTTGTTTGATTGTTGGTTTATTTTTTTGGTTTTGATGGTTCATATAAGTTATAGATTTTAGAAATTGAACCATTTTCTGAATAGTAAACTTCTATAACTTTAGCTAAATATTGTCCCAAGTCTACTACATGTAGATTTGGAATACCACAATCATATACAGATTCAATTGAGTTAGATAAATAGATGTTAGAAATAATCTTAGTATTAACAGCATCTGTTAATCTTTCAATTGCTGGTCCTGATAAAATACCATGAGTTGCAATAATATTAATTGTTTTAGCACCTTTAGACTTTAAAACTTTACATGCTGCAACAATTGTTCCAGCTGTATCGATCATATCATCGGCAATCAAACAATCTCTTCCTTTAATATCACCTAATACATTTAAGATTTCAGCTTTATTAGGTTCTGGTCTTCTCTTGTCTAAAATTGCTAATGGAACATTTAATGCCATAGCAATTTTTCTAGCACGTTTAACACCACCGTAGTCTGGAGAAACTACTGTTAAATTATTTAAATTAATTTTCTTAGTAGCTTCTTTAATTAGCAACATTGTTGCTCTTAAAGTATCTACTGGAACTTCAAAGAAACCTTGTGCTTGTTCAGAGTGAACATCAACAATTGCTACTCTAGTAGCACCTGTTTTTTCTAACAATGAAGCTAATAGTTTAGAAGTAATAGGTTCACGACCAATTGTCTTTCTATCTTGTCTAGCATATGCATAGTATGGAATAATTACGTTAATTGCTTTTGCTGAAGCACGTTTAAGAGAATCAATAGCAATTAATAATTCCATAATTTTTTCATTAACTGGTTTAGATAATGATTGAACAACTGTAATTGCTCTATTTCTTACTGGTTGTTCAGGTCTAACCATAATTTCTCCATCAGCAAATCTACTGGAGAAAGTTTTAATGGGTTTAACATTTAAATTTTTACAAATACTTTCAGTTATTTTTTTGGCACCTGATAGGCCCATTACATAAATTTCTTTACTGTTTGACATAATACTAATTTAACACATAAATTATACATTTTCAATGTATAAAACTTATGATATTTTAAATAAAATATTAGATTAAATAAATAATTATTTTAAAGATTCCGAATCTTTATCAACTATGAGGAACAAAAAATAATGATTCATTGGAAAAACTAAATGTTGGTAGGGATGTGTAGCTAGCGCAAGCGCCTTCATGAGCCATATTACTATTAATATTAAATCTAATCTTTTTTTGTTGCAAAAAATCGTCATAAAAAAACCTAGGTACATAATCACCAGCAGAATTGCATTCAAATTTAAAATTTAACATTTCATATATAGCATTAGTTCTAGGTGTAGAAGGATCAAAATCATTAATTGAAAATATAGGAGTTATATAATCAGCACAAAATATTTTTGGCCCGTATTCTTTGCTAAATGAACACGATTCTTTAGGATTGGTAGTTGAAATAGCAAAATCGTTTAAATCAAAGAATTCAACCTCTGGAATCAAAGAGGTACATTTACCATCTACATAGTTTAAGAAACTGAATTTAACCGACCCTTCAAATTTTATATTGCAACTCATCAAAAAGAATTGACCAAGGTGTTTACAAAATTCATCTTGTAAATCAAAAACATCTTTTAAAGAAAATATATTAGTTGCTTTTTCTGGATGAAGTTCAAAATATCTTCTAGTAGAATCAGGATTAAATTCATGAATCTCAAAATGCATGCCACTAACATTAATTTCATAATTTATTCTGCCTTCAATACTATGATATTTGCCATAGATAAAATCATATTCATCTTTATGATAAACAGTTGATTGGCCAGCAATTGTAGTCAAATCATCAGATTTTAAATCTAATGAATATTTTAAAGCACAAGGATCACCATTAAAAGTGGTAGGATTATACGCAGAACCAGAACCATTTAAAAGCAATATCAAACCTTTATGATTATCAAATACAGTATATGGGTCATTGGTTTCAGTAGGTATACATGTAGTTGAATATCCTTGTGCTGACGAAAAATATCAATTAATATTGGTGCTAGGATTACGATTATTAATAGGCACTCTTATAGAAATATCAGTAACTTTTTCATCTTTATCTTTAACATAATTAATTTCAGATGAGTTTAAATCATCTTGTGGATAGAATAAAAGATTATCTTTTTTGCTAGGATTTTTGTTTTTACTTAGTCAAAATTGAACATCACCATCAGATAAAGCCTTGCCATCAAATCCAAAAAATGTAAAACGTTCTATAGGAATATTAATGTCTTTGTATGAATCGCCATCAAATATATCATAAACTTTAGAATATTTAATTTTCTTGCCAGATTCATCAACAAACTCTCGTCAATTTATATCTTTAGTATCAATTTTAATTTTATAAAAATTAGGAAATTCAAAATCTGTAGAATTAGCAGGTAATATAGGAATATCTTTATTAAACTGAAGTTTATTTGATGTTTTTCCATACATTTCAAGACTAGCGCCATCTAATGTGATTTCTTTATTTTCACAAGATAATTCATAGTGCTCTGGAATTGTTTTATCTTTAGACAAAGGAACATATTCTAGATACATATCATCAAAAAAATCTTTTTTTGAAAAAGTAATATTTAATGTTCCCTTATTAAAGTTACCAGGTATTCCATTAATATAACAAGAAGGTATAGATACACCATAATTATCATTTGTAATAAGATTAGATAATTCAAATTCAGATGTGAAATCATAAGTTTCAGTAAAATAAGGATCAAAAAGAGAATCGTTCTCACAATTTAAAGTAACTTTGCCTGAAATTTGTATTTTTACTGAGCCTCTTTCTAAATCATATGCTTTTTTTAAGAAAGAAAAATAAGGTTTTTTTGCAAACAAACCATCATGTTTTAACAATTCAGATATAGACATTTTATTATGATTTTCTCATAATAAATTATTTACATCTTGTAATTCAGCAGCACTATACCCAAGATATAGAATAAATTTATCAGTTGTATGAACAGACGCCAAAGAAACACTATCTATTGATAAGTATTTTGTGGCACCACCAGATAGTGATGATTTATTATTATTTAAAAATGAAGTCTTATTAGATTTTCCTGAAATATCATACCCTTCTTGGCTATCA
>CASPLF010000023.1 GCA_949422915.1 uncultured Mycoplasmatales bacterium
TTAATGGAAATTTTCTATCCTCTTTTATAGAAAATTATTTTAAAAAATATTTTTTATTTTTAATAAATTATATAATTAATATATAAGTAAAAAAGTATGAAATCAATCAACGTTAAAATTATTGATCCAATTGGATTACACGCAAGACCAGCTTCTAAAATTACTAATGAAGCTTCTAAATATAAATCTGATATTAAAATCGTAATGGATGGTAAATCTGCTAATGCAAAATCATTAATTAACTTAATGGCATTAGGTGTTAAGAAAAACAACAAAATTGAAATTCAAGCAAAAGGATTAGATGAAGCTGATGCTATTGCAGGAATTCAAAAAGTTCTTAAATCTTCTAAACTAATATAGTTAATTTATGTCTCTTGAACACACTGTCTTTATCACGGTTGGTGTGATTTGTTTTATTGTATGCATTCCACTAGCTTGATGATTTTGACATAGTTATAAATATCCTGTGTCTGAAAATGAAATTGCTTATAGCAATTGATTCGTGTCTTGAATCAAAAAGAATAAAGCAACCATCATTCTTTTGTTTACAGTTGTAATATTCTTTACAGGTATAAGTTTAGTTAGCTGTTTATCAATTGATATGAGCGATAAAGACTTACAATTAGTTCACAATATCTTAAATTAAAAAACCTCCTAAAATTATTAGGGGGTTTTATTTTAATGGCGCACTCTATAAGAGTCGAACTTACAACCTTTTGGTCCGAAGCCAAATGCTCTATCCAGTTGAGCTAAGAGTGCCTATTTATCCTCTTTATATAATTTATCAAGAGTATTGTTATACAACTTTTCAAAACCTGAAGTAGTTGGAATAATCTTATTGTGATGTTTTAACAACTTAGGATTAATTCGCTTATACGAAAAGTTGTATAAATTTTTTTCTTCATCTAATTTGATTAATATAAAATCGTATTCATTACCTTCTTTAAAGAAGTCATTAAGATTATTTACTTTATAGTCGGACACTTCTGATATATGGCATATACCATTTACTCCTGAAACAGATAAGATTAAATATGTTGGGTTGATCTTAACAACCAAACAATTATAAACTTTATTTATTTTGAAGTAATCAGACAATACGTTCATTAAAATTATTATATACTTAAATAGATTACTAATTCTTATCATGAGTAAAAATCAACCAAATAATATTTTGACTAGAGTAAAAGACTTACTTGAAACTGTAAGAGTTTATATCAATGCAGATGGTGGTGATATAGAATTTGTGAGTTTAGAGAATAAAGTGTTAACTTTAAAAATTTTAGGCGCATGTGTAGGTTGCCCGTTTATCGGAGCAACATTCGATGAGGGTGTTAAAACTTTATTCTTATCAGAATTCAAAGATGAATTAAAGGATGTTGTCTTTGTTTCTAATCATCCTACAGAAAACAAGCCTATATTTTAGGAGTAATTTGTTTGATTATTTCATCAAATAACTTTTGTTGAGTTAAGAAGACTTTTAAACCTTCTAATCTAGTTGCAAAAGTTTGTTTTAATTGTTCAGCTGGTGTGCCATAGTATCTTGCTAATTTTTCAAAGTATTCATTTAGATCTTTTTCAGACACTTCAATTTTCATAATCTCAATTAGCTTTTCAATTGCTAATACAAGAACAAGGTTCTTGCGAGCTGTTTCATCAACGTTCTTTAAGAAGTCCGCTTCAGATTTATGACCTAGTTGAGTATCAATGTATTTAAGATAATCAACATTTGCTTGTTGTGCACGGTTTTTAACATCAGAGATAATTCTGTTCTTTTCATCTCTTAATAAAGATTCAGGAATGTAGTTGATCTTAGTCATTTCAATTAATTCTTGAGAAATTAATGGAACTACTGCATCTCTTGCTTGTAATTTCTTCATTTCAAGAATTTGTTCTCTAATATGCTTTCTTAAATCTTCTAATGTATTAACATTAGGCAAATTAAATTTTTTAGCATATTCATTATCAATGTTAGGTTTAGTAATTTGTTTAATATTGTTTACTGTAATTGTAAACTTAGTTTTTTTACCAGCCAATGATTTTTCGTGATAGTCTTCTGGGAAGGTAACAAAAATATCTTTCTTATCACCTTTTTTAAGACCAAGTAATTGGTCTTCAAATCCTGGGATAAATGATCCAGAACCTATTTCAAGATCAAATGCTTTTGCGGTTCCTCCAGGGAATGGTTTATCGTCTAAGAAGCCTTCAAAGTCAATGTTAGCCATATCGCCTTTAGCAATAATTTGAGAATCTTTATCAGCTAACATTCAATCATTCTTTGTCATACGATTAATTTCAAATTCAATTTCTTTATCTTCTACAACAGGGTTTGTATATTTAGTTTTTAATGAACTAATTTCTGGGACTGTAACTTCAGGATAGTTTTCAAAAATAAAGCATATTTGCAAATCATTCTTTTTAAGTTCTTTAACATCAATGTTTAAAGCATCAATGATGATTTTTTTATTATCAATTTCTTTAGATGAAGTTAATTCGTGATATAGTTCATCTATCATCGGCTTTAAAGCACGACTCAAAACTTCTTGCTCACTAATTTTGCTTTTAGCAACTTCTGCAGGTACATGTCCTTTTCTAAAACCTTGGATGTTTAAATTAGAAGCTAAAGCTTTGTAAGCTTTTGCTTGTTGATCAGCTCATTTTTTATCATCTGCTTTAACAACTATTTCTGTTTTATTATTTTTTGATTGATTACTAATGATTTTCATATTTTATTCCTTTTTCAATAAGTACATTTATTATATTAGTCATAAATAAATAATATTTATATTATTTAAAAAAATTTTTAAAAAATAATAATATTCTATGCTCTAATAATATTGCAGATAGAATTATGACGGTTCTTTCTGAATTCAATAAGAAAAAGAATTTAAAATAAGGAATTATTTGTTTTTAAATTAATGTAATTCTAGGTTAGAGTTAAATTGATCTAAAAGTGAATAAGGAATTATTAAAACAAGCATCATAAAGTGTTTAATTATTAAAAGTTATTAATTTAAAAACAAATTTGTAATTTTAGATAATTAGATTAATAAAAATGTAAGTTCTTTAAGTTCTTTGGAATATTAATTCATAAAACAACTTAATAATTCATTTGTAAATATCATGTAATAAATAAGGAACCTAAGCAATTAGGTTTTTTATTTTTTTACAAAATAATAATAATTTGTGGTATATTTATATATACGTTGGCCACATAGCTCAGCGGTAGAGCAACCGGCTGTTAACCGGTTGGTCGTAAGTTCGATCCTTACTGTGGCCGCCATTAATGGCCTGTTGGTGAAGTGACTTAACACACACGCCTTTCACGCGTGCATTCATGGGTTTGAATCCCGTACAGGTCACCAATGGAGTGTTAGCTCAGCTGGGAGAGCATATGCCTTACAAGCATAGGGTCGGGGGTTCGATCCCCTCACACTCCACCATTTACAATGAAATTAATAAGACTAGCAAATGTTAGTCTTTTTTGTTTGTTAATTTAACTAATAGGAATCTATTTTTTAACTTTTTGTTGCAAAAAAAAAAAAAAAAACAGTATAAATATTAAAAAATAGGAGACTAAATATGAACAAGAAATTACTGAAATCAATTGTATGTATTGCAACTGGAGTAGGAATTGCTTCATCAATTCCATTTACAACTACAAGCTGTGGATGTTCATCATCGGAAGATGATGATATTAACAATCCATTACCAGATGAAGTTTATGATTTAGATGGCACCCATTTACTCGGCTTTAAGTCTGGAATTGATTGAACAAAATACAAAGGTAAATATGATACTATTCAAATTCCCAACAATATAACACATGTAGATGAAAATGCTTTTTCAGATGATAAAGTACCAGTGTTTATAAAACATCTAATCATTGCTAAAAATTCTGCCTTATTTATTATCGATCAGTCTGCGTTTAAAAACTGTTCAGCATTAACTTCTATATCTATAAATGAATGAAATTCTGGTGTAATTCATTATTATGCTTTTTATAATTGCTCAAATTTAAGCAGTATTACATGAGATGGTTTTAACGGTACTACTTCTTTTACCACTACTTCTTTTGCAAATATTTGTTCTAAAGGAACGGTTAAAGTGACTAATCCGGTTGATCCAGAACACGATAGTGTAGCATTACTTGAAGCTTTAAAAGACCATGGTGGATTACCAAAAGATTGAACTGTTGCTAATTAATTAATTTAATTGAAAAATGTGCTCAAAATTAGGCACGTTTTTTTATTTTATTATTCAGTTTATTGTGCAAAAAAAAGCGCAATAAGTAAAATATAAGAATATGAATAAAAAATTAATTAAAACAATAGCCATTATTACTTGTGGATTAGGAATAAGTTCATCTATTCCTTTTATGTCTACAAGTTGTGGTTCATCAGGTGAGCAACCTGCTCCAGAAGATAAATTTACTTTAGATTATTCTTGAGATGGTGATGGCGATGATATTTATGCCTATGCAAATGAAAATGGTGTATTAGATTTATCAATATCTAATTCATATACTGGACCAGAAAAAGTCGTTTATAGTATCATAAATGACCCAACAAATGGTAAATTTACCATTGATTCAACAACTGGAAAAATATCATATAACAATGTTGCTAAAGATAAGTATCGAATCACTGTTAAAGGTGAATTAGAAAATGATGATAAAAAATTTGCAACTATTAATTTAGACATTGATATTAGGAATCATGTCTATTCTGTTTTTTTAACTTATGATAATAAGCAAACTGTTTCTACTTGAAACAACATTGCTGATAACAAGCTTGATTCACAAAAGTTTTCATATAGAATTAATCAAGTTAATTCTTTAAATAATTCTTCAGTTTCTAATATTCCTTATGAATGATCAATTGTTAATAAAAATTCTGCTGCTCAACAATGTAACGTTAGATGAGATACTAATTTAAATACAGTTGTGTGGGATCAAAATAAAGTTTCAGGCGGAACTCAACTATCTTTTCAAGTAAAATTATCAGTTACAAATTCCGCTGAAGAAGCTTCTGACGAAGTAAGTTTTGTTATTTCAATATTCGAAAACATTTTACCATCTGATATTTTCTCGTATATTGTTAAATCTGATAAAAAAATAACTATTACCGGTTTTGATGTTGATTTTTCTGATGCTGAAATATACGATAAATTTAGAAAATGTGACACTATTCAAATACCTGAAAGCTTTTTGGTAGATGGACAAGTGTGTTATGTAGACTTTGTTACAACAAGAGCTTTTGTTACTGGTGATCAAACAATAATTCCAGATTACATTAAAAACTGCAGTTTCACTGATTCTAACAAAGTAACTAATGTTACAATCGGAGAAGAAGCTTTTGAATATTCTAAAATTAAAAGTGTATATATTTCTAATAATGTTTCTTTAATTAATCGAAACGCTTTTGCTCATTGCAAATTAGAAAATGTTGAAGTAAGCGACCAAAACAATTCTTATGCTATTGCAGAAAATATCAGTGATTGAAGACACGATTCAAAATTTTTTGGAAATATGATAGTTCAAATTTCTGATACAGGAGACTCTTCAGAATCAAAATATTTTAAAGGGAATAACTGTGCTGGTTGCTTGGTTTGTGGATATATTTATTTCGGAAATAATATTCCTCAAATTGAGGCTAATGCCTTTAAACATTGTTATGGAATATTAGGAATTTATTTAGAAAACCAGACAAGTCAAATTGGCGATAACGCATTTATGGATTGTACTAATTTAAATGAAATTATTTGAAGTGGATTAACAGCGATACCTACTAAACTAGGATCTGGTATATTTGCAAATGTTGCACGAACAGGAAAATTAGATTTAATTAATAACGATGAATCGAAGTTATCTGAACGTGATTTAATTACTTATTTGAAAAATAATGATGATTTACCAAGCGAGTGAGAAGGTATGGATAAGGTTATTCCTTACGACAATACTTCATTAAATTCTTCTACAAGCTTCTTTAAATTTGAATCAGTAAATATTTCAGGCGTTGATGGATATTCTGTTTCTATTTCAGATTATGCAAAAAACAATCAATCAGTATTTGAAGAATATAACACCGTAGTTATACCATCTTACTTTAATGGAAAACCTGTTTTATCTGTTGCTGAAAGAGGTTTTGTTAAACCTGATGCAGGTTGTGGTAACATTGGTACTGCATTACCAACAACAATTAGACACATTAAGTTTGCAGATGATTCTCAGATTTGTGAAATCGGAAGTTATTCATTCCAAAATTGTTATACATATGAACTAGAGTTTCCAAGTTCATTAGAGAAAATTGGCAGTTCTGCTTTTGCATGATCTAATGGTTATGAAGTGCTTGATTTTTCGAACAATCAAGATTTATTGATTAGAAACCATGCATTTGAAGGAACAGAATTTAAAGAATTATATTTGGCTGCATCAATTAACATTGAATATAGTTGTTTTGTGAGTTGTCAAAACCTTTCTTTAATTCAATGAACAGGATTATCTGAAGATCCTTTGATTCCAAACGAACAAATTTTTGGTGGTATGCTTAATTCAGGTGTAATTAAATCTGTAAATAACACTAATTACAATTCAACAAAACTTAAAGACTTCTTGATTTCTTGCGACAATACCTTATTAGAATCTTGAACAGCAATCGATTAATTTCTAAATATTTACATTAATAAGTAATTATTAAAATAATCTTTTAATTACTATAATAATGATAAATATTTTATTTATTGAGGTTTGTAATGAAAATAAGTTTTTTTAAGAAGAAACACTCTGTAAAAAAAGAAAAGAGTGGTACTGCAAGAGAGTTTATTGCTAAACTTTCTCGTGGTTTAATGTTACCAATTGCAATGTTGCCAATTGCTGGTTTATTTTTAGGAATCGGTAATGCTATTGCCTCAAACTGCCCTAGTGGAAGTTTTGGTAATATTTTCGGAATGGTTATTAAAGCTCCTGGTCAAGTTATCTTTGATAACTTAGCAGTGTTATTTGCTGTTGCAATTGCCATTACATTTACAGGAGATGTCGGTGTTGCCGGTTTGTCTTCGTTTGTTGGTTGAATTGTATTCTGTGCATTACAAAGTGCATTCATTATCACAAAAACACATGTAAATGATGATGGTGTTTTAGTAACAGATTGATATAGATTCTTGTTCTATACATTTGAAGGAGATAAAGGAATAACAATGTTTAATTCCATCTTCACATCAAATGTTGGTATTAAATCATTATGTACATCAGTATTTGGTGGATTAACTGTTGGATTCACTGTTGCGATGTTATACAACAAATTTAAAAACATTCAACTTCCTCAAATTATTGGATTCTTTTCAGGAGTAAGATTTATTCCAATTGTTACTTTCCTAACAATGCTTCCATTATCATTTTTATTCTCTTTAGCATGACCTGGTATTGGAATGGGTTTATACTACTTAGGTTATGGATTAGGGGTTATTGGAGATAAAACATACGGATTTAATTCTTTTATTTTTGGATATATTGAAAGAGCGTTAGTTCCATTTGGTTTACACCATGCATTCTATACCCCATTATGATATACATCTGTTGGTGGTCAAATTAATTTTAGCGATAGTCCTGTACAAATTATTTGCAATGGACAAACTTATGCTAGCTGATATGATTTTGCTAAATCTGTGTCTCCTACATCATTTATAGATGGCACTGCAATTGGTGGAGATCAATCTTGTTGATTTATCTTGTCTCAATTGGCAGGCAAGACTGTTACAATTGATGGTAATCAAATTCATTTAACATTTGAAAATTTACCTAAATTAATCGACAGTTCTTCAACTGTTAATGTAGGTCAATATATGCAAGGTAAATACCCATTTATGATGTTTGCATTACCGGCAGCAGCTGCTGCAATGGTAACTGTTATTCCTAAAGGAAATAATAGAAAAGTAGCTAGCTCAATTATTCTTTCTGCTGCTTTAACAAGTTTCTTAACTGGTATTACTGAACCATTAGAATTTACATTCTTATTCTTAGCTCCTTGATTGTATTGAGGATTCCATGCATTCTTTTGCGCAATGTCATTCTGATTTATGAACTTATTAGGTGCTCACGTGGGTATGACATTCTCTGGTGGATTAATTGATTTCTGTATTTATGGTGTATTACCTGATAGTTTAGGTGCAGGTGCTAACTGCTACTGAGCTGTTGTAATTGGACTTGTTTTAATTCCAATTTACTATTTCTCTTTCTATTACCTTATCAAGAAATTTGATATTAAAACTCCAGGAAGAGATGGAGCTGGTCTAAATTTATTCTCTAAAAAAGATTATTTAGCTGCAAAAGAAGGCAAAACTTCTGAAATTAATCAATTATCTAATGCAGTAATCAACGCTTATGGTGGTCAAGCAAACATTAAGAATGTTGATGCATGTATCACTAAATTACGTGTTCAAGTCGTTGATCCTAAGAAAGTTAATAAACAACAATTAACAAATTTAGGGGCACGTGGGGTAGTTAATCCTTCAAAGCAATCAGTTTATGCTGTATTTGGTACACAAGCTGACAGAATTAAGAATGAAATGAAGGATATATTATCTGGAAAATCACCCGCTATTAATAATCAAAAAATTGTAAATATAGCTAAAACTAATAACACAAAACAAACTAAAGTTATTAAGCAATTAATGAAAGTATCTGCACCAGTTGATGGTAAAGTTGTTTCTTTAACTAGAGTTAAAGACAAAACTTTTAGTGAAAACATAATGGGTAAAGGTTTTGCTATCATTCCAAGCAACGGAAACTTTGTTGCACCAATTGACGGAACTATTACTTTAGTTAATAATCATGCTTTTTCTATTAGATCAAAACAAGGATATGATATTCTAGTTCATATTGGTATTGATACAGTTAAACTTTCTAATAAAAAGGTTTTTAAATACAATGTTAAAGTTGGTCAAAAAGTTAAAGCAGGAGACAAAATTGTAACAGCAAACTTAAATACTATTAAATCTAATAAGTTAGACACTATTACGCCAGTAATTGTTTTAAACGAAACATTAGGTTCAGCAAAAATTAAGAATCTTAAAAACAATACTAACGTAAAAGCAAAAACTCAAGTTATTGAAGTTAAATAGTTATTTAACATTCAATCTAAAGTCATAAAACAAAATATTAAATTAGCAGAAATGCTAATTTTTTAATGTATAAGTTTTTGTGAAGCTGTCTCCAGTATAGTGAAGAGAGTTAGGAACAGAAACAGTAATAGTTTGTGAGTTTGAATCTATTGCAATTGATACTTCAGATCAATAGATGTCATCTTCCTTATCAGCCTTTGCAATATTATTTTTAACAACGCTAACTACATCATTAATGGTTGGAGTAACAACAAATGAGAAATCAGTAAAATATGTTTCATACAGATCTTTAAAATTTTCTTTATTTAAAATACTATATTTAAAACGTAGTTTAGATGTATCTACACCAGCATCAGCTGCGCTAATCGGATAATAATAAGGATTTGTATTTGTTTTAATAGCAAATTCACCATTAGAACCATTAATTGTAAATCCTCAGCAATCTCCTGCTTTAGAAGTGTTAAGTTTTGAATAGAATTCTGTTGAGCCATATTCTTGACCCATTACAGTTTTAAAGTTATTTTCATCTGGGTTGACAATAAATTGATGTGGATTTGATGCATTTCATTTTGACTGTCAGTCTTGTTCTTGAATAATGCTTTTACGAGCAAATGATATTGATAATTCTACTGGAGTACTACCATAATATACAGACCGAGGGTTTGGCGCTAATCTTAGTCCAAAACTTTCTTCACCTGCAATGTCTCCATAATGATTTTTATTAGGATTTCATAAGTTTAATCATAAAAATTCATTAGTTCCTCAAACACTTTCAGTGCCATCAGTTGGTAAACTAATTCAAGTTATTCTATCAGTTGTGTATTCAATATGAATAGCATTGATATCTAGGCTGTTATTATTTGGAATAGATTTAATTCCATTTAACATTTCCTTATAAGTTGGAGCAAAATTATCTTGATAACCTTCTAATTGATCTAAGGCAATTAAGGTTTCTTTAAAATCACTTCCCAATTCTCTTAATGAACTTCATGAACAAGAAGAGGAAACAACTAAAATACTACTAGTTATTAAACCACTAGTAATTAACGAACTAATGATAAAAAATTTCTTTTTCGTATTGTATCTCATATATTATGCAGCTGTTCAGTTAGCAAACACAGTTTGAGGAGTCATGTTTGTTTTGAAAAATTCTAATAAAGATGAAGATGGGTATGAACCATCGCTTTCAATAATGCCATTACCAGGTGTGCTATCAAAAGCGGCACCGTCACAACTAAAATTTGGTGCAGATGTTAAGCCTTTAACTATTATGTGGTTAATACCAGATTTTGAAAAAGAATAATTATCAAAAGTTATAGTAGCATTTGGTAAAATAATGGTATTAGGCCCTCTTAAGTTAGCAAACGCCGCGAAAGGGATATGGGTCAATCCTGTTAAATTGCCTAAATCACAAAGAGTAAATTGGGATGCAGGAATTCGATTCTTCTCGTTTCATCAATAGAATGTTTCTCTGATAAAATCTGTAATTTCAACACCATCTAAATATTTAGGGATTTCCATAATTGAATAATTATCATATTTTGCTCAATTGTTTCTAACTTCATCAGATCATGAAGTAAGCATATTTCCTTCATGTGAATAAAATTCTGGCGGAGTCTTTAATAAATAATTAAAAGATGCTTCTCCTGTAATCATTGGAATCGGCAAATTTGATGTTCCTAACTTAACATATAAGTTTTTAGCTTCGCCACTTATAGTGATGTCAAGAAAATTAACAGAATTGCATCATTCAGATTTTGAATTAGTTTTTAGATAATTTATCAACATTTCTTTAACACTATCAACTGTTGGAACATAATATAAGTTTCCAACACTAAATGTGTTGAAAATATCTGCAATATTAACTGGTTGATAAATTAATTCGTATTCTATTTCAAATGATCCTGTATATTTTGTTGAATATTGATTCGCAGTGATAGTTATTTTATCAGTAATATCAATATTAACATCATTTAAAACAGAACTATATTGGTCATATTTATTATTATTTTTTAAATATGAATATAAATATCCTTGTATGTCATCAACTGTTGGTCTAGTTTTATAACTTAAGTATTTATCAATTTTTGGTGAAGAGAAGATGGTTGATATATCTACTGAAGCATTTGCTTTATTAGATAAAGAAACAACTGCACTTACTGGAAATGAGCAAGCATATGTTAATAGCATAATACTTCTTATTTTTTTGATCATAAATAATTAATTAATACATTAATAAATATACTCTTTTTTTTTTTTTTTTTTTTGCAACAAATTTGAAAAAATAAATAAATTTAATAAGAGTTTTATTAAACTAAATTACTAAAATAATCTTAAACTTTTTTTGGACAAAAAAGAGACTTTTATCATACTTTTATTTTCTACTTTGGTAGTAAGATTAATTTGTTATTAAAAAAGGAGGAATATAATATATATGAGAAAAGAGTACAAATATTCAAATCTTAAACAAGAAACTAATACATCAGGAATAGTCATGTTAGAACCTTCTAAGAAAACAAGTAAAAGAAAACCA
>CASPLF010000024.1 GCA_949422915.1 uncultured Mycoplasmatales bacterium
ATCAAATCTTAGATTCCATGGACATCGAACGTGAACGTGGGATTACTATTAAATTGAATGCAATTCAATTACATTATCATTTTGATGAAGATAATAAAGACTATATTTTTCACTTAATAGATACTCCTGGACATATCGACTTCACTTATGAAGTTTCAAGAAGTTTAGCAGCTTGCGAAGGTGCTTTATTAGTTGTTGATGCTTCACAAGGTGTAGAAGCCCAAACTCTGTCTAACATTTATTTAGCTTTAGAAAATAATTTAGAAATTATTCCAATTATCAACAAAGTTGATTTACCAACTGCTAATATAGAAAATACAAAGCAAGAAATTGAAAATCTAATTGGAATAGATTGTTCTAATGCACCTTGTATTTCTGCTAAAACAGGCTTAAATGTAGAAAAAGTTATTGAAGCGATTATTAAATGTGTTCCTCCTCCGGTTGGAGATGATAATGCTAAATTACAAGTGTTAATCTTCGATAGTTATTATGATTCATATAAAGGTGTTATTTGTTTAATTAGAGTAAAAAATGGAACTATCAAAGTAGGGCAACACATTAAAATGATGTCTAGTAATAAAGACTTTATTGTAGCAGAACTTGGGGTGAGAACACCTAAAGTTATTAATAAACAAGAGTTGTTATCTGGAGAAGTTGGTTGAGTAGCTGCTAACATTAAAACAGCAAAAGACATTAGTGTTGGTGATACTATTACTGATTTTGATAATCCAGCTGATGTTCCATTAAAGGGTTACAAAAAAATCTTACCAATGGTATATTGTGGTATCTATCCTATAGATAACTCTAAGTTTGATGATCTAAAGGAAGCAATGATGAAGATTTCTTTATCAGATTCATCATTGACATATGAATACGAAACTTCCAAAGCTTTAGGGTTTGGTATTCGTTGTGGATTTTTAGGTTTACTGCACATGGATGTAATTAAAGAAAGAATTTTAAGAGAATTCAATATTGAATTAATATTAACAGCTCCAAGTGTTAAATATAAAGTTTTGTTAACAAGTGGTGAAACTATGATGATTGATAACCCATCTAAGTTACCAGACCGTACTTATATTAAACAAATAGAAGAACCTTTTGTTAAATTATCAATCATCACTCCAGAAGAATACATTGGTGGTATTATGGATTTATGTCATAACCGTCGTGGAGAATACATTGATTTAGAATATGTTGACTCTATTAGACGTAGATTAGTTTACGAAATACCATTAGGGGAAATTATTTATAACTTTTTTGATAACTTAAAAACAATTTCACGTGGTTATGCCACAATGGATTATGAATTTACAAGTTATAAACCACAAAATCTTGTAAAAATTGATATTTTATTAAATGGTACTAAAGTAGATGCTTTATCTTTAATTTCTCATACAGATTTTTCAAGAACTAAATCTAAAAAGATTTGTGAGAAATTAAAAGAACACATTCCACGTCAACAATTTGAAATTCCTATTCAAGCTGCAATTGGTGGAAAGATTATTGCTAGAGAAAACATCAAAGCTTTGTATAAAAATGTATTAGCTAAGTGTTATGGTGGAGATGTTAGCCGTAAGAAGAAGTTGTTAGAACAACAAAAAGAAGGTAAGAAGAAACTTAAAGCTATTGGTAATGTTTCGGTACCACAAGATGCATTCATTAAAATCTTAAGTGATGATTAGTTTATAAATTTAAATAAAAAAATACTAACGGTTACCCGTTAGTATTTTAATAATCAATTATCTAGAAATAAAACTATTCAGCTTTAACTTTAGCACCAACAGCTTCGAATTTCTTTTGTAATTCAGCTGCTTCTTCAGGCTTAATGTTTTCTTTAATTGTAGCTGGAGTTTTTTCAACTGCATTTTTAGCTTCCATTAAACCTAAACCTGTGATTTCTCTAAATAACTTAATAACTGCAACTTTTTGTGAGCCAGCATCAGTTAAGATTAAGTTAACTGATGTAGGAGCAGCAGCGGCAGCAGGACCAGCTGCAGCAGCAACTGGAGCAGCAGCGCTAACGCCGAATGCAGTTTCAATAGATTTTACTAAATCACTGATTTCAAGTAAAGTCATTTCTTTTAATGATTCAATAATTTGTTCATTTGTAAGTTTTGCCATAATATTTCTCCTTTAATAATATTTATTGTTTTTGTTCACCAACAGCTTTTATTCCATATAAGAAGTTACGGACTGGAGCTTGTAAGCAAGATAGTAACATTGAGTACAATCCTTCTCTTCCTGGGATACTAGCAATTTGTGATAATGATTGTTGATCTACTAATTGGTTATCAATAATTCCACCTTTGAACTTGATGAATTTATATTTTTTAATAATTCCATCAATTTCTTTAAAAGGAAGAATTTCATCTCCCTTTGAAATTATCAACGCATTAGGACCAGAGATATCGCTAATTTTATCAATTCCTGCTGATTTCATTGCACGATTAAAGATGTTATTCTTTGCTACGTACATTTTAGCATCAGCTTCGTGAAGTCTTCTTCTTAAAGCAGTAGCTTCCTTAGCATTTAAACCTAGATATTCAAATACTAAAAAAGATTTACATCCTTTAAGTTCTTCAGCTAGAGATTGAGAATCAGCTTCTTTTTTTGCAATAACAGATTTCACAATATTCTCCTTATTCGTTTTGCTGATATTTGCAATATACAATTAAAAATTTTTGATTTTATTGTGTTTACACAATAGAACCAAAAACTTTGAAATATGATATAGAATTCATACCTCGGTAACATTATTAAGGATTAATACCCCGTTACTGTCTTTGGCATATTGCATATATATTGTATAACAAAAATTAATAATATTATTATTTTTTTAGTTTTCATGTCGAAACAATACTAAAAAATGTTATATTATTTATATTAATAGGAGAAAAAATGAACAAGAAGTTGTTTAAAATTGCAATTTGTGGAATACCTGTAATATTAGGATGCATTACTGCATGTAGTGCTATTTCATCTATTAAGACAAACGATACAACACAAGATGTTGTACCTTCTAATGCATTGCCTTATGAAGTTTATGAAATTGATGAAAGCAATGTTTTATTAGGATTTAAGGCAGGGATTGATTTGGATCAATATCATGACGGCATAGTTAATACTATGGAAATTCCTTCTAAAGTAACAAGTATTGATGCTGCCGCTTTTTTCGAAAATGCAAAATCAACCATTCCATCATTTATTAAAAACTTAACTTTTGCTGAAAATTCTAAATGTTCTTCAATTGATTATAATGCTTTCAATCAATGTTCATTAACTTCAGTAAATTTATCAAATTGCACTAGTTTAAAAACTATTTCAACATATGTATTTTTTCAAAGCTTATCATTGACTTCTGTAAGTTTCCCAAGTAGTTTGACCGAAATTCAAGAAGCTGCTTTTAAATATTGTTCTAAATTAAATTACATCGCCTGAGATTTACCTGATGATTATCAAACTTCTATTTCTATTGGCTATTATGCATTTTGAGATATTAATTCAGTTGGAAGTGTCGAATCTTTTAATCCATCAATTAGTTCACAAGATCTATTAGATTGAATTAAAGGAAAGGGTAACTTCCCATCATCTGGCTGAACAATTGCATGTTAAAATAGATTTATTTACACAAAGAAGGACTCCTAAATTCATTTAGGAGTTTTATTTAATATATTTATTTGTTATTTAATTTACGTTATTGCTATAATTTATATTGGGTACAAAAATGAAAAAAAATAATAAATTTATCTTTGGAAACTGAAAGATGAACATGACTTACAATGAAGTAAGCGCTTTCAGTAAAACATTTAACAAATTAACTAGAAAAGACAAAATTTTGAAGAAAACTAACATTCAATATGGTGTTGCTCCAACATTCTTATCTATACTACCAGCACGTAGTATGTTAAAAAGCAATGTTATAGTTGGTGCACAAAATGCTGCTGGTATTGAAAAGGGTGCATACACTTCTCAAATTTCTTATTCTCAATTAAAAGAATTTGATATTAACTATGTAATTTTAGGTCACTCAGAAGTAAGGCAATACTTACATGAATCTGACACTATGATTAATGCAAAAGCATTAAAATTACTTGACAACAAAATGATTCCTATTATTTGTATTGGTGAATCATTAGCTGAATACAAGAAGAAAAAAACAATTGCTGTTCTTGAAAAACAATTAGTTGCTGATTGTGCAAATATTTCACCACAATTAGCTAGTCAAGTAATTATTGCATACGAACCAATTTGAGCGATTGGTACAGGTATAACTCCAACAATTAACGAAATTAAAACTACATGTAATAAAATTAGAAAAATTCTTGTAAATATTTTTGGCAAAGCCGGAAATTCTGTAAGAATTCTATATGGTGGAAGTCTTAAACCTGAAAATGCTTTAGATATCTTATCATTAAATAATGTTGATGGTGGATTAATTGGTGGAGCTTCAATGAAAGCTGAAAGCCTTTACAAAATTATTACATCTTGTCCTGAATACATAAGAGTAAAGAAACAAAATGAGAAATAGTAAAGCAATATTAATTATTATGGATGGAGTTGGTATTAATGCTAATACCAAAAATAATGCAGTAGCATTAGCAAAGACTCCATGTTTAGATAAATTATTAAAAGAATATCCACACACACAATTGCAAGCATCTGGTCATTATGTAGGATTGCCTGATGGTCAAATGGGTAATTCAGAAGTTGGCCATTTAAATATTGGTGCTGGAAGAATTGTTTATACAGGTCTTTCTTTAATAAATAAAGAATTAGAAGATGGACAATTCTATAAGAATGAGGCTTTTTTAAAAGCAATTGATCATGTTAAGAAGCATCATTCTAAATTCCATATTATGGGTTTATGCTCTAATGGTGGTGTTCATTCAAATCTTAACCATATTTTAGCTCTAATTGATTTAGCTTATCAAAATAATGTTCAACCAGTCTTACATTGTTTTAGTGATGGACGAGATGTAGATCCTAAAACTTTTATTAATGATTTACCAATTATTTTATCTAAGTTACAATCATGCAACGGATTGTTAGCTACAATTTCCGGAAGATATTATGCAATGGACCGTGACAAAAGATGAGATCGTGTTGAATTAGCTTACAAAGCTATTACATGTGAAACAGATAACTGTTTCTTAGATCCTATTAAATACGTGCAAGGTTCATATGACAAAGATGTTACGGATGAATTTATCTTACCTGCATACAATAAAGGAGTTTCTAAAGAACAAATTGCTTTAGCTGACAACGATGCAGTGATTTTTGCTAACTTTAGACCAGATCGTGCTAGACAATTAACTCACATGATTTATGGTAGTCATTATTATGACTATAAAAACGTTCATAAAGAAAACATTTTCTTTGTTACAATGATGAACTATGAAGGAATTACTCCTTCAATGGTAGCTTATCCTCCACAAGTGATTAAAAACACTTTTGGGCAAGTGCTTGCTGATCACAACAAGAAACAATTAAGAATTGCTGAAACTGAAAAGTATGCACATGTTACATTCTTTTTTGATGGTGGAAAAGAAATTGATTTTCCTAATGAAAAAAAGATTCTTGTAAATTCACCAAAAGTAGCAACTTATGATTTACAACCTGAAATGTCAGCTTTAGAAGTAACTGATAAGTTACTTAATGAAATGGATAAAACTGATGTTATTATTGTTAACTTTGCTAATGGTGACATGGTTGGTCATACTGGTAATCTTAAAGCTGCAATTAAGGCTGTAGAAACAGTTGATGAAGTGATTTCTAGAATTTATGATAAAGCTCAAGAAACAAAAACAACATTGTTTATCACTGCAGATCACGGAAATGCTGATGAAATGGCAGACGAATCAGGCAAGCCAGTAACGAAACACACAACAAATCCTGTTCCATTCATAATTACAGACCACAACATTAACTTGTCTAATGAACAAGCCGCATTATGTAATATAACACCTACTATATTAAAATATTTAAATATTGAAATTCCTGGTGAAATGACAGGAAAACCATTATTAGTTGATTAATTAAGCACGAGCACATCCATCTACATGGATGACTTCGCCTGTAATATAACTAGCCATATCACTAGCTAAAAACACAAAAGCATTAGCAATATCTTTAGGTTCACCAATACGACCTAAAGGTATTGTTTTAATTAATGGTTGAATAACAGCGTCTGGTAACGCTTTTACCATGTCTGTTTTTGTTATCCCAGGAGCAACCGCATTTACTCTTATATGTTTACTTGCTAATTCTCTAGCTAATGAAATAGTTAATCCGTTAACAGCAAATTTACTTACTGGATACATTATTCCAGATGGTTGTCCATATTTACTTACCATTGAACTTGTATTTAAAATAACTCCTTTAGTTTTAGCTAAGTAGCTTACAGCTACTTTTGAACAAATAAAGACAGATTTAATATTAATGTTAACAATCTTATCGTATTCTTCTGCTGTGTAATTTTGGATTGGAGTAGCAGATGATACACCTGCATTGTTAACCAAAATATCTATTTTTCCAAAGTGTTCTTCAACTTGTTTGAACATGTTATTAACTTCTTGTTCATCAGTTAGCTTAGTTTTAAAGCCTAAGATATTTAAGTCTTTAAATTCTTGCTTTAATAATGTTAAAGCGTTGTTAACAGTTTCATCTCTTGAACCGCAAATAGCTACACTTGCTCCATTGATAATAAATTGTCTTGCTATTTCAAAACCAATTCCCCTTGTTCCGCCAGTAATGATTGCAACTTTATTCTTTAATAACATATTATTTAAACTCCTTTGTAAAGTAGTATAGAGTCTTTACCATAATCGGTAATGGCAAAGATTTGTATTCATTTGTCGAAGCAATATCTATATGGTTATAGTTTGCTTTTTTTCTAAAGAAAGATAAGAAACAAGCGGCTGTAGAACTACCTGCTCCTCTTGTTTTTTCACTATTTAACATGTCGGCTATCTTAGAAGATTTCATTCTATTTTCATATTCAAAATGCATTGGCATTTCTCATATAAGTTCACCTGCTTTATTGGCAGCTTGTTGGAATAAATTAAATTGTTTTCTGTTTGTACATCAAACAGGTGTGTATACATCACTAAAACAATATTCTACTGCGCCTGTTAATGTTGCAATAGAAACAATTGTATCTGCTTTAAGATCTTTTTCTGCATATGTAATAGCATCAGCTAAAATTAATCTACCTTCAGCATCTGTATTAGTAATCTCTACAGTTTGTTTAGAGTATGAAGTAATTACATCAGACACTTTCATACCTTCATTACTAATGTCATTAACTACTAGTGGGCAAACGATTGAAACATTTGCATTAATGTTATTATTAGCAATAGCCATCATGGTTCCTACCACAACAGCCGCGCCTGACATGTCATAGTTCATACCCATTAGGTATGAACCTGGTTTTAAGTTTAATCCTCCAGTGTCAAAACAAACACCCTTTCCTACTAATGCTAATTTTTTACCTGTTTTTACTTTTGAAGAAACAACCAATAACATAGGTTCGTCTTCTTTCTTAGCATTTGCACCAACTCCTAAGATTAGGTTCATTTTTTTATTTATTAAGTCTTTCTTATCTAAAACCTTGATTTCAACATTGTTAAATTTACTAAATTCTTCTTTTACAAATTGAACAAACTTAGCTGGATTTAAATAATTATTTGGTAATCCCATTAGTTTTCTAGAAAAAGATTCGGCATAAACAAATGAAAGCGCTTCATTTACTACTTTCCCGTATTTTTTAATATCTACTAAAAAGTTATGATGAATCTTTGTAGGTAACTTAGATTTGAAACAACAAGGTAAATGATAAATGTTTTCATGACTTGAAAAAATTGCATTTAATAAAGGTAGTTGATCTTCCTTCTTAACAATAGCTAAGAATGAGTTTAGATCAATGTTAATGTTAAATTTAATTTTTTCAAAGTAATTTCTCATTTTTTTATAGAAATCACCACCTAAGAAATCCTTTGGATCTAATTCGTATAAAAATTGTTTGTTAAATTCATCTGTCTTTGATGATATTTTTTTAACGGCTTTAAGTGTAAACTTATTTTTATTTTGGTTATTTAAATTAATCATATGTTTTCTTATTTAATTATATCTCTTATACAATACATAGTATTGTATATTTGGTTTATAAAGTGAAAAGATTTATTTGGTTAGAATTTTGTCTACAAATAATAAGTAGGCGCTTGCTAGACTAGATAAATAAAGTTTAGTTTTTAAAATATCTTTAAGTTCTTTGTGAGATACTCAAATGTTTCTTGAAACTTCTTCAAAAATACTTCCGTCACCTTCACCTTCATTAGTTTTTTGAGCTTTAGTAATGTCTACAATGAAATTGTAAACACATTCATTTGATTGAGTAGATGCAACAGCTACACAAGATGCTTTAATATCTTTTTTAGAAATTTTGTATCCTGTTTCTTCTAAAACTTCTTTAATGCAATTAATTGTTGGTGTTTCTTTTGGTTCTAATGAACCAGTAACACAACAAGGAAATAATTCTCTTCAACCGCTTCTTTTATTATTAATTTTTAATTCAGGAAGTGGTTGATATCTTAACAAGAATTTGTAATCACTCTTCTCTTTTTTGTATAAAAGAGTAGCTGTAGAATTAATATTTCTTCTTTGAGCAAATATAAAACCACGTTCTGTTTCGTATAAACTTAAATGATAGTTCTTATATAAAGCTTTTGCCATATTATTTATTTAATTTTTGTTCAATCCTTGCTTTAAATTTCTCTGGAACTTGCATCTTTTTAAAATAATATTTAGTGTTTGATACTAAAGTTTTATTGAATGCAAAGTATTCAATAAGTTCAACCATATTCATAACTGAGATATGATCTATACTTATGTTAAAAATTGAATTATATATTTCAGATAACTCAGGAGATTGATATTTAACCTCACAATTGTAGATTGGGTAATTGTGTGAAATTAAATTTCTAATGTTTAAAACATTTTTAAGAAAATCTGAAAACCCTTTTAATTGACTTGGGTATAACCTAAAGTTATTAATAATTCTATTTCTTACCCTGTCTGTTAATGCTAAAAAGATAGAGAATGTAGTAGAGAAGCTCCATGTTAGACACATTATGTCTAATGGACAGTTTTCTCATCTAGCCATTTCATCTCTTCCATTAGGATTGTAGTATTTTTTGGTTATTTTATTAGTAGAACAATATTTTATCCATGAATGAATAAATAATTTAGGAGACAAATGAGTTTCTACACTATTAAAGTTTGGTAAAATATTTTGAATAATGAATTTTTCGTTAATTTTAAATAAACATCTGTCTGTAATATGGAATTCATTAATAATCTCATAAGCTACATTGGTATTTAACATTTTTTCGATAACTAAGATGTATCTTAAAATGTGGTTTCCTAAGTCATGATCAAACTTATATAAAGCAATTAGATGTGAACTATTAGCTTCTGGATCATATTTTTTCTTGTTTTCATCTAGGTAAAAAACATCGCTGTAATTTAAAATCACAGTATTGTAATTAAAATTCTTAATGTAGAAGTTGAATTGTTTACTATCATCAACAACCAACCCTTTATCTTCTAGGTCTTTAACAATATCCCTAGAATTGATTACATTTTTCATTATTAAAATTATAATATCATTAAATGAAGAGTAAGAAAAATTTAATTTATATCCACGGATTCAGTGCTAATAAATTAGACCATCCTATGTTAGCTAAAGCAGTTAAAAAGGCTGGTTATAAATTTTATACTTTCGACTTACCAGGTCATGGTTCTTTGAAAGATTTGTATGATATCGAAGACATCACATTTGATTTTTTAGTTAAATACGTAATTGAACAAATTAAAAAATTAAATTTACCTTCTTTTGTTATTATGGGACACTCTATGGGTGGAGGATTAACTTCTGTTTTAGCTGGTGAAAAAGCGTTCGGTAATAAATTAAAAGGTATTATTTTAGAAGCTCCTCACAACAAAAGAGTTATTAATCGTTCTTTTAGTTCTATTAAAAATACCATCACATTAATTAAAGAAGAAATGACTAGAAAATTGTTGAAACCAAAATTAACACATTATTTTAAAGATATGTCTGAACAAAAAGAAGAATATTCAAGTTTATTGATAAATATTTTGAATTTTTCTTCATTAAACAGAATTCAAAATGGTATTGACAAAATCGATGTTCCTACTTTACTGCTGTTAGGAGAAAAGGATATTTATATTCCTTTAACAGATACTTATGAAAACTATATGTCTAATGTTGATGATTTAGAAGTTCATATCATTCACAATGCTGCACATTGTGTGTCTGTCGATCAACCTAACTTGTTTTATAAATACTTTACTCAATTTTTAAAATCTTTCGATAAAAATGGACAAATCACAGATTAGAAATTTTAGTATTATCGCTCACATTGATCACGGTAAGTCTACTTTGTCTGACCGGATCATTGAGTTAACACATGGACTAGAAAAAAGAGAGATGCAAGATCAAATCTTAGATTCCATGGACATCGAACGTGAACGTGGGATTACTATTAAATT
>CASPLF010000025.1 GCA_949422915.1 uncultured Mycoplasmatales bacterium
TTACTTCATTCAGCGGTGTTTGTCAAGATGGTGGAACAGTTACTGTAACTAACCCTAGTGGTGAATACGATAGCCGTGCATTACTTAACTATTTATTAAGTAATGGTGGATTACCAGAATCATGAAGAATAACCGGTCCAGAATTACCTGAAAGTGTTTATAACATTGATGATAATGGTGTTTTATTAGGATTTAAAGCAGGAGTTGATTTAAATAAATATAAAGACACGTGTGATACTATGAAAATTCCGGCAAGAGTAACAAGCATTAATGAAAAAGCTTTTTATACTTCTCCTGAATCAACAATTCCATCATTTATTAAAAAACTAACTTTTGCTGAAGGATCTAATTGTTCAACAATTGGTGGATACGCTTTCTATAAATGCCAGTCTCTAACTGATGTTAAATTACCTAATAATTTAAAAACGATTCATTCTTTTGTTTTTAATGATTGTACCTCATTGAAAACTATAAATCTTCCACAAAGTTTAACATCACTTGATGATTATTCTTTTATGCGTACAGGATTAATTTCTGCTGATTTGTCAAATTGTGTTAATTTAACATCAATTGGTAGTTATTCCTTTTCGGAAAATCAATCATTAACCTCCGTAATTCTTCCAAGAAAATTAAATTATATTGGTGGTTATGCATTTAGTGAAAATCCGTTATTGAACTATATTGCTTGAGATATACCTTCTTCTTTCGCAGTAACGATTAATTCTCGATGATGTTTTGATGAAAATGCAACAACAGGAAAAGTTGAATCTTTAAATAGCTCAGTTAGTTCACAAAATTTATTAGATTGACTTAAAGAAAAATGTAGTTTCATAAACGACAACGATTGAACTGCTAAGTCCTAATGGAATTTATTATAAAATTTTAAATTCATTTAGAAACCTGCATATAAAGTGAATACCTTAATTTGTAACAATTTAAAATTTTATTTATCAATATCTTTACGATAATGCATTCCAAAAAAGTTTATGTTCTTAATGTCAGTATAAACTTTTTTTGTAGCTTCAGATAAAGTTTTTCCTGTAGAAACAACTGATAAAACTCTTCCTCCACTTGTGATTAGTTTTTTATTTTCAAGTTTAGTACCTGCAAAGAAAATTTTAGAATTTTTTAATTTTTTAATCTTAATCTCTTTTCCTGTTTCTGCTTTTTTAGGATAGCCTTTAGAACATAAAACAACATTAATTGATGCTTTCTTTTCTCAAGATAATTTAACATCTTTTAATTTTTTACTTAACGCTTTATTAAATACATCAACTAAATCATTCTTAAGCAATGGTAAAATAGATTCTGTTTCAGGATCGCCCATTCTTACATTGTATTCAAGAAGTTTAGGTCCTTTCTTTGTAATCATAATTCCAAAGAAAATAAAACCCATAAAATCAATCTTGTCTTTTTTAAGACCATTTAATGTTGGTAACATTATTTGTTTGACAAAATCATTCAAAACAGATTTTGTTACATAAGGGTTTGGACATATGGCGCCCATACCACCAGTATTAGGACCTTTATCGTTATCAAATACTTGTTTATGATCTTTTGAAGAAATAAAAGGATATATTGTATTACCATCAGTAATACAAATAATAGAAGCTTCTGGTCCTTCTAAGAATTCTTCAATAACAACTTTACTACCTGCTGTTTTAAAGATATTCTTAACCATAAATTCATTAATACAGTTGATAGCTGATTTTAAATCAGGACAAATCTCTACACCTTTACCAGCTGCTAATCCATCAGCTTTAATAACTATTGGAAAATCGCATTTCTCTTTTAAATATTTAATAGCAGATTTTGGATTTGTAAAACTACCAAACTTTGCAGTAGGAATGTTATGTTTTTGCATAAACTTCTTTGCAAAAACCTTACTACCTTCTAATTGAGCTGCTTTTTTATTTGGTCCAAATATTTTTAATTTATTTTTCTTAAATAAATCTACGACTCCATCTACTAACGGAATTTCAGGACCAACAACGGTTAAATCAATTTTATTTGCTTTAGCAAACTTAACATATTCGTTGTTAGAATGTAAAGCCACATTCTCACATTTATGTTCAATAGCTGTCCCAGCATTTCCTGGAGCAACATATATTTTTGTAACTTTTTTATTTTGAGCCATCTTTCATGCTAATGCATGTTCACGACCACCAGATCCAATTAATAATATTTTCATAACTAATGTTTAAAATGTCTTATTCCAGTGAAAATCATTGCAATACCATGTTCGTTAGCAGCATCAATAGATTCTTGATCTCTTAATGATCCTCCTGGTTGAATGATTGCTTTAATTCCATATTTAGCGCATGTATCAACTACATCTCTAAATGGAAAGAAAGCATCAGAAGCTAGAACAGTAGCTCCTGTTCCTCTTTTTAAAGCGTCTTGTGTAGGTCAAATTCTGTTAACTTGGCCACCACCTATACCACAAGCTACTCCGTTGTTTGCTACAACAATAGCATTTGATTTAACAAACTTAACAACTTTCATAGCAAATTTTAAGTCCTTCATTTGTTCGTCAGTTGGTGCTATTTTAGTTACAACTTTATATTCTTCTTTTGAGTTTAAGTCTTCACTTTGAACCATAATACCACCATCTACACTAATATATGCGTGGTTGTTTGTTGGTTTAGAATTAAATTTAAGAACTCTTAAGTTTTTCTTTTTTCTTAAAATTTCTAATGCTTCTGGTTCATAATCAGGAGCACAAATAACTTCTAAGAAAATCTTACTCATTTCAGCAGCTACATCTGCAGTAACTGTGTTGTTGAATGCAACAATACCACCAAAAATTGATGTAGAGTCTACATTGTAAGCTTTCATGTATGAATCAAAAGTTGAATTACCTATTGCAAATCCACATGGAGTATTGTGCTTTAACGCACAACATGCATATTCATTTGGTTCAAATTCACAAACTGATTTTCATGCAATATCAACATCTTTGAAATTGTTGTAAGACAATTGTTTACCATTTAGAATTTCAAAGCTATTCATCGCACCTTTTCTTACTGTATCTTCATAAAAACAAGCAGATTGATGAGGGTTTTCTCCATATCTTAATGGTTGTTTCTTAACATAAGAAACTGAAAGATATTTAGGGAATTCATCTTTAGACAAGAAATTGCAAATAGCTGCATCATATGCTGTTGTTAAATTAAATACCTTAGCAGCTAATCTTTGTCTTGTTTCTAATGAAGTAGAACCATTCTTACTTACTTCATCCATAACTGCTTCATAATCATCTGGATCACAAATAACAGTTACATCCTTAAAATTTTTAGCAGCAGATCTTAACATTGTTGGGCCACCAATATCAATAAATTCAACTTTTTGTTCAAATGTTAAATCCTCTTTAACTTTTTCAAAGAAAGGATATAAGTTAACAATGACATAATCAATTGGAACAATATTGTGTTCATTGATTGTGTCCATATGTTGTTTATTTTCTCTGATAGCTAAGATTCCTCCATGAACCATAGGATGAAGTGTTTTAACCCTTCCATCTAACATTTCTGGGAATTTAGTAATATCACTAATTTCTGTTACAGGAACATTGTTTTCTTTTAAATATTTGTATGTTCCTCCTGTAGAAACTACTTCAACATTGTGTTGAGATAAGAATTTAGCAATGTCTAATGCTTTATCTTTTTTAAATACACTAATTAATGCTCTTTTTTTCATAATTACTTTAATATCTTTGTCCTTCCATTGATTACTTTAATTTTTTGTCTTACTAATAAATTAACTGATTTAACTAATGTTTGATGTTCATATTTTAATATCTTTTTTTGGAGCGATTCTGCAGTATCTCCATAATCAACTGGAACACAATGTTGTATGATTATCGCTCCTCCATCAACCTCTTCGTTTACAAAGTGAGTAGTACATCCACTAACTTTAACTCCTGATTTAATGACAGCTTCATGAACATGAAGTCCATACATACCTGGTCCACAAAAAGAAGGAATTAAAGAAGGGTGAATATTAATAATTTTATTTTTATATTTTTTAATAATTTGAGGATCTACAATTGCAAGATATCCTGCTAATACAATGTAATCTATTTTGTGGTCTTTTAAAGTTTTTAAAATAATATCAGTTTCTTTAGATTTAATACATAAATTTGGAATGTTTGCTTTTTTAGCTCTAGTTAATCCATAAGCATTTTCTTTGTTAGAAATTACTAAGCCAATTTTATAAAACTTTGATTTTTTAGAATCATCAATAATAGCTTGTAAATTAGTGCCACCACCAGAGATAAAAACAGCAATATTTTTCATTAGTAATAAACTAATTATAAGTAATATTTATAAGTATTTATAACGATTAAAATTATTAAATAATTTTATTGTCTTTTTTTGTATTTTATATATAATACTTTTAATTTTAATTATGAAATAATTAAAGGAAGGAGAATAAGATGAATAGAGAAGAAATTGTAGCTAATGAGTTATTGAAAATAAAAGCAGTCTTTCTTTCTCCATCTAACCCCTTCACTTGAGCAAGTGGAATTAAATCACCCATATATTGTGATAACAGATTAGTTATCTCTTATCCAGAATCTAGGGAGATCATTGAAAATGAAATGGTTAATATGATTAATGAGTATTACCCAGATGCCGAATACATTGTTGGAACATCAACGGCTGGTATTCCTCATGCAGCTATTGTTGCTACAAAAATGAACAAACCAACAGCTTATGTTCGTAGTAAGGTAAAAGATCACGGTCGTGCAAAACATATTGAAGGATTTATCCCTGAAAATGCAAAAGTAGTAGTAATTGAAGATTTAATGTCTACAGGCGGATCATCAATCGAAGTTGTTAATATTTTAAGAAACAATAAGATTAATGTTCTAGGCATTGCTTCAATTTTTACTTATAACTTGCAAAAATGTGAAGACAACTTAAAAAATGCTAATGTAATTAACCATTCATTATCAAACTTTAATACATTAGTTAAATTTGCTCTTAACCAAAATTACATTAATGAAATTGAGCATCGTAAATTATTGGCCTTCCAGAAGGATCCAAATAATGTTGAATGGATGAATATTAAATAAAAATAAGCAACATTAAAAAAGGAGAAAACATTATGAAAAGAAAAGATATTAAAAAAATTATGATTATCGGTTCAGGTCCAATTGTCATTGGACAAGCTGCTGAGTTTGATTATGCTGGAACACAAGCTTGTCTAGCATTAAAAGAAGAAGGCTATAAGGTGGTTTTAGTAAACTCTAACCCTGCTACTATCATGACTGATGTTCAAATGGCTGATAAAGTTTACATGGAACCATTAACATTAGAATATGTGGCTAAGATCATCCGTCATGAAAGACCAGATGCTATTATTCCAGGAATTGGTGGCCAAACAGGGTTGAACATGGCTGTTCAATTAGAAAAGAAAGGCGTTTTAAAAGAATGTGGTGTTGAATTATTAGGAACAAGCAGTGAAAGTATTCAACTAGCAGAAGACCGTGAATTATTTAAAGAATTATGTGAATCTATTAATGAGCCTGTCATTCCTTCAGAAATTACTTATGATCTTGAACACATGAAAAAAGCCGCTAAGAAAATTGGTTATCCAGTAGTTCTTCGTCCTGGTTTCACATTAGGTGGAACAGGTGGTGGTTTTGCTAATAATGAAAAAGAATTAATTGAATTAGGTGAAAATGCTTTGATGCAATCACCTGTTCACCAAGTATTAGTTGAAAAATCAGTTAAGGGTTATAAAGAAATTGAATTTGAAATGATGAGAGATAACGCTAATAACGTTATCACTATCTGTGGTATGGAAAACATTGATCCAGTTGGTGTTCATACAGGAGATTCAATTGTTGTTGCTCCAATCATGTCTTTATCTAAAAAAGATGAAAACATGTTAATTAAGAGTGCAACTAAATTAATTAAAGAACTTAAAGTTGCTGGTGGATGTAATGTTCAATTTGCATTGAACCCTAAAACTAGTGAATACTTTTTAATTGAAGTTAACCCTCGTGTTTCTCGTTCATCTGCGTTAGCTTCAAAAGCATCTGGTTATCCAATCGCAAAAGTTACAACTAAAATCGCTGTTGGTATGAATCTTAATGAAATTAAGATTGCCAACACAACTGCAGCTAAAGCACCTATTCTCGATTATGTAGTTGCTAAGTTACCTAGATTCCCATTCGATAAATTTACTTCTGCATCAAATGCTTTAGGAACCCAAATGAAAGCTACTGGTGAAGTAATGGGAATCGGTTCTACATTAAGCGAATGTTTACTTAAATCAGTTAGATGTCTTGAAACTGGAGTTTATCACTTCTGATTAAAGAAATTTGATTCATACTCTACTGAAAAAATTTATGAATACATTAAACAATTTAGAGATGATAGCATTTATGCTGTAGCCGAATTGATTAGACGTGGAGAATCTACTAAGAAAATTCACCAAGTGTCAATGATTACCGAATTCTTCTTAATTGAATTAAAGAAAATTATTGATTATGAAAAGGTAATTATTAAAAATCCAAAAGATATTAAAGTTTTAAAAGAAGCTAAGAAAATAGGTTTTGGAGATAAATACATTTCTAAGCAATGAAAGATGAAAGAAATTGAATTATTCAATTTACGTAAAAAGAATCACATTATGCCTATTTATAAAATGGCTGATACATTCCACACTAATGCATACATCCCTTATTTCTATTCGTCTTATCAAGGAATAAATAAATCTAAATTATCTAAACAAAAAAAGATTATTGTGTTGGGTGCTGGACCTATTCGTATTGGACAAGGTGTTGAATTTGACTATTCAACAGTTCATGCTGTTCAAACTATTAAGAAAGCAGGTTACCAAGCTATTATTATTAATAACAATCCAGAAACTGTTTCAACAGATTACACAACTGCTGACAAACTATATTTTGAACCATTAACACCAGAAGATGTAATGAATATTGTTGAGTTTGAAAAACCTGATGGTGTAATTGCTTCATTAGGTGGTCAAACAGCAATTAACTTAGCTGGTCCATTACAAGTACGTGGTGTTAAAATTATTGGTACATCAGTAGAAGCTATTGACCGTGCTGAAGATAGAAGATTATTTGAAAACCTTTTAATTAATTTAAACATACCACAACCTCGTGGGTTAGCTACAACTAAAATTTCTGAAGGTTTAGCTGCAGCTAAAAAGATCGGTTATCCAGTATTAGTTCGTCCTTCATTTGTATTAGGTGGCAGAGCAATGCAAATCGTTGCTGATGAAAAGGGATTGAAACACTACTTAAAGACAGCTGTTGAAATTGATGAAGATAAACCTGTGTTGGTAGACAAATATATTACAGGTAAAGAAGTAGAAGTAGATGCAATTTGTGATGGAAGAGATGTTTTTGTTCCAGGCATTATGGAATTAGTTGAAAAAACTGGTATTCATAGCGGTGACTCAATTAGTGTGTTCCCTTCATTTAGTATTTCAAATAAAGTTAAAGGAACAATTCTTCAATATGCAAAAGAATTAGGGTTAGCAATTGGTATTGTTGGTTTATTCAACATTCAATTCATTGTTGATAAGAATGATAGAGTTTATATTATTGAAGTAAATCCACGTAGTAGTAGAACAGTTCCATTTTTATCTAAAGCTACAGGATATTCTTTAGCCGATATCGCTACTGAAGTTATCTTAGGCAAATCTCTAAAAGAATTGGGTATCTTTGATTTATACCCTGCTGAACCTAAAAGATGATATGTTAAAGTTCCTGTATTCTCGTTTAACAAAATTCATGGATT
>CASPLF010000026.1 GCA_949422915.1 uncultured Mycoplasmatales bacterium
TTGCAATTTTAAATAACTTCTTGTTCATATTTTTCTCTTATTTTTTAATATTTATACTGTTTTTTTTGCAACTTTGTTTATTAATAAATTATTTATATTAGTAATAAGTAGAATAAAATGATTTAAAATCAATATCCAATATTTTGATTTAAGAACATTATTTTGATAAAATTAATAAAATTTTTTTATTCATAAACATCGAAAATACTAGGATTTTTAAATAAATGAAAAAAGTTTTTTACAAAAATCAGCAACTAAAACCATAGATATATAGTGAAGGGGTAAATAGTATATTTAAACCTTCATAAATGGTAACTAAAATATACACAAATACATTGATGTAAATGGTATTTTTATTGACATAACAAAATATGATAAAGTCAAAACATTTAAATTCTTTAATAGAAAATGGCAAACCTCGAACATTCAAGGTTCTTTATAACTATGATGATATAATAATATTGCAACCTATGAAACAAAAGACAAACAAACAAGGTAAGTCAGGTATGAAACAAAAATCATTAAGACAAATAGTCTTAGAAGGTTTTAAAAAACAAGAAGAACGTTGAAAACGTCAAGAACAGTTTAATAAACATCAAGAAAAGTTTAATAAAATTGTTGTAGAACAATTCAAAAAACATAAATGAATTGAATAATTTACATTAAACTATGTTCAAAGATGTCAAATGTTCAAAAACTACAATAAAACCAAAACAAAAATCATTAAGACAAATAGTCTTAGAAGGTTTTGCGAAACAAGAAAGATTTAATCAAATGGTTCTTGATCAGTTCAAGAAGCATAAATGAATTTAATAAATTTAAAACTAAATAACTACTAAATATTTAGTTAAAAGAAAGGAATAAATATGAAAAAAATTAGTCAAGATCTGAAGAAAAAGACTAATGGTGGTTTAGGTGTTATGGCAGCGTGAGTAGCAGTTATGGCTGTTACAATGATTGCTAGCACCATAGGCTCAACAATTACTAGTGTAGTGGATAAAGTCACCGCTGACTCAAGTAATGGTCAAAAGTCTTATTCTACTTCAAATGCTAAAAAATCTACTTATGTAAGAATGTCTCCATTCCCAAATAGAAGTGCAGTAAGCATGTGAATGTAATTCAGATTTATTAAATAATTAAGTATTAATTTATATTAATACTTTTTTATTTATAATATAAAACTAATTATATGAAGAAAACTAACGTTAAAAGCAAATCTAAAAATATAGTAAAAACAAAAAAATCTTCTCCTAAAAAGAAGATAACTAAATCATCAAAACCTATAAAAAAAACTGCAAAGAAAGTAGTAAAGAAACAACCTAAAAAAGTTAATAAACCAAAAAAGAATGTTAAAACAACAAAAGACATTAAGACTAAATCAAATAAAAAAAGTGTTAAAACAAAACCTGCAAAGAAACCGGTAAATAAATCAGCAAATAAGAAAAAAACATATTTTTCAACAATCCTTGAATCTAAAGGAACTGCCAACAAGATTACTGATTTCGAATATGACATTAAACTTAAAAAACTTTTAAAAGATCACCAAAAAAAGCACCGTAATAAAAATGTTATCGATATTAAAAATGTTAAAAACAACTTTAAAGGTTGAGACTATACCGATGAACTACACCAAAAAATTGAGAAATCTTTAAAAGATCTTGGAATTAAAATAACTGGTACATTAGCTAACGCTGATGAATATGATGAAGATGTTCCAAAGAACAAACACTTTCAAGTTAACAACTTGCAAGGGATTAAAATTTCTACAAAAGACCGTGTTGCAGATGGTGTAAGAACATTTTTAGGTACATTAAGTTACTCTAAAATGTTAAACGCCAAGGACGAAGTGGTGATTGCTAGAAAGCTTGGTTCTACTAACCCTAGAGAAAGAGAATATGCTGTTAACCAATTAGTTACTTCTAACTTAAGACTTGTAACAAGTATTGCTAAAAAGTTTTCTAACAGAGGATTAGATATGGAAGATTTGATCCAAGAAGGAACTATGGGTTTAATCAAGGCTATTCAAAAGTTTGATTATAAACGTGGTAACAAATTTAGTACTTATGCAACTTGATGAATTAGACAAGCAATTACTAGAGCAATCGCTGAACAATCAAGAACTATAAGAATTCCCGTTCATATGCTTGAATGTATTAACCAAATTTCGCACGCTGAAAAGGAATTAACTACTGAATTAAGTAGAACACCAACAATTGAAGAGTTAACTCAAAAATTAAAATCTATGGGTCACAACTATTCAATCAAAAAGGTAAGTGATATTAAAAAGATCAGTGTTGATCCTGTTTCTCTTGATAAACCAATTGGTCATGATGAAGAATCACAATTTGTAGACTTTATTAAAGAAACAGATTCTGAAACACCTGATAAATTTACAGAAAATGATCTTGTTAAAGATCATATTAATGATTTATTAAAAACTGTATTAACTGAAACTGAAGAAGAAATTGTTCGTTTAAGATATGGAATTATAAGAAAAGAATTACCTGCTATTAGAACAACTGAAGGCAATAAAAAACCAATAATTTCTTACTCTGAATCATTAATCAATGATTCAAATTTAACTGAAGAACAAAAGTTAAATGAAATCAATAAAAACTACAAATCTCCATTGTCTTTAGGAGAAACTGCTAAGATCTTAGGCAAAACAAGAGAATCTATTAGACAAATTGAAGCTAAAGCTATTAGAAAACTAAAACACCCAAGTAAGAGTGCTAAGTTATTAAACTTCATGGTTGATGCGGATTAATAAAATAGTTAATTTAATTAAACCAAATAGCATTATCATTGATGTTGGTAGTGATCATGCAAAAGTAGCAATTAAATCTTTAACTAACAAGGTTGCTGCTTTTGTTTATAACATTGAAATTAATCAAGCACCATTAGACAATACAATTAAAAACCTTAATAAATTTAATTTATTAAATAAAACCAATAATATCTTAAATGATGGTTTGAAAGATTTAAAAATTAAGGATAAAATTGATTATTGTATTATTGCTGGTATGGGCGGTAAAAACATTATTAATATTTTATCTAATAAACCTAAGCAATTGTTAATTGATAGTTATATTTTAGTTCCTAACAACAATGCGTATCTATTAAGAAGTTATTTAAAAGATAATGATTATAAAATTCAATATGAAGAAATAATTAAGGAATCTAATCATTATTATGAACTTATTCAAACTAGTAAACATAATGGTTTAAAAATTAGTTCTGACGAAGATTGTTATTTTGGTAGTTACAATTTAAAACACCAAAACAAGAGTTTTACAGAATATCATAAAAATAACTTTAATCACATCCTTAATAGCAAAAATCATTTAGTTAACAAACAAAAAGCTAAAGAATTAGAATTATTGAAAAAAGTTTGCAAAAAATAAACTCCCATTTGGGAGTTTTATTTTATCTCTTAAAGATTGAATTAAAGATTTCGTCGTAGTGTTCTACTAAATGGAATTTAATTTTATCTCTTACTTCTTGTGGAACATCATCAAGATATCTTTCATCACTCTTAGGTATAAAGATTTCATTTACTCCACCACGGAAAGCTGAAATTACTTTTTCTTTAATACCACCAATGATTAATACTTTACCTCTTAAAGTAATTTCTCCAGTCATAGAGATTGTGCTTGGAACAATTTTCTTACTTAATGCAGAGATGATAGCAGTTGTTAATGCAACACCAGCTGAAGGGCCGTCTTTTGGAATACCACCACTCGGAACGTGGATGTGAATATCAATTTTACTAAAATCAATGTTCTTAAGTCCAAATGCTTCTGCATTTGCCTTTACATAACCTAAAGCAACTGATGCAGACTCTTTCATAGTTTCTTTTAAGTTACCTGTAATAACAATGTTGCCTTTACCTGGAAAACATGTTGCTTCAATTGGTAATAAATCACCACCAGCTGTTGTGTAAGCCATACCATTAACTACACCCGGAAGAGCTTTTTCATCTTTGATATTGTATTCAAATAATTCTTTCTTTAAATCTTCTTTAACAATAGCTATGTTTACAATCTCAGATTTAATCTTTTTATCTTGTTGTTTAACAGCAAACTTTCTAGTAATGTTTCTAATTAGACGTTCAAGTTCACGAACGCCTGCTTCTCTTGTGTAATGTCTAATTATGTATAAGATAGCATCGTCTTCGAATTTTAATTCTTCTTTCGAAACACATGAATCTGCTAATACTTTAGGTATTAAATAATGTTTAGCAATTTCTAATTTTTCTTTTTCAGTATATGAAGTTAATTCAATAATTTCTAAACGATCATATAAAGGTGCGGGGATTTGATCTGGATAGTTAGCAGTTGCTACAAACATAACTTTAGATAGATCATAATCTTCTTCAATGTAGTTATCACTGAATCTTGAGTTTTGTTCTGTATCTAAAACTTCTAGTAAAGCACTTGAAGGGTCACCTCTCATATCACTAGTCATTTTATCTACTTCATCTAATAAGAATAGAGGGTTAATTACGCCAGCTTTTTTCATAGCTTTAATGATTCGTCCTGGCATAGAACCTAAATATGTTCTTCTATGACCTCTAATTTCTGCTTCATCTCTTACACCACCAAGAGCAGCTTTAACAAATGTTTTGTTTAAAGATTTAGCTATAGAATAAGCTAATGTAGATTTACCAACACCTGGAGGACCAACTAAACAGATAATTGGTGCTTTAGAGTTTGGCGAACGCATTTTAATTGCTAAATATTCGATAATTCTTTGCTTTACTTTTTCCAAACCATAATGAGATTCGTCTAAAGTTTTTATAACTTTAGATAAATCAATTGAATCTTTAGTCATTTGTCATCAAGGAAGATCCAGCAATCATTGTACATATGACAAATTTAACGCAGCTTCTTGAGGGTGAGTAGATTCAATTTTAGCAAGTTCTGATAAAACTCTATCCTTAATATATTTAGGATAAGGATTTTCATTAACTCTCTTTTTAAAACTTTCAACTTCAGATTCTCTTGACGATAATTGTCCAAGCTCTTCTTTAATCGCCTTCATCTTCTCACGAAGATAAAATTCTTTTTGTCCTTTATTTAGTGACTTAGCAACTTTATTGTTTAATTCTCTATCAATTTTTGACATTTCATCATCAACTATGCAAAGTTTAGATAATAATTCAACACGTTTTGTTAAATCAACTTCTTCTAGAATTGCTTGTTTTTTAGTAGTTGACATTGCTAATAAATTAGCAACTGTATCAATTACTTTAGAATTGGTAGTTGGTTTAATGTTAGAAAATAATTGTTTGATTATTTTTGCATCATTGTCAGAAATTTTAGGGTTTCTAACAGTTAAAATATTAGCAATTTCTTTTAATTTAGATGCAACTTCAGGGTTTGTTGTATTAACATCTTTCAACACTTCGTATTGACAAGAATAATATTGTTGGTTTTGTTGATTATCCAATCCATCAACTTTAATGTTTAAAATCTTAACTCTTTTTAATCCTCTAAATGTAATAGTTAAAGAATCATCATCTGCTTTCTTTAAACTAGTAATTTCACATAATGTGCCTACTTTATATAAGTCTTCAGGATTTGGGTTATCAATAGATGGATCTTTTTGTGATAGTAATACTATCTTTTTAAGATCTGTAGAAGCGGTAATTGCATTAATTGACATACTTCTTCCAACATCTAAAGTGTCAGAAGAATATGGCAATATGATTATTCCACGAGTGATTAATAATGGTGAATTCATGATACCTCCTAATGGTATATTAATATTTTAGCACAAAAATGGTAAGAGTGCTAATTTATTTTTAAAAAATAAAACTCCATAGATATGGAGTTTAAAATTTATTTAGAATATTGAGCTTCCTGGTAATGCTGTACCAACCATTAATAAAGTGATTGATAATACTGAAACACCCAAAATTAATGGTCATGCAGATTTATAGAATCTAGATAATGAAATATCTGAAACTTGTAACCCGATAACAAAAGGAGCTGCTGTTGGAATGGTTAAGTTAACTAATCCATTTGCAAATGAGAAACCTAAGATTGATCCAGACACAGTCATTCCAGTTCCATTAACAGCTGCTACCCCTCCTGTTAATGCTGGACCAACTGTTGGGAATACACTTCGAGCAAAACCAGACATTGATGGAATAAAAATCGAAATAATATAGAACAATATAAATATCACTATTGCAAACGCAGGTGCAGGCATTACTTTTGATGTTGTACTAATTGCACTAATTAAAACTGTTTGGATTCCGGTTTCGGCTAATAAAATACTAAAACCATTAGCAATAGCTAATATCAATGAAACCGCAACAAATTCTTGAGCACCACCAATTACTAAGTTACCAAATGCTTTTTCTCCATGTCAATCTACTATTGAAACAACAAATGCTCCAACAAAAAATAAGAATGCCATTTCAAATATTGATCAAGTACCAATTGGATCAATATTTGCAACAACTTGGTGAGTAATAGGATCATATGTCTGACCTACTAAGTATGGAAAATATGATGCAAGGACATTACCTAACATTTGAAATCCATTCATTCCTGTCATTGTGTCTCACGGAATAGCACCAATGATTAACATTAAAAATGTTAAACAAAAGCAAACAAGAATAATTTTTCTCTTTTTAGTTAATGGAGGAATTGAATTAACATTAAACGAAAAATTTTCTAAATGTTTATCTCTTAAATCATAAACAATTGATTTAGCAGGATTTGCTTTAATTCTTTTTGTATACCATAAAATATAACAAATTACAAATCCTGACAAAACAACCAATGACACTAAACGTCATACGATTCCTGTTGATGATAATAATGCTTGTACATCAGTAAATACAGAAGCAATACCACTATTTGCAGCATTAAATGCATTATCAATTAATACAGGGTTTATTGTTGATGCTAACACACCAATACCAGCCCCATAACAAATAACTAAGAATGCTGTAAATGAATCATATCCTGCCGCTATTAATACAGGTATTAATAGGAAGTAGAATGGAATAGCTGCTTCACACATACCAAATGTTGTACCACATAATACAAAAACAAAGAAAAGAATAATGATTAATGAAGTTTCTTTTCCTTTAAGCTTTAAAAAGATTGATCCAATTCCTGCTTCTAAAGCTTTAGATTCATTTACTGCTTTCAAGAAAGCAGACATTAAAAATAAGAAGATTATTAGGTCTGCTGAGTTTACAAACCCTTTAATTGGTGCTGTAAATATTTCTAAAATACCAGCAGGGTGGAAATTACCAGAAGGATTTGCCCCTGTTGATCAATAAAGAATTCAACTTATAACAATTACTAAGAATAATAAAGAAAGTAAAATTGCAAATATAGATGGACTATAAAGTTTCTTTTTATTCTTAGGTTTATTTGTTTTCTTATTGAACATTACCTAATAAGTATAAATTATTTTTTTATCTATTAAAATATTTTTTAAATATTTTATTTAATAAAGCTCTTTGTTAAATTATTTTAATATTTTATATTAAAATAAAATTATAGGTAGGAGAAAAAATGAAAAAAACAAATTACTTAG
>CASPLF010000027.1 GCA_949422915.1 uncultured Mycoplasmatales bacterium
ATGGTTCAAAGAGACTATTTTTGTAAAAAAATTTTTACAAGTTGTTCAAAAACCCTTGAATTTTCAAATTAAAATGAATAAAAAAATTTTTAATTTTTATTAAAAATAATGCTAAAGAAAGAAATTATTTAGCAATTCTTGCTATATCATTTTTATCTAACTCAAGCTGTTGATCAAATGTAATACTTATCTTACTCATTGGTGTTTTAACTACAGAAATTAAATTACCTAGCTCATCTTTAATAAATTTAATTTTTGTTTTAATGTTTTGATGATTTGGACCAATAATAGTAAATTCCATATCTTTGTTGAAGTTGTTTCTTGAAATAACTTCATAAGTGTCATTTGAGATTTTTTTGTAAACAACAAAAGCAAAAATTTGATTGACTTTGGTTTGGACATCATGATAAAGCATCTCGTCTTTATTTGGATGACCATCAAATCAACCTTGTGCTGTTGGTCTATTTTCAGCGTTCTTGATTTCATCAAGATACTTATTCATATCTTTTATTTGTCTTGTTGATAAATATTCATCAATTAGTTTACGGTAAGTATTAACAACGGTGGCGATATAATACTCAGACTTCATTCTGCCTTCGATCTTAAATGATTTAATTCCAGAATCTATTAATTTTGACATGTTAGCTATTTGATTCATATCTTTAGCTGACATAGTAAACTTGTTAGAGTAAGTTTTCGATTCATCAAAAATTTTGTAAACTCATCTACAACTTTGAGCACAACCACCAACATTAGAATCTCTTAATGAAAAATTATTACTGATCATGCATCTGCCTGAATAAGCAATACATAACGCTCCATGAATGAAATGTTCTATATCTATAGCATTTTTCAGTGTTTGAATCATTTTAACTATTTCATCATAACTATTCTCACGAGCTAAGATGATTCTTTTGCACCCATTATTCTTAAAGAATAATGCAGCTTTAGAATTACATATTGATTGTTGAGTAGAAACATGAATCTCTGCATTTTTATCATGTTGTCTAATATGATCCATAATAAACGGATCAGTGCAAATGTATGCATCTGGTTTAAGAGGAATAATTTGTTTTATAAAATCATCAAAAGCACTTAGATGAGCATTGTGACAAACAATGTTTGTGACAAGGTATACTTTTTTATTTAATGAATGTGCATAGTTAATAATTTCTGCTACTTCTTTAAAATCAAAGTTAGAGCTTCTTGCTCTTAACGAATATGCTTTAGCTCCTAAATAAATAGCATCTGCTCCATAATTTAAAGCATATTTACCTTTAATAATGTCACCAGCTGGTGATAGTAATTCAATTTTATTTTTCATCTTTTAAATACACCATATCTTTGGCGTCTCCTAAAAATCCATTATTAACAGATTCGTTTTTACAAATTTGCTTTTCTAATGATTCGTATTTAACAATGTCAGTTGGGTTTGTAATTGCTTGCTTATATAATTTAGTAATTTCTAATGTTCAGTTTGCATCATGTAAAAATGAATCAATGTATAAATAATCCAATTTGTTTAATTCATCTAAAAACTTAATTATTGATAAACTATATGCTGTATATAAATATGTACCATATTTATCTTGATAAATAATTGTTGGAAAGTTTCTTGTTTCTTCACTTAAAAATAATTTTTTATTTATTGGAATTTGAAGGTTATATTCTTGATTAAAATTTTCAATCATCTTTCATTTAGATTCCATAATAAATGAATATCCCGCTGCTTGCATACCAACCTTCATTTGATTTTTATTGTCTAAGATTTCTAAAACTTCTTTTTTTCTTAATTCTCTTGAAATAAAAACACTGTTAATTTTATTTCTTAAATAAAAATCAAAGCTACCGTAATTTGTAACTAATGTTTCAGGATTGTAAAAAAAATCAAATTTTAGGTTTTGTTCATTACAAATTTGAATCACTCCAAAATCAGCAAAGATTATTCCATCAATGTTTAATTTAGATAAATTAACTAAATATTTAGTTAAAGAATCAATGTCTTCTTCAAAAAAGATTCGATTAACTAAAACAAGAATTTTTGTGTTTTTCTTTTGAGAAATCAATTTTTCTAATTCTTCAAAAGAAAAATCATAATTCTTTCTTGCCGAAAAACCTTCTTGACCAATAATTAAATAATCAGTATTAATGTTAATAAGATCGAGAGCGTTTTCATAGTTTGCAGGACTAATTAAAACTTTCATATTAAAAATTATAAGAAAAAACACAGAGTGTTACCTCTGTGTTTTGAAATTTAAATTAAAGAAACTTCTTTATGTTCTTTCAAAATGTTCATTTTGTTTTTCTTTCTACTTGCATTTGTTGCTTTCATGATATCAATGTCTACAATTTGACCTTTAATCATTGAAATAACTCTATTGAACTTTCCAGATAAAACACAATCCATAGCTTTGTATGCCATTAATGTAGCATTAGCACGATCTCATGCATCAGTTGTTCCACCACGTTGAACATGACCAATAACATTAACCCTTGTTACTCTACCTGTTTCTTTTTCAATATATTTAGCCATTTCTTGTAATGATGGTAAACCATCTTTACCATATAGACTTTCAGTAATTACAAATAAACATGAACGTTTGCCGTTGTTTTTAGTTTCATTTGCAATCTTTAAGAATTCTTCCTTAGTCTTAAGATTATCTTTTGTAACAATAGCTTCTGCATCAGTAGCAACACCTGCATAAATTGCAAGATCACTAAATCCTCTACCCATTACTTCACAGAAACATACACCACTGTGAGAATCAAATGAATCTCTTAATGCATCAATTGTATTAACGATTCTGTTTAAGCAAGTAAAGAAGCCGATAGTTTGTTCACTACTTGAAATATCATTATCAATTGTACCAGGTAAACCCATAACATTAACTTTACCGTATTTATGAAGACCAGCAGCACCTTTATATGTACCATCTCCTCCAACAGCAAATAAAACATCGATTCCATGGTTTTTTAAAATCTTACCAGCTTTAGCTTTTACTTCTGGTTTGTAGAAATCAAGACTACGTGCTGATCCAATGAAAATATTACCACGTGAATTATATTCTTCAATATGAAGTAATTTTTCTTGGTCGATTAAGACAAACTTTTCTTCAAGCAATCCTTTGTAACCATCATAGATAACATAAGGAGTAATTTTTTTAGCTATTGCTTTCTTACATAAAGCAATAACAGCATTATTCATACCAGGTGAATTACCACCTGATGCTAATATTGCAATCTTTTTTACTTTAGTAGATTTCTTAGCCATATAAATAATTATTTAGATAAATTGTAGAATGTTTTTACACCATCATATGATGCTCTAACACCTAATTCGTTTTCAATTTCAATTAAACGGTTATATTTACAAATTCTTTCAGATCTAGACATAGAACCTGTTTTAATTTGTCCAGTTCCTAAAGCAACTGCTAAATCAGCAATTGTTGTATCTTCTGTTTCACCTGAACGGTGAGATACAACTGCACATCATTTAGCATTCATTGCAATCTTAATTGTTTGAATTGTTTCAGTTAATGAACCAATTTGGTTTAACTTAATTAAAACTGCGTTTGTAACTTTGTTTTCAACACCACGCATACAAATCTTAGGATTTGTACAATAAATGTCGTCACCTACAATTTGGATTTTGTCTCCAACTCTTTCCATTAATTTAATGAAACCTTCTCAATCGTTTTCGCTTAAGCCATCTTCAATTGAAATGATTGGGTATTTCTTAATTAATTTTTCTAAATAGTCAATCATTTGATCAGTAGTTTTGTGAGCTTCTTCAGCTGATAAAATCTTTTCAGCTAATGCTTTTTTGAAAACATATACTTTCTTTTCAGAATCATATAATTCACTAGCAGCTACGTCTAATGCAATAGCAACATCTTTATCAACACCTGGTTGATATCCTGCAGCTTTAATAGCTTCTACCATTAAGTCTAAAGCATCTTCTGCTTTATCTAAATCAGGAGCAAATCCACCTTCATCACCTTTTCCAGTAGATTGTTTTTTAGATTTAAGAATACTTTGTAATGCATGGAAACATTCAGAAGCAATTTGCACAGCTTTCTTAATGCTTGTAGCACCTACTGGCATAAACATAAATTCTTGGAAGTCAATAGTGTTGTCTGCATGTGCACCACCGTTAATAACATTTAACATTGGAACAGGCATCTTGTATAAATTATCATTACTTCCTAAAATGTTTTCTCTAATGTATTGGTATAAAGGTTTACCATATGCATTAGCAGATGCATTAGCAGCAGCTAATGAAACAGCTAAGATTGCATTAGCACCTAAATTTGTTTTAAATTCAGTACCATCTAATTTAATCATTGTATCATCTAATTCAGCTTGTTTAGAAGCATCCATTCCGATAACGGCTGGAGTGATAATTTTCTTAATATTTTCAACAGCTTTTAATACACCTTTACCATTGAAACGTTTTTTATCACCATCTCTTAATTCTAATGCTTCTCTTTCTCCTGTTGAAGCACCAGATGGAACCATTGCTTTACCAACAGCACCACAAGCTAGTTTTACGATACAAGCTACTGTAGGAAATCCTCTAGAATCTAATACTTCGTAAGGAATTACTTCAGTAATCTTGCAATTGTGTTTATTGAATAATTTCATTTTTATCTCCTATATATTAATAATATAAATTATAGCAATAATGCAAATTAAATAACAAATAAATATATTTAATAAAACTATTTTAATATACAGCTGTTCAGCCTGATGTCGGGAATTCACTAGTTGAGGCAACAGTTTGTAAATATTCAAGCAATGCCAAGCTATCATGTGCATCATCACTTGGGTTAGTTACAACAATCGTTCCTGTAGAAGAGATCCCTAAAAAGGCTTTTGACCCAATTGAAGATTTACCATCTCAAGAATTTCATGTAATACTACTTAAATTATGACAATACCAAAAAGCATTATTTCCAACTACTGATAAGTTTTTTGGAAAACTTACAGAAGTTAGGTTTTGACAATTCCCAAAAGCACGTAGACCAATTGATGATAAATTTGTGCAATTTGATAAATCAATAGAACTTAATGCTGAACATCTTTCAAATGCACTATCCCCAATTGAACTTAAATTGATTGCATTTGAAAAATCTACTGAAGTTAATGATGAACAATCTAAAAAAACGTCAGGATAACATTGTGAGAGATTGTGACAATTTGAAAAACATACTGAAGTTAATGGTGAATCTTCAAAAGCGTATTCTCCAATTGAAGAACAATTAGAACCTTCGGCAAAAGTTAATTTTGTAATAAATAATGGAATTGTTGTCTCGTATTTTGTATTATTATAAAAAGCGTCATCAGCAATACTTGTTACTCTTGCTGGAATTCGTATAGTATCACAAGCGCTTTCATATTGTGATAAATCAATACCACTTTTAAATCCTTGTAAGACGTTGTTTGCATCAATGTTTAAAACACTCTCCGGCAAAGCGGCTCTTCAACTTTCTGGTAATCCACCATGTTGTATTAAATAGTTGAGCAAGTCTATACTTTCATATTCACCAGGATTATTTATAGAGACTGTTCCACCAGAAGGACAACCACTAAATGAATTCATATCTATATGATCCATTCCTCCAGTTCAGCCGTTTCAAGTAATGTTTGTTAAACTATAACAACTCTCAAAAACATTTTCTTTTATTTCAGATAGACCACTTGGAAAAATTACTGAACTTAAGGAACCTGCATAATAGAAAGCACCATTGTCAATTGAAGACAAATTTGTTGCATTAGAAAAATCAACTGAAGTTATATTTTGATTGTAAGTAAAAGCACATTCATTAATTTTTGTTAATTGAGAATTTTTAGCAAAAGTCACTTTTTTAATAAAACTAGGGCAGTCTTTATTTCCACCAAAAGCATTTTGATCAATACTTGTTACTCTTGCTGGAATTTTCATAGTGTCACAGATATTTTGATATTGAGATCAATCAATTCCACTTTTAAAACCTCTTAAAGCTTTGGTTGTTTCATCTATATCATAAACACTGTCTGGTAATTCCGGACCAACATCTTTAGCTCAACTTTGTGGTAAACCACCATTATCAAGTAAATATTGAAGTAATTCATCACTATCATGTCCACTAGGGTTAGTGACAGTAACTGTTCCATCAGAAGGACAAACACCGCTAAATGTATTACTTTGTAATG
>CASPLF010000028.1 GCA_949422915.1 uncultured Mycoplasmatales bacterium
TTTGTTGAGATGAATTTAAAAATTTTATTATCGAATTAATTGTTTTTTTCATTTCATTAATATCATTTTGGATATCAGATCGTTAGTAATATTTTATGCCATTCCATTTTTTGAGCATTAATACACCTTTTATTTTTGTAATTCTATAACCATCTATATGATATTTTTTATTAAGCATATATGTTGTTTGTGCATCTACTTCATTCTTATGTTTAGAATACCAAACATTAAACTCTTCTGGCGTTTTAAATTCCTTTAAATAATTTTCAATAGGTTCTATTATTTTTAATTCTGTCCAAGTATTTTCAGCATTATTTGTTTCCATTTAATTGGAGAAAAAAAATTTTATTTTTTAATAAATGTTTTTAACAAATTTATTATTAGGATGTATTGTATTCATAGAAATTTGTAATCTTGTAATTAGAATAGTCAAAATAATTCCTCCTGACGAACCAAAATTAGATGAAGAAATTAGGATGAAAATGTACTCTTAAACTATTTTAATAAAGGCATATTAAATCCTTTTGCATGTTCATTTGGCACCCATTTATTAGTATTATCCATTATTTTACCTGTATATTTTTGAGTTCCATCTGCTATTGTTCTTAATCCAGTTCCAATATTTCCTCCAATACTATTTCCTATTGTTCCTATTGCAGGAGCAATCTGATTTGCAATTCGTACAGCCGTTCCGATAATAGGTTTTATTTTATTTACAAACTGTCCAGCTTTTTTAACAATGTTTTTAAAGAAACTTCCGAAAGCCATTTCTTTTTAAATAAGAAAAAAATCATTATTTTTTTTCTTTAATCAAATGACCTTTGCAAACGCAGCAACGAAAGGACTTAATAATCGTGAAGGAGATTTATATCAATTCTTTCAAGAAAAAGTAGCTAATCTTGTTCAAGTAAATGGTGGAGACCATTACTTTAATTGGAAAACGTTTGAATGTTTTGATTCAAATTGTCCTCATCCAGTTCGAACAAAATCATATTTAAGATTAACTAGTGAAAACTTCCCTATAACTCAAATGGAAAAATCTTTCATAAGTATAAGAATAAAATTATTAGTTAAATTAGATAAAGCATTAACAGGATTTGAAAATGATAGGAAGAAACTAATTCGAGTATTCATAGGACTTAAAAACTCAGCTGAATTTTTCGGAAAATTGGATACAATTTGTAATAATGTTATGTGTAAAAATACTCAAGATGAAGCTGTAAGAGAACAATTTGCATATAATTGTTTAAAGCCTAGAGCCGAAAAAGCAACTGCAAAATATTCTCATTCAACTTGGGATAATGTATCATCATTTTCTGAATCTGTTTGTGGTATATATGTACCTTTAAGTGAATTAGCAGATGGATTTGAGCATTCATATAATATGGAATTAGTTATACCTTATACAGATTTATTAAAGTATCAAGCATTTATGTTATATCCAAATTCAATTTGTGGCGAACTAAAAGAATTAGTCGAAACATCAACTGATGCATTTATTTGGGCTCCAATTTCACCTTCTGTTGTTAAGAATGCTTTAGAAATTTGGAATGGAGATGTTATGTCAATAAAATTACCTGATTATTATGGAATTACTAACAAATTTACACAATGCGGAAATCCTGCTTCAATCATTTCATCAATCACTAAACAAAATGAAGAAAATGACGAAGAAATTGATCCAAGATTATTGATGGTTCAAGATGATGGAACATATAAATATAACATATCTAATGTAACTCTTTCTGTAACTAATTGTATTGTAGAACAAATGAGAACTAATATTGCTGGTTTTGCTGTTAAGCCTCATGTTCTTGATCAATTAAGACAATTACTTCAAACACCTATCATTATTCCATCACAAACTTTAGATAGAAGACATTTTCCAAATGCAGCAGGTCCAAATGGAATTGATACTACAACTGATATTGCACTTAATTCTTGTACAAATATTACTGTTGTGTTTCCTAAGAATTCAAATGATGCAACATGCTTCGATAATATTATGTATGAAAATGTTCAATTATTTGTTAATAAACATGCTATACCTGATACAGAATTACAAACAGTCGGTGCTAGATTTTATCAATTACAATTAGTTGCAAATGAATTAGATGGACCACTTGAAGCAACAAAAGAATTTGAAAACTCGTTTACAGATGCTTTGAATAATATGGATGAAGGAAGTCCAGATTATGGTAAAAGAAGATCAAATTGTCGTGATGATGGAACTAGTTTTGGAATAAACTTTCAACTTGAAAGAGCAAATGCAGGATATGTGTTTGATGGAGTTGATTATGGTTCAGTTACTGTTCCAATTACTTTTAGAGGAAAGCCAATGTTTAAAGGGAATAATGATACTTATTACAATTTTTCAGTTAAAGATGATGGAACAGTTGATACAACGAGACATCCACCTCCTGCTGAACTTTGGCTTTGTATTGACTGTTATTTCACGATGGATGCTAAAAACGGATTAGTTTATCATGGTTATAAAATTCCTCCTGAATATTATTAAAAATTTTTTAACAATTTAAAAATATTTAAATTTTTTTATTCGTTCATAAATGAGTTCTGAAAAAATTGTTGAATTTGTTCCTTTACTTAATCATAAAGATTATGAAATTCTTAATGAATATCCTTTTACAATAAGACGTAAAGATAATCATTATGAAATAAAAGAAAGTAATGACGGTCATGGTTATATACGTGTTCATTTAAATTCAGTTGATTATAAAAAGCACAGATTAATTGCTCAACAATTTCTTCCAAATGATGATCCAGAACATAAGAATCAAATCGATCACATAAATAGAGATAAAACAGATTATCATCTTGAAAATTTGCGCTGGGTGACACAATCAGAAAATAACAAAAATAAATCTTCACATAATGGTATTGAATATTCTTATGTTGATGATATAAGTGATGATGCTATTGTTGTAAAAGATTATGGAAGATATAAATTAGAAAACTACTATTTTGATGAAGCAACTGATAAGTTTTATTTCTATAATGGTGTAAAATATCGAGAATTAAAAAATATTGAACATAAACAAAATAAACTATTATATGTAAATATGGTTGATATAAATAATAAAAGAGTTCGAGTTTATATTGAAAAATTCAAAAGGTTATATGATTTAATTTAAAAATATTATTTTTTGTCATTTCAATATTCGATCATCATTTCTAAAACAAATTGTTGAACATCAATCTTATTGTTCATTAAATCTGTAAACCAAACTTTAAAAGTGTCTTTAGGACGAGTAATTTCATATTTTTTATATTTTGTAAGAATTGTATTTGTAAAACAGACAAATGAATCTAAATAATTATCACGTTCGATAAAATTACAATGTAGCATGATATCGCTTACAATCGAATTGCTGAATAAACATCTGCAGTGAATTATATGAATGAATTTAGGATTCTGACTTGTTATAAATTGATGAGGGAATTTGAATTCATATTGTTTTGATGGACTATCACCATCACCTTGAACATAGAAGTAAGTCTTCATTTACTAAAATTTAAAATTAATATTTTTATTTTTCAAAAAATGACTTATTCAAAACAAAACGTTGATGAGAATACAGATTACAAAGCTGGTCATGCAATTTCTCTAGAAGATCGAATGATTTCTGTAAAATTTGATAGTACTCTTTGCTTGAATTCAGAAGGTAAATTGTCTTGTGTTTCATCTAATTCAGGATCAAGTGGTATAGAATATGAAGAAGGTGATGGAATTCATATAAATAATCATCAAATTAGTGCAAGTGTTGATGGAGTAACTATTAAATTTAATGATCAAAAACAATTAGAATCAATACCATTAAAATATAAAGCAGGAGATGGTCTTTCTTTAACTCCTGATCATAAAATTTCTGCAAATATCGATAATGAAACAATAAAATTTGATCAATATGGAAAATTAACAGCAGTACCAAATGAATATTCAGCAGGTTATGCGTTAACATTAGATGATAATAATAAATTTGATGTAAAAATAGATAATTCAACAATTACAATTAATGACAAAAATCAATTAGTAGCATTAAATTCATCTTATTCAGCAGGTGATGGAATTGATATAACAAATGATGTCATAAAAACTAAGATTGATGGAAAAACAATCATTTCTACAAATGGAACATTAAGTACAAATATTCAACAACATGAAGCAGGTAAAGGAATTACATTAGATGACAATAAGTTTAATGTTAATGTTGATGATTCAACAATTAAAATTGAAAACAATAAATTAGTTGCAACAGGAGGAAGTAGTAATTATTCAGCAGGGGAAGGAATATCGATAAATAATAATCAAATTAGTATTAATAAAAATTGGCTTGATATTCGAGATTCTACAAATCCGGATGGAACACTTCAATTACAAAATGTTTCAACTGATTCAAGTAAACAAGATATCAGATTATGCGTTGTTGAAGCAAGACCAAAAAATGGATTAAATGACAATAAATTTTTTAAGCAAACGTTAGGTTTGAATCCTGATTATGAAATGAATTTTACAACATCAATTAAACAAGATAATGTTAATATCGAAAATATAAATGAATTAGCAGAAGATTTTAATAATTATTTGCTTTCTATTGTAGATATTCCAAATGATCTTAATGTTGAACATGATGAAGCAGAATTCTTAAAAATTCATTTACCTGATTCGATTAAAGATGAGCATGATAAACCAATTGAATCCGTCGTTTGTAAAATTAAAAAAGGATATCGTCATTATTTCTGCGATATTGATGTTCCTGAAAATATTGTTGAATTTAACGAAATTGGTTGTGACTTTGAATTTCATAAAATTGCTGAATTATTAGATTCAACAATATTAGATAATGAAGGAATGAAAATCATAATTTGTGATGCAGATGAAAATGCTTTAGTTACTGCTACTTCAGAAGGAAACGGAAGATTTGCTATGATTGCTGATGAAAAAATTGATATCGGATTTGATGGACCAAATCAAACATTTCATTTTGATTACGAACATTACAAAGAATTATTTAAAGAAACTGTCATAATTCAATTATATAATAATACATCTGATTATATCGAGAAAAAAGTAACATTATCTAATTTCAAAGTTGATCCTGGATATCCAAAATATATCATTCCTCGTTTAATAAAA
>CASPLF010000029.1 GCA_949422915.1 uncultured Mycoplasmatales bacterium
TTATACATCATCCCTGGTCCAGAAACAATTGTTGATGATGGTGAAGTGTATTTATTCGCTTTCATTTAAAAATAATTAAAAAATTATAATTGAGTCATTATTCTTGCTTTCTTTCGTTTACGTTTTCTTTCAACTCCTTCTTGAGCATTTGATTCAGCAGTATAATTTTCATCACGCCGTTTGTTTGAAGTCGTTAATTCTCCATCAGCTGCTTTTCTACTCACATCTATGAGTTTTGATTTAACAGGTCCTGATTTAAGCCCTGATAAGAATGAACCACCGGCACTAGCGGCTAAACCTAGCGCAGGATTTACAGCACCGATGAATGGAGAAGCTGCTTTTAATGCATTTCCGATATGTTCACGATTTTCATAAACGAAGTTTCCAACTTTTGAAATTCCTTGTTTTGTTGCATCCCATACCTTACCGGCAAAGTTTTTAGCTCCTTGAATGCCTTGATGAATATTATTTTTCATGTTATTCCAACCACTTCTTAATTTTCCGAGTAATCCCATTTATTAAATTATAAAATAATAAAACGTTTTTATTTATTCGATTTCAAAATTACTACTACCATTTGTAATATTTATAATGAATCTGTCATGAGATCCTTTATGATTTAAATATTCTTCAGTAGTTGTTTTTACATCTAAGTTATTCGGCGTTTGTTGAAGCATCGACATAAAATCTTCTTTACTAAATCCTGAATAACAAATGATATCAGTAGCTAATCGTTTAACATTTAAATGAATAAATCGTAAAGTTTGAACTGCAATGATACATGTTAAATTAAAATGTCTTGTTTTTGTTAATAAACGACATAATTCTGAATTTCCGTTTTTAAGTAATGGAGAACCGGCAGCGTCATCGAGAACTAATAAAGTATTGTACGGATAAGCTGACGTGTCATACTTCATCATTTTTTGAGCAATATATGCGATTCTATCTTCTATATCATTTAAAGAATGTTTCTGAATTAATCGTCTCATTTCATCATTGGTTTCTTTCATTTTACTCATCACATGTTTCACTAATGAATAATATTTAAGCTTTCTTCTTAGATGACGATTTAAATAACTCATTAAATCTGATTCCTTTACATAATCTATTCGTGTTTTAATATTCTTACTCAATACTTCTGCGGTCTTGTCTAACTTACCTGATGAAGAACAAAATATAATTTTTGAGTAATAAGGCTGTTTAAATAAACGTTCTGTAATCATGATGTGACGCCAAATGAAAAAACTTTTACCCGCACCCATTTTTCCAATGAGGAAGTATATACCGTTAGTACTAAATGGATATTCAGGACTTAAAGGTTTAATTAATGCCATTTCTATATCTCGTTGATTTTTCCTTAATGTTTCTTTAATTACTGTTTCTACATCTTTTAAAACATTATGACCCTTCTGTTTCATTTATGAGTTATAAAAATATAAAGAATGTAATTCTATAACCATTTCCTTATCTTAGTTGGTATATTTTTTTGCCTAACCCAATATTCACGTTCCATTCTAGATAATTTAGTAGGATTACCTTCTCGTAAATTAATAGCAGGTATGGCTTGACGTTCATTATCTTCAAATAATACATCGTACTTATCTTCGTTAGGGTAGTAATATATAATTTCTTTAACTATTCCTCTTTTTGAATTCTTAATTGTTTTAGCTAGTGGAATACTTTTATCACATCGAATGATTTTATAACCCGGTACTGTATCTATTGAATCATCAGCAGCTTTAATCATAAATTGGTTTCCTACTCGAGAATCAATGATATATGATACTTTAGATAAATTGGTTCTAACTTTTTGCAAAGGGTTTTTATCTAAAACCAATCTGACACGTTCGCCAGGTTCAAAATCATAAGGGTTTATTTGAGATTGTTTTTTAATATAATTTAATTCATCTTCTTCAGTGAATTTATTCGGTGATTTATCATTTAATGAACTATGAGGAATGTTATTATATGCTTTAACGATATTGAGGATATCAGCGTTATTTCTATCTTTCATATCTCTTACCGTCCTCATAAATCGATTTATTATTGATAATTTGTTATGATCATTATCTAAAGTAGTTTTGTAATTAATGTTATGATCCTTCATAAATGTTAAAACTTTTTTAGATAAATATGATTTGTCCTGATCTGATAGAATGGATGATACCTTAGGCACTTCTTCTATGAATTTATTAAGTGCATTTAATACTTCATCAGCACCTTTGCCTTTTATTTCATACGCATACGCTTTTCTAGTATTGACATTAATTAACATTAAATAATTTTTCTCACCGGCTCTTTTATCATATATGAAAGTATCCATTTGATAGGCATTAGGCACTTTCGAGTAAATATGCATAAACTTTGGTGGAGGTATTTTTTGATCTTTTATGATTCTAGTATCTAAAAACTTTTTGGCGTCAGCACGAGTAAAACCATATTCAACCGCCTTACTTTGAAATTTCTTTAAAGTATTAATCGGGTATGTTTGATATAGTTCTTCAAGTGAATTAAATTTTTCGTCCATTTTATATGTATAATAATTTTTGATTTTGCATAAATAACATTTCGATAATAAAACCTTCATCCTCTGGAATATTGATGGGACAATCATGATGACGACCTGAATAAAATTCGATCCAAAATTTGTCGTCTTTGGAATTAAGTTTATAATATTTGATTGGATAGAAGTAAACATGACTGTTACCAATATAATAATTATTTGATTGATTAGCGAATGAAGCATGAATCTTAACACTATTTCGATCATAAACGTTTTTAAATTTAATTTCTCGATGAAATGTTGTAATATAATCAATTGAATTTTGATAAGAAAGATCTCCAATATTGAATATTAAATTAAAGTCTTTAGAAAACGTATCGTCTTCGGTTAAAGGATCTGGATTTATTTTTTTAACGAATTTAGGATAACCCAAAGATGGTGGTAATGTTTCTGTCGGATCAATAAGGTTAAAATCATATAAAGATGTGTCGTACTTTTTACTTACTATTGATTCTTCAATAGGGTCTAACATGAAATCAATAAAAAATGGATCTAAAGCATTATTATTTCTTGATGAATAAATGATTTCTTTAAAGCTTTCATTTTCATAATAACCATCCATTTGAATATCTTTATTCTCACTACCATAATAAATACTGTTATCAGTGCTTTGATCAAACCAAAAACCTAATTCATACTTCATTATTAATTCTTCAGCAGGATATTTATTTATTGTATGGATCATTTCGGCACGTTTTTGTTTCATTCTTTTATTATAATCTTCATCAGTTTCACCATCCTTTTTATCTTCTGAATAATTTCGTGCAACAAGTTTAAGAAAATTTTTGAAATCAGTTTGATTTTTTAAGCAACGGCTCAGGTCTTGATAAATCTCTCTTAAATCAGATGTTACATGAAGCCATGAATTAATATTAAACGGAAAAGCTATTACATCTTTTTGATCCATTTTATTAACTATTTCATCTATTCTATCATCACTTATTTTTAGATTAATGAATTCTAAAAATGGAATATTGTATTCATCAGGATATAATTCTTTCGCTTTTTCATGAAATTTCTCTTTTAAATATTTTCGAATAATGATTGAATACCTTAAATGTCTTCGTTTATTTAAAGTCCATATTGATCTAACGCCTATAATCATTTCTCCGGTATTACTGGTTTTCCATTCTGGAGGATATTCAAAATAATAACGGTTAAATTTAGTTCCGTCTCTCATTAATTCATAACCGTTAACAGTTTTAAATTTTACAGCATCTTCTAAAACATATGCGGTTTCAATTGGTATTGGGGTTTGTTGAAACGTTTCACTTCTCATCATTTATGAATTTATAAATTTTTAAAATTTTATGTTGAAAAGTTATAAATTTTTGTGAAAATATGTTAAAACATGTTTCAAATTTATTTTTTCGTCAAATTCACAAAAATAAATTTTCAATCATCGAGCCCTCGAAAATTTTCTAGATTTTTTTAATGTGTCCTGTCC
>CASPLF010000030.1 GCA_949422915.1 uncultured Mycoplasmatales bacterium
TTCTCCAATATTAGAATACATTGGATTACCTTGTAATGATACTAGATATAATTTAGTATGTTTAGTGATTGGTATGTCAGGACAAGTATATGTTTGATTTGCTCTAAGTATAAAAGGAAACTTAACATTATATAATCCTAAAATTAATTTCATTCTATGTGTTGGTTCTTCAATTTGCATATTTTGTAATGCTTTGAATTTAATAACCCTATTTGCATACTCCCATTGTATGAGATTTTGTGTACTATTATTAAGACCATTCACAAAACTCTCAATAGTAAAATTATAATAATCACCAAAAGAAACAGTATGCAAATGATTATTAGCTAAATCAATAAAATCGAATTTATCTTCATCAGTCAAAATTAAAATATTATGATATGTATTTATTGCTGATACATAATATTTTACATATTCACATTTCCAAGGTATTTCAAAATTAACTCTAACTGTATTGTAAGCTTTAGGGTCAGTACTTTGAACAGAAATAAGCATTTTATTATATTAAAAAATGTCTATCTCTGTTTATTCGTTTGCTGCTGATGAAGCTGAAAGAATTAAAAATAAAGATGTTGAGATTCGGGTTAATGATAACCAAGAAATTGAATTCGTTAAAAATGAAGATGAAATTCCAACATTTAATTGTTTATACAACAAGGAGGAAACAGAACAACTAATAGATGATAAATTAACAGAAATTGGTTTTGGTGGTTGTAATATTGATGATGAAGAAGAAACCAAAAATTACACAAATTCTTTAAGTGCAATTTTACAAGAAGTTCTTCATACTGATAGTCGAAAAATGAATAATGTTGAAAAACAATCAAATGATGATAAATTCATTAATAGGATTCAAACCTATACATCAATGCTAGAAAATTATGAATTATACACTAATGCAATTCCTGAAATTAATGAAAAACATAATAGACTTCAGAGTTTTGAATATTTAGACCCAGAGCATGACCGTTCAATATATCATGATAGTACATATGTATGGTGGGTTTTAGGACGTCAATGGCATAAATTAGAAGGTAGTTGGTTTAAAGAAAATGAGAATTGGAGATACACCGAAGATATTGTAAGTACAGGTTATCATTTAGACTGTAATTATATTTGGGATATTACAAATAAAGAATGGGTTATGTTAACCAAAACAAGCCTTTATGCAATACGTGATTGGCAAGAAAAATTTGATGAACCAACTTTAAAATATATCTCAAATGTCATTAAAGTAGGTATTACTTCAGATGAAGGTAAATTAATGTATAATAATGATAAGAAAAGATGGTGTTTCAATGGTAATCCAATCAATAATGCAGAGTTATTAGAGAATGAAATAGTTCCAAGTTATCCTATTGATTGGGAAAACATTTTAAGAAATTATAATATTACTACAACAACAAATCCAGACAAAGAAATTGACACATATAAACCAGTCTATGGAAATTATACATTAAGTGCTAATTTATATGTTAATGGTTTAATTAATGGTTATGATTTTGATGACTTTAAAAATTTTGCTAAAAAAGATGATTTAGCATTAACATATGCGAAAAAAGATGATGTGGAAAATACATATTTAAAGAAAACTGATGCAATAGCTTCTGGTGTATCTTCGTTTAAATCAATTAGTGGCTATCCATATTATTATGTTAAGAATGATGATTTACAAGGAGATTCATTTACACTTGAAGAGAAAAAATATTATGCTTTATATATTGATATTCCAGTTGAATTAGAAGATGCAATTAATAAAATTAAAGGATATAAAAATATATTTAAAATTGTTTTACGTAAAAATGTTGTTTATGATGAAGAAGGAATATATACAAAAGAATTTTTAATTTATAAAGATGGTGATAAAATTCATAGCCCAATTATTAAATATGATGATAATTTGAAAAAATGTTCAATAATGGATTCTAATGATTTAACAATTAATTTTAACACGGAATATTTTATTGCATTTGATGAAAAATTAAAAATTATGCCATATACATCTTATTTAAATGGTGATATATCTCTAGTTTATTTATTAGAACAAGATTCAATAAATGCAGATGTAAATGTTAAATGTAAAATAATTGATGCTGAGAATGCATTACAATTACGTCAGAGTGATATTCACTACTTCTATAAACCATCTATTATTACAACTGAAACTATAGATAATGTAGAATACTATAAAATGATTTTCAAGATTGCAGATAAAAATTATACGATTCCTTTACAGCAAGAATTTAAATTCATTGATTATTGTTTTGGAAATAAATGGACTTTAACTTGGGATGGTAGTCAATGGGAAGGAGATAATATGCAGGGTTTAACAAGAGCTGTATTTAAACATGGTCGTGAAGAAATTGCACAATCAGAAGAAGGATATAAAGGTTGTTTCCTACAAATCAATAATACTAAGAAATCAATTACTAGTGCAATCCCTGCTAGTGAAAAAGGATTAATGAGTTCTTTGTATGGTATGTCAAAAAGAGAATATGTATTTAGAGGATATGATAAAAGTGAACATTTATGTAATGAATATAAAATAGACCCAATTGGATTTCATGCAAAAAATAATCCAGAATATGGAGGCTATGATTATTTAGGATTTGCACTGTTATTTAAAGATTTAAATTTAGATGAAGATATTAAAATTGTCAATAAATTAAATAAAGAAATTGAATTTTTCGAATTATATTTAATTATTCCAGGTCAAGAAACAAAAATAAAATTAACCTTTAAATTACATAATAGTGCTAATGGCTATGGTGGATTAAAATTTGGGAAATATTTACAAATATACCCTGTATTAAACTCTATTGAAACACTGCCTTATCATTTTCAACAATCATTAATAAATACAAATAGTAGAGATGTAGAATTATATTTACATAAAGATTTTGTTGAGCCAATTGAAGAAGTTAATTGGGATAGTGAGACTAATGCATTTGATTATATAATTAAGCAACAATTTTATGAAGTATATCCAAATCCAAACGCTGCTACAACATTATATACAGATTTTAACATTACTAGTTCGAAAATTATCACTGCGGATAATATTACAACAATGAGGAGCGATGTAAATATGTTAACTAATACTGTTGATGTTGTGAGTTATGACGTTCGAGATATTTCAGGGAAAGTTGCTGTATTAAATGAACAAATGGTTAAAACAAGAGAAGTTATGCAGTACATGCAAAGAGATATTAAGACAAATAGAATCATTGCTAGTACAGCTTTAGCATTTGGTATTATTGGAACTGCTGGTAGTATAGCTAGTATTGGCATGCAATTATCATCAAGTGGTATTAGTTTTGCAACAAAAAATGGCTATCAAATGATGGGTGGTATTACATCTGAAGCACAAGCATCTGGTTATGAATCGTTTACAGAAAGTGTAGCACTTTTCCAATCAACACCATTATCTCTTCGTTCAATAGCAACAGATATAAGTCCTGTTTTAGATTGGAGTAATCAACCATATTCAACAATTCCTGAGCTACCATTTGAAGAAGAATATGATAATCCTAGAACAAAAGCTACAACATTACACATGACTATTGATATTTGCAATAATTTTAGAGATACATTGAAGCCAGCATTTAAATTATTAGCAACTAGAATCAATGAAATATCTGCAGAATTAGAGTCATTTGGAGATATAAACAACACATACACCACTGTTGA
>CASPLF010000031.1 GCA_949422915.1 uncultured Mycoplasmatales bacterium
CTGAGATATAACTTTTGCAACATAAGTAAAAATTTAACAACTTTTTCTATACTCGAATAAACGTCTTTTTTATGTTTTTTATTTTTTTATTTTTAATTTTTTATTTCGTATAAAATATGCAAGAACAGGAAATATTTCTAGAAAGATTCATTGATAGAGTACCTACATTAAAAGCAAATGAAATAATAAATTTAATTGAAGATGCTAATAAGAATTATGGTTTCAATTTACCTATTAAACGTTCAAATAGATACAAACAACAAAACATACAAACATTAATGGATAACAGAGAAGAAATTGTTAGAAGAATTGTTTCGAGCAGAGATAAAAGATATTTCGCTTCGTTAAAACAAGAACAAGAGCAAGCAGAAAAGAATAAAATACAACCAAAAACATATTCAACCATTGGTAATAAACAACAACGTCTTTATAAATTATATAGAACAATAAAGAAGCCATTTATAAAAACTTTCAGAGATCATTTAGAAGAATTAAGAGAGTACTGGCGAACTAATAAAGTATTTGGTTCTTACAATTCATTTAATCAATGGCGAAAACAAAACAAACAACAGCAACAAATAGTAGATGAAATAATGGAGAGACTTGAACGAACACCTCATAACTGGAGAATAAACTTCGAACAACTTACTAATGAAGGCAGAAGATTATTGTTTCCGCGTTTAAAAGAATTCTTCAAAGAACATATAGATACAATACCAATAATAAATAAATATAAATTAGCATATAAAGTTAACGGCGATTGGCACTACAAACAATTAAAGCCAGAAACATATAATGAATTGATGGAGAACTTTACAGAAGAACACTTTATATTTGATTTAGAAGATGTTAATCCAGAATACTTTTATGAAGAAGGTGGACAAAAGTTGCCAGAATGGAGTTTATTTTCAGAGTTATCTTTCTCTCCATTTGCTGAAACTAAAGCTAATAAAGATGTCGGTGGATCATTCTTTCAATACTTAGCTACAGAATCAACACCAAAAATAATTATTGAATATCTTAAACGATTACAAATCTTCGACACATTAGTTAATAAAAAGAATCAACAACGAGAAGAATTAGATGATTGCTGCTTCATATATGCTTTAAAACAAACAGGCTGCTATGATGAAAACACATTAAATCAAATGAGATTACGTATTCAAAACAGATATCTTTCACAAACTGCTATTGAATCTTTATGCAATGAATTCAAAATACATTTAAAACTATCATTAATCGACGACAATTCAACAAGAAAAAACAAGAAAACAACAGTTCAATCATCTTCTAAAAACACTCGCAAATCATTCTTAGGTGTAAAAGATGCAGAAGAAAACAGAACACATGTCATGAATGTTTATGAAAATCATTACTTCATTGAAGAAAAAACACCATTCAGCACATACTATATTAAGCATATTTCAGAAGAATCAGAAGAAAATTATAACAAAGAATACGACAAAAATAAGTATCGTTCAGCAAGATGTTACGTTACTTCATCAACATTGGTTCGAGAATTAATGAAACAAAATTACTTTAAACCTATCACATTCGGTCAAAATAAAGTATTAAAAACAATATTTCACAACGATATTAATACAAAATTATCTGATTTTGATTTAGAATATGATGATAAATTCTGCACACAATTAATCGCACCAAAAGAAAATAAAAACAAAGAAACTATTGAAAACTCTTACTGGTATTGTGACTTTGAAGCTGATGTTAGTGGTGATATTCACAAGCCTTTCATGTGCGTTCTTCAATCACAAAACGGTAAAATAAATAAAGAATTTCGCGGTGAAGATTGTAATATAAAGCTCTTAGAATACTTACCAAACAACGCAATTATATACTTTCACAACTTAGCTTACGATATTAGAATGCTTGCTTCATATGGCATATACAAGTCTATTATCAAAGGCAGTAAAACAATGAAAGCTAATTTAAGATACAAAAACAAAGATTTATTATTCAAAGATACTCTACCAATTCTCTCATGCAAACTCTCTCAACTACCTAAAATGTTTAATATAAAAGACATACAAAAAGAAATATTTCCGTACAAATATTATACTTTAGATCGTTTAAAGAATGGTGTTGGTGTTATTTCTGAAGCTGGTGATAATGAAGATGATGAATGGAGTGATGCTGATTATGATTTATTTAAAGCTAATATTGATAAAATAGATGGTTGCAGATTAAGCGAAAACACTTTTGATATGTGGAAATATTGCTCATTCTATTGCCAGCAAGATGTAAATATATTAAGATTAGGCTTCAATGAATTTAGAAATGGCTTCATAAAAGATTTCAATATCGATCCATTCAAATACATTTCTATATCATCTCTCGCAAATGAAGTATTCAATCAAAGAGTTTATTATCCAAACAAGAACTTATATAAGGTTGGCGGTCATGTAAGATATTTCTGCAGTAAAGCTATTTATGGTGGTAGATGCATGACTGCTTATAATAAAAAATGGCATGTTACAAAGAATTTATCTGATTTTGATGCAGTAAGTTTATATCCAAGCGCAATGTCAAGATTATATACTGTCGAAGGAAAACCATTAGTAATTACAGAAGACAAACTTAATTATGAATTCTTATCAAAACAATCTGCATATATAGTTGAAATCGAAATCACAAAAGTAAATAAACACTATCCATTTCCGCTAATTGTTAGAAAAAATGCTAATGGTTTGAATTTATATGATGACAATTTAGCTGAGAATGAAACAATAATAATGAGAGTAGATAACATAACTTTAGAAGATTTAATAGAGTTTCAGAAGATAGAATTCAAATTAATTAGAGGTTATTATTGGAATGGTAAGCGAGATTATACTATTCAAAAAGAAATCAGAAACTTATTCAACAAGCGAAAAGAATATAAAAAACAAAAGAATCCACTTGAAGCTTTATATAAATTAATTATGAATAGCTGCTACGGTAAGACTATCGAGAGACCAATTGACAAAGATTATAAATATTTTCATGAAGGAGAAGAATTAGATAAGTATTGGTTGAAGAATTATAATAAAATAGTTGATGATGTAAAGCTTGCAAACTCAGATATACATGCAGTTCGTACAATAAAACCTATCGATAAACATTTCAATTTCAGCTTATTAGGCATTCAAGTATTATCAATGTCAAAGAGAATTATGAATGAAGTTATGTGTTTAGCTCATGATATCGGTTGCCACATTTATTATCAAGATACTGATTCTATGCATATTGAGTGTGATGATTTAAAAATATTAGAAGAAGCATACAACAAAAAATATAATAGAGAATTAATTGGCAGTGATTTATGTCAATTTCATAGCGATTTTAATTCAATCAATAATCACAATGAAACACCTAAATCTATTGAATCATACTTCATTATGAAAAAGATGTATGTTGATAAATTACAAGATTCTACTGGTGATATTGATTACATGTTTCGCGCTAAAGGTGTTACTCAAAATGCTATAAAGTATGCTGCTAAATCATTTAATAACGATTACATGAAGCTCTATGAATCACTTTATAATGGCGAAGAAATTGCATTTGATCTCACTCAAGGACAACCATGCTTTTCAATGAATACTAACATGACAGTCTCAACATTAAAGAAGTTTGAAAGAAGAATCAAA
>CASPLF010000032.1 GCA_949422915.1 uncultured Mycoplasmatales bacterium
CCTTGATATGTTCCTTGTTTAAGACCAAAACCAGCTAAATTTGAACGTCCAAGTTGTATTGTACCACCTAATACATCAAGTCTTAGTTTTTCAGTTTTAAGATTAATTGATGAACCATTTAAACGATTTGATTTAACGAGAAGAGCACCTTTAACTTCATTTTCAATTAATTTAACAGAATCACCAGCATTTAAAATATAATCTGGATTTCTACAAGCAATAGTTTCAGCAAATTCAGCATGATTTACAAGTGATTTATCAACACCATATTTTGCGAATTCTTCATCGGTATAATGAAAATCAATAACAATTGGTTCTGCTTCGTCGTTATGAGTATCTTTTCGCATTTGTTCTTGTTCTCCACCTGCTGGTTCTTCAGCTGTATATGGTTTAGCTCCATGCATTCTTTGATATTTAATATGTAATGTTTGTGTTGGTGTTGGAGTTGCTGAATAATGTGAAACAATAACCGATGGTTTGCCGATTTGTGTAAATTTACGAGTGATTGGTACAACTGCGGGTATTTCTTCATCAATTGCTTTATCTTCGAGGAATTGTAAAGTTTCTTTAACGATATTGGGATTAATTTGAGCCCATACCATAGCACGTAATGATGTTTTAACTTCTTCTTCTATTTCACCACATATTGAATTTGGATATAATTGCCATGCTTGAAGTGCAAGTTGATCAAGAAATGGAATTGTTAATTCGATTGTGAATTTATGAGGTAAGCCGTCAGCAATATCCTTTAAATCAATATAGCAACCACAAATAGACGGTGAAAATTGGCTGACATTTTCCCATGTTGAATGACTGAATTTAGAAGTTGCTTTTGCATCTCGTGGTTTGATAGAATTGTAAGCGAATGATTCACGTGTTAATTCATCTTGTCGGTATGTATCAAGTAATTTACCATTAATCCAAAACCTGCAATCTTCATAAAATTCAACGGCATTTTTGAAACCAACGAATATTTTCATTAAACCGTTTTTATCAGCTGAAACATCGATAACCTGATTTAATTTAACATTGAAGTCAAGTAATATTGTAGAGAATGATTTTTCGATTTGAGTTATAGTATGACCTGAATGTGTTAATTTAATTCTTGTTTTAGTACCAACAGGTAATGGTGCGTCTTTATCTTTGAATTCTTCCATAATCCAACTAAAAGAATTATCACCACCGTTTCGTTGTATTAAATTTCTCAATTTATTTTGGAAGAATGCTAAAACATCACCTTCATCATTACCAAGATTTTTTGTTTGAGCGTTTAAGAATGTCATTTTGAATAATAGAAAAAAATTAAAATCATTTTTAAAATTTTTACATTATCGAAATATGGCATTTGGAAGTTGGTTTAAAAACTTAATTGGTAAATCTAAAGGATTTATTGCTGATAAAGTTATCCCTACATTAAAGAAAGGTGCAGGTGTTATTTCTACAATTGCACCTACTATATCAAAAATTGGTGGAGCAATTGGTGGTGATTTCGGTGATTTACTAAGTAATATTGGAAATACTGCAGGAGCAATAAGTGGTAATGTTAATAATAGGTTGAATGGAAAGCCTCCTATTTTGGGAGCTGGTGGTGCAGGACGTCCGGCTGAAAGTCTTAGGTCGATAGATCGTTTTGAAATCCCATTATTGAAATAAAAATATTTTAAGAATATATTTTTGCTCTCATCTCTTCAGTTAGTTCGCTTGCGCTCGGGAACGAAGTTCCTTCAGGTTCGTTAGATGGAATTATTTTAATGACACGAATGAGTAAGTTAAAGAATTCGATAATTGTTAAACAACTAAGTAATATTTCAGTTAATACCATTTATTTTTAATTAAAATTATTTATTTTTGTTTAATATTAAATGGAAATAAAAGTTATTGAACCTATTAAAAATTATTTAAAAGAATTTAATTCACCAGTTGAATTTAATTTATGGTATGCTAAAAATAAAGATGAAGTAGATAAATTGACAACTCACAAATTAAATAAAATGTATCACATTATGGGCTATCGAATAACAAAAATAAGAGGTGAATTAATGCTTAAAGAAGATATAGAAAGCCAACATTCCAAACTTTCTATTGATGAATTAAAAAATGACTTGCAACACAAGACTCTTTCTCTAGAAAGTGAGATGGAAAAAATAAAAGAAACAATAAACAAATTAATCAATTTTATTAATTCTAATTATGGAATAATAGACGTGTCGCCACCATCCACTACTTGAACAACTAAATAAGGGTGAGAATCAGGATTATTATTTTTCATTATTACCATTTGTCGGCAATATTCATAAAATTCATCAAATGTTAAATTACTTGCTGATTGTGAATAAATATAATGCAATTGTTGCTTATTAAAACATGGAAATATAAATAATGTTGTTATTTCATTTTTAACATGTGGTTTTAATCCTTTCCATCCTTGAATTAATAAGAAATATGATATGTTGGTATGACGACATCGTCGTATTTGTTGGCTAAAATATGATTCTTCACTTGAAAATAATTTATTATTACTTATATCATCGAATAGAATTATTGTATGTAAAACATCTTTATTAAAATCATTTATTTTTAATACATCAAACATATCGTATTTTTGCTCATCAATTATTTTATCTTCTAAATGGTCTCGTTTAACAGTGTAGTATAAATTTTTAGCAGCTATTAATTCTTTGACGAAATTAACCGCTTTCGATTCACTAACTGTTTTATATGGAATGTTAATTAAATGTTTTAATGATTGAAATGTTAAATCATTTTCATCACCATTTTTTGTAATATATACTAATAAATGATGTGTTCCTAATAATGAAGCTTTTATAATTTCTTGTAGAGCTATGACTGTTTTACCCATTGATTGCTTACCAACAATAACATTAACACTATTATATTTTATGTTTAAATCTGGATGAATTGCATTTATTAAATTTCCATTATTCTTTTTTGATGAATTCTTCAATGTTTCATTAATTACGTTATCACAAAGTTTAAGGTTTAAATTCATATTTAGTTATTTATAAATTATTTTTATTCATATTGTGCTTGTAGCTTTTGAAGGTCTTGTTGTTGTAATTGTGTAGCGTCGTTTTTGATCGATGGAATAGCTGCTGTTATTTCTTGAACAAGGTATGATGATACTCCATTCTTAAGTTGTTCTTTATTTGTTAATAACATTGTATTAACATATTTTTTAACTAATTCTTTAATTTCTTTTTTAGCAAATAACCATCGTTCAAATTCTTTATAATCTGCTGATTGTGCGTTTTCAAAGTTAGGATTAAAGTTTGAACCTTTAGTTGCTCTTTTAATTGTTAAATAATCTTGTTTTAATTGTTCTAAGGAACCTTGGATTTTATTTAATATTGGGTCTCTTACTATTTGATTATAAATTCCTGATAATACATTTGATTCATAAGCTTTAATACCATAATGTGAAACAACTACTTTTCTAACATATTTAGCTAATTTTTCATTGCCGTTT
>CASPLF010000033.1 GCA_949422915.1 uncultured Mycoplasmatales bacterium
TTTATCTCATATGTCTCAAAAATAAATTCATGAATTTTTTTATTTTATTTAATCATTAAAGAACTTAATAAACGATTTCAACGATGTCAAAATTAACACCAAAATATTTCAAAGGTATGAAAATGAAGACAATAAATAATTACATTGATACAATCAATACTGACCTTGGTGAAAAGTTACCATTAGGCGCATCATTTAATGGTGCTGCTAAAACTTTAAGAGATTACCTTAATTCACACGATTTTATTAATCATGAAGGTATAGAAATTAATGATGACACTATTGACGATTTCATTACTAGAATTAATTCAGAAAATAAAAACGACAATTTAAATTTTTTACCAACTAATAAAATAGATAACGAAATGACACAAGCAGTAAATCCATTGGAGCAACTAGTTCAAAACACTATTTCAGTAAATGATTTATTACAAATTTATAACAGATATTCACCAAATCCTATAACAGAACAGCAATTACAACAATCAACTAATGGAAATTTAGATCTAGCAAAGGCTCAATTGATTAATGAAATACTTTTACACGCAAAAGATGGAACATTAGTGACACGTGGTAATGGTTTTGGTAGGACTTCCGATAGAAAAGGAATGCCAGATTTAGCAAAAATTGTTTTAGACCTTCAACGTGATATCAAACGAGTTAAAAACGCAATTTCACCACAAGGAGCACAAGCATTAGTTGATAAACATAACGCCACTGCTAAACCATCAGCACATTGGAAATTAAATAAACGAAACCCACAAGGTCCAGCAACATTAACAAATCTTACTGATATCAACAATGACGGTATCCCTGATGTCATTATTACTAATGCAAACAATCAACCAGTTTATGTTAATGGTTACACAACAACGAATAGCAATTATCCCATAGATTTAGCATACTATACCAAATACCCAACGCGTGCTGATCGTCATGGACATTCATTAAATGATTTCAAGAATGAATTGTATAACGTAACATATGATGTTGATAATGATGATATCAGACAACGTGGTAACGTTACTGCATTTGATCCACATGTTGAATATCTTGATGGTTATGATTTGAATAAATTCAAGCTAAAGCAACCAAAGAGAATGACATCATTCAATAGATTTAAGAAATTCGTTGTAGGTCTTTATATCGATAGAGTATTACAAGAATTGAATGTACCATCTCATGCCAAACTTGCAGTATTATCTAAAGCATGTGCCGCTGCATGGAATACATTTGTTTTAGCACCTATTTATCATAAATATAATGCTAATACTGAAGCAGACCGTAATAGAATTAAGAAGAAAGCAGCTGCAGAAATTGATTTAATGGTTGATGATGTATATTATCGATTAACTCAAACTAATGATAATTGGAGTGAACAAAATAGAGCCGGTTTTGAAAATCAATTTATTGAGACATTAGGAAATGCCATTGGTGGTGATTTTGAAGGTCATGAATTTGTTTAAAGGTATTAGTATAATATGACATGAATTTATATTTTATTTTTGATTAAATGAATTCATTGTCTCACATTCGTAATGTCGTTAATGATACACTAAAGTCAAAAAAGAATATTACCAGCGATGCCCTCATTAAAACGATTCATCCAGATATAAACATTAGATACAATAGCGTTAATGTGATTGTTGGAAAACAAAGTTTAGGTAAAACAGTTGTTGCATTAGAGGAAATCATCAAGATATCACTCTTAGGTACACATCACTTATTGGTTTATGTAACGAAAAATGGTGATGAAAATGATTTATCTTTTCAATCTTTAAAGCATTTATTGAAAATACCATATGTTACAGTAAGTGAAAAAGACGCAAAACCTTTCATTGAAGAACTCATTGCTGCCAAAAATCTATATTATCAAATTAAGCGCGAACATTTAGAAGATAAGATAGCTGATGAACAAGTAGAAGCACTTTTCGAAGTATTACATATTGATAACTTTAATAAACAATCTTTGCACACATTAGTGTTGTTTGATGATATCAGTAACAATAAATTATTTTCATCTGAGGAATCATTTTTTAGTCAACAAATACGACGCTGTCGACATACAAACATGACATACTTTTTATTGATTCAAGGGTGGAAAGGTATAAAGCCTCATGTTAAAAATGAAATAACAACACTTTTTATATTTCCTTGTTTTAATCGTCAACAGTTGCACTTCATTTATTCACAGTCAGCCAGTAATTTAGATTTCGAAGAATTTTATCAATTATATCAACAAATGGTTCAATGTAAAAATAACTATCCTGATTCACATCCTATAATGATAGTACAGATTACTGAAGGGGGTGATACATTTATTGTTCACTAGTTTTACTGTTAACGTATTCAATCAATTTATTCAAAGTATCTTTTATATTTTTGATTTCATTTCTTAATTCAGTAATATCATCATGAGTTTCAGCATTTATAACTTCCTCCTTCACCTTTCTATCAACCTTTAACATCAACTCACCCTTAATCTTCGTAATCCTATAATTATCTATCTTATACATCTTGTTTAACTTATGAGTCGTTAATGCATCAACTTCATCTTTATGTTTAGCATACCATAAATTAAATTCCACTGGAGAGTTAAACTCTTTTATATAATTTCTAATTGGTTCAATTACTTTCAAGTCCATCTAATAATGTTTAATTAAAAACAAAAATAAAAATTTTTAATTAATTTTAAACATAGTTATTTATTCATAGATGATTATTGAAGCTTTTCTTGGTTGTCTAACAATTATTGAATTCATTAATCTAGTCATTCGCATTGTTAAACTTACCCCAACATTATATGACAATCATCCTGAATTAACTGAAGAAATGCGTCGTCGTTTATATTCTTAAGGAACTATTTCAATAATGGTATAGCAAATCTTCCTGCTCCATTAGCTCCTAATACTGGAGGTGATTTATTCATTAAATTACTGATACCGCCAGCAACATTACCAACTGTATTAGCTACACCACCAATGGCGGCACCAATGGGTCCACCAAATGCTGCAGCTCCTGTTGCAATTGCTGGCGCTGCCTTACTGACTACATCTAAACCTTTCTTTATTGCTGGGGCTATTTTGCCAATTAAATTCTTTGCTCCGCTTATGATTTTCTTAAAGAAACTTCCAAATGCCATTTTTAAATGGTGTAAAAAAATTTATTTCTATTTTTGAAATCACCATTTATTATTTACCATCATTAAATCATAAGTTTTTTAATTAAAGAAATTTATTTTTTTCCAATATATAAAATGACATACTTAAACGCTCAAGCAAAGAATTTAGGAAATGATGAAGG
>CASPLF010000034.1 GCA_949422915.1 uncultured Mycoplasmatales bacterium
AAGATAACCCAAACGATAACCCAAACGATAATCCAAAAGATAACCCAAACGATAATCCAAAAGATAACCCAAACGATAATCCAAACGTTAACCAAAAAAGTCAAGATCCAAACGATAACCCAAATGTTAACCCAAACGATAACCAAAAAAGTCTAGGCCCAAACGTTAACCCAAACGATAACCAAAAGGTCTTGACCTTTTTAATATTGAATAACTTTTTGATTATTTTAAAAAATAGAGACCGTTTATTTTAAATCCATATTAATTTTTAAACGGTCTCCAATAAAAAATGAAGGGTCTACATTAAGATAAACGTTCACCAGCAAGATAAACGTTCTCCAGCAAGTATTTTCTTTATAATTGAGAGCTAAAATCTCTATTTCTATATATCAGATAACTTTTTACCACTTTTTGAGTACTTCACATCACTTCTGACCATTTTCACTTCACTTTTATAAGTGGTCACTTCACTTTTCCACTTTTTGAGAGGATCATATCACTTTTGTTCCTCATCCATTTCTCTACAAGATTTTACTATTATTTAAATGAAAATTTCAACATTATATCCAAATAAAGAAAACATTGTTACTGACTCTAATATGCCTATTCCGATTGAAGTTGCATTATTTCTAGAAGAAAGCAAAAGAGATGAATATAAACCAAATAGATTTTACTTTAATTATCCAGCTCAGTGGTGTACAGCAAATAAAGGTGAGTCTATCATCGGAGTAAGGAATATTTATATTAATGCTAGAAGAAGAAAATTAGAATTTAAACTATATGTACGTAAATACTATAGACATGATTTTGATAATTTGCAAAAATTAAATCCAGATATGAATATTGATGAGATTTACAAATTAATAGAAGAATATAGGAAGAGCGAAGTATCCTATAATATTGTTTCTTGGCTAGCTACTGATAGAGACTTACGAGAAGTATTCAGTGATGTTCAAGAACAGATGACAAAAGTATTTGAAGAGTATAACAAGTATAATTCAGCTATAAACCAAAAATTAAAAGCAAATCTTGAAAAAGAACTAGATCAATTAAACACTGAAATAAGTAGTATAATATATCAAATGGATAATGAGACAGATGAAGCAAAAAAGAAAGATTTACGAAAGCAGCATGATTTAAAATCAGCAGAGATGATTAAAAAGTATGAAGAACTAGATAGAGTTGGTAAACCTTTGTTCAGCCAAGAAAAAACAGGATTAAGATGGAAAAGAGATGTTCAAATGGATGGGTATTATGATTACTCTAGAAATATGTTTATCGAGACGATATTCTCACCACTAAACGAAGAAAAGAAATCAGAAGATAATAATTTAGTAGATATTGATAGATATAATTATTATGTAGATTTCAAAATAGATTTTGTTCAAAGACCTTATGAAAATAATGTTCAAGATAACTCTATAAATCAAATTTATGATTTTGTAGATGTAATGAATATTGGAAAAGAATCTTTCCAAAATGATCCTAATAAATATCTTAATAAATGGATGAGGGAAATTAAATTCGAAAATGTTTGGGATAGACATTCTTGTAAAGTATATTCTAGCTTTGCTTGTGATTCCTCTAAAGGTTATCTGGGTAACAGCCAAATATTTTATGATACGATTAAGTATTTTAAACTTAACTCTACAGATCAGCAATTTTGGATAGAATTTTATTCAGCAAGACATAACAATATTCCAGTAACCATACCTTTAAATGAAAGTTTTAATATTGAACTACAATTTATGCCTTTCCATAAGATGTTGTATGTTTAAAAGTATATAAATGAGTAAATTTATAAATTTAGATCAATTATTCAAAAAGTACCCCTGGAGGTCACCAGCTAAGTTTGTTCCATTAGCTAAACGTTTTGGATTTACAGAAGAAGCTGCTAGAAATTACTTAAAGAATATTATTCATGATGTTAAGGTTCCAAAAGCACAATTCATGAATATTTATTCGAAACATCATAATGGTTTTCAAATGGATACATTTATTAACGACAAATCTAAAGATGGACTTAATTATCTTATGCTAATTAATATTAATACTCGTAAAGCATATTGTTATCCACTTAAAGGCAAAGGAGCTAGAGAAGTTGCTCGAGCATTAAATCAATTTATTACAGAGGTACCTGATGTATATTCAATTACATCAGACCAAGATGCAGCCTACTTATCTAATGATGTACTAACTATAATGAAAGAACATAATATTGTTTATTCAACAACTGAAGATAATAATCATAATGTACTTGGAATTATAAATAGATTTATGAGAACAATTAGAGATATGATAGGTGAAAATAGATATATTGATGAAAATGAAATGGCAAGTCTTATTGAAGCATATAATGATTCACCACATAGATCTTTAGATTATAAAGCTCCAAATAATATAACAAAAGAAAATGAAGATGCTTATATAAAAACAAAATCTCAAAACAATCCATATGATTTCAAACCTAATGATAAAGTTAGAATTGTTCAAGCTAAAGAACCATTTTCAAAAAGGAGAAATAAAGTTAGTAAAGAAGCTTATATAGTAGATTCCAAAGCTGGCAATCAATTTATAATTAAATCTAAAGATGAATCTGTTGATAAACTTCCAGGATATAGATTAATCAAAACTACTAATAATAATATTGCTAAAACACTAAAAGGAGGTAAAAGAGGAATAGTAGAATCTATAATTAGTTATGATGAGAAAAAGAATAAGTATAAGATCAGATATAGTGAAGGCACAGAAGATATAATTCCAGCTCGCAATCTTAGGGAAGGAGCTCCTACTAAGTTATCTAATCTTGAGTTAGAGTATTGGAGCAAAAAATCTAAAATCCCTAATTCAATAAAGAAATGGGTCTAAATTTATCTCTTACTAAATGTCTAATTTTAAGAAAGTTCAAAAGGAGGTAGAAGAATTAATTAAGAAAACTATGAGAAAAAATCAAAAGGAAATAGAATCAGCATTAATGAAACCTTTATCTCCTGATTACCCATTTAGTACTAACGGAATCTATTTTCTAATAGGTCGACCTGGTTCTGGTAAAACTTATTGGGTATGGTCTCACATCCTAATTACAGAACGCTTATTTAAACAACCATATTATAATAAAATAATATTCTGTTCTACTTCTGGAAAAATGGACAAAACTAGTGAAGCTATGAGTAAAAATGTTAAATCTCCAATTATATATTTGAGTGAATCAGAATTAATGGATTATTTAAAGAAACATCTTAAAAGAAAAATAAAATATTATGCTATGGT
>CASPLF010000035.1 GCA_949422915.1 uncultured Mycoplasmatales bacterium
CAAAACAATTATGAAGATGAACAACCACAAAGCTCTACATTCGACACAATATTACAAAATATATTCGCAAATGAAGATATTAATAATTTTGATATATCAAAATTAGTTCGCGAAGAAGTTTCTAAAATATTATCTAATCAAAGAAATGATATGGTAGGTGCGTTTATAGAGCAAATTCATCCAAATATTAATGTAAGATACAATTCTGTTAATGTAATTGTAGGTAAGCAAGGTCAAGGTAAAACTGTTATAGCTTTGTCAGAAATAATAAAAATAGGTATAATGAAAACACATCATTTGTTAATATATGTTACTAAAGATGGATGTGAATCTGATCGTTCATTTCTTGCATTAAAACCATTAATTGAAAACTATCTACCAATTATAACTGTTAGTGAAAAAGATGCAAAAAATACAATCGAAAACATAATACTAAAGAAGAATGATTACTATAAAATTAAACGTAATCACTTAGAAGATAAATTAGCAGAAGCAAAAATCACACAAGAGGACATAGATAATATGTTTTCTACATTACATATTGATAGCTTTGATTACAATTATTTGCATACATTAGTTTTGTTTGATGATATTAGTAACTCACAATTATTTGCTTCTGAAGGCTCTTATTTCTCACAATTAATTAGAAGATGCAGACATACTAACATGACATACTTCTTATTAATTCAAGGCTGGAAAGGTTTAAAGCCACACATCAAAAATGAAATCTCAACGCTTTATATCTTTCCATGCTTTAATAAACAACAGCTAAGATATATTTACAGTCAAAGCGCAACTAATAGAAACTTTGATGAATTCTATTCTTTGTATTATAGTATGATGGAATATAAAAATAAAAATCCACAATCTCATCCATATTTAGTTATTCAAGTTGTAGATGGAGGCGAAACATACATCGAACATTAGACAAAAAAAATAATGATAAAATTATTGTTGTGAAACTAAGAAATCTCTAACACTTTGCAATACTATCTTTAAACTTTTTATTTCTTCATTAATTCTTTCGATTTCATTTTTATTTTCAGCTTCAATTATATCTATGCGCCTCTCTAATTCTGTTATCTTTTCTGCATTATCATTATTATCATCATCATTATCGTTATCATTTCTTATTTGCATGATCTTTCTATGAGCTTCTTCATTAAATTTTTTTAGCATTAATTCTCCTTTTATTTTTGTTATTCGATAGTCTTTGATGTGATATAATTTATTTAATTTATGTGTTGTGAGCTTATCCATTTCATCTTTATGTATTTTATAGTATAGATTAAATTCTTCAGGCGAGATAAATTCTTTAGCATAATGTAAAATTGGTTCTAAAATCTTTATTTCAACGTTTTCATTCATTTTAAATTCATAAAAAAATCATTAAATACTATTGTTAAATTTTGTTTTTATTTCTTTATTTTCATGTAATTTCATTAACATTTTAACTCATTTATTCTCATTAAATCTTGTTTAAATCAATATTTTATGCATAATTTATTCGATTTAAATTATTAATCATTTGCTGTCGTTTAAATGCATCTGTCTCTGGTACTTGCTTTTTCTTCAAATAATTATCAATCTTATCGCTTACAGATAGAGTTTTATCAGCAACATTACTAGTAACTTCACCAATATGTTTGATTAGATCTCCTTTGCTTCCTCCTATCAACCCTCCAGCTGTTTGTATTACTGGTGCTACTACATTCTTCACAGCATTACCAACTTTCTTTGCAACTGGAACTACTTTCTTTTTTATAAAATTACCAACTTTTTTCGCAATATTTTTTATCCAAGAACCAAAAGCCATTTATATTTTGATTAAAGTAAAAAAATGTAATAAGATGTTTTTATTTTTTTATTCATTTCAAAATGACTTATCAGAACGCACAATTTAAAAATACTGGCAATGATGAAGGAGACGTATTAAACTTTTTCAATGATACTTTGCGAAACTTAGTTCAGAAAAATGGTGGAGATAATACTTTCTCATTTGTTACAGAAGAGTTTCAAAACAAAGATGTACCTATGCCGATTGGTTCTAAAACACGTATGAAATTAACTCATTCTGGACATACTATCTCACAAATAGAAAAAGGTTTTATAAATATGCATGTTAAGTTTCAAGTAAAATTACAAACACCTATTGCTACTGGTGCTGTATCAAAATTAGATAAATCAAATTTAAATCGTATATTCATAGGCTTCAAAGATAGTGTTGAAATAATACAAGATTGCAGATTCTGGGTTGATGGTAAGCTAATTGATACATATAGACAAGATGAATTAATTAGAGAATCATTTGCATATAATTCAATTCGCGCATATGAAGCTAAAGTTGCATCACCACACGCACACTCTTTGTGGCAAAATGTTGCAAATTATTTACCATGCAAGTGCGGTGTTTATATACCAATTGCTAGCTTTGAAAACGATAAAAAGGTTGATGTTGAATTAGATTTAATCATACCATTCACAGATCAATTAGCATTACAAGCATGGCGTTTATATCCAAATCGCTTGTTAGGTGAGTTAGAAGAAGAAATAAAAACATCATTAGAAGCATTAGTATGGTGTCAAATTAATCCTACTGCAGTTGCTGATGTTCTTAGATTTATGGAGTATGATACAGATAAAGATTATTCAGTACCATCAATTCTACCAATCACAGCTCATTTCTGTCAAATTGATACTCCAGCAAAGATTGTTACAAAGATTGATACTGCTGAAAATCAGGCTGCAAACGGCAAAACAATATTCGCATCAACAAATAAAACAGATACATGGGAGGTTAAATTCAACACATTACAATTAGCTAATCAAGGCACTATTACTGTTGCTAGAACTAATTGTGCAGGATTTGGTGTTAAACAAGATGTTGTATTAGGTTTGATGGAGACATTAAAAGAACCTATAATCATTCCATCACAAGAGCTTACAAGAGAAGTATTCGAAGGTTCTGCAACAGAAAAAGGTTTAGATGTTTCTAAATCAATACCACTTAGAAATGCAACAAATATTACATTAATGTTTCCACGACACTCAAATGAAATCACATGTTTTCAGAATATAATGTATAGAAACTGTCAATTAACAGTAAATAAAAAACAGTATCCTGACACTGAATTTGAAACAACATATGATGGAAGATTCGTTCAACATCAACTCATCGCAAATGAATTAGATGGTTGTATTGAAGCAA
>CASPLF010000036.1 GCA_949422915.1 uncultured Mycoplasmatales bacterium
CAACTAATTTATTAAGTACTCCAAGAGTTTTTACTGATGAAATAGAAAAAGTCAGACAACACTTAATAGTAACTAATTCTCCTACAGAAGGAGAAGTGTGAGATACTGCTCTTAATGGTTTACCGGAAGATTTAGAAAAAGTGATTAGTTACTATGATTACATTTTTGTGGCTCCACCAAAAAATTTGTTGCATGAGATACACAATGAAAATATTTCAGCTAAAAATGTAAGAGATACAATTAAGAGGATTATTGCAGTTGCTAATAAAAAAGTAATAGCGGTTAGTGATGCCCATTATTTAGAGAAGCACGATCAATTAGCTTATAAGGTTTATGTTAATAGTAAACTATTAGAGGGTAAGAGACACCGTTTTTCCAAATATGCTGAAACCACTACTGAAATTATTCCTGATTTACATTTGAGAACAACAAAAGAAATGTTGGATGAATTTAGTTTTTTAGGTGATTCAGATTTGATTCAGGAAATTGTAATTAATAATTCATTAGAATTTGCAAGCAAAATTGCAAATGATATCAAACCTTTAAGATCATCATTATGTCCACCGAATATTCCAGATGCTGATGAGAAACTACAAAAAATTGTTTGAGAAAATGCTAAAAAAATCTATGGTAATAATTTACCAAAAGAAATTGAAGAAAGAATTAATAAAGAATTTAAAGGTATTATTGATAATGGATATGGCATTATCTATTGAATTTCTCATTTATTAGTTAAGAAATCATTAGATGATGGTTATCTAGTAGGTTCAAGAGGTTCTGTAGGTTCTTCATTGGTTGCATATTTATCTAACATTTCAGAAGTTAATCCTTTACCTCCTCACTATATTTGTCCTAATTGTAAAGAATATATATTAAATACAAATACAGATGATGGATTTGATTTACAACCTAAATTGTGTCCAAAATGTGGTAAACCATTAGTTATAAATGGACATAATATTCCATTCGAAACCTTCTTAGGTTTCCATGGAGAAAAAGTTCCAGATATCGACTTAAACTTCTCAGGTGAATATCAACCCAATGCTCATAACTTTGTTAAAGAAATGTTTGGTGAACATCACACATTTAGAGCAGGAACCATTGCTACAGTTGCACAAAAAACAGCATATGGTTATGTAAAAAATTATTATGAAACATTAAATCCTGATTATCCGCCTAATCAAGCACAAATCAATTGAGTTGTTTCAAAATGCGTTGATGTTAAAAGAACTACTGGTCAACATCCAGGAGGCATTATTATCGTTCCAAAGGAAATGGATATCTTTGATTTCTCTCCTTATAACTATCCAGCTGATGATAAAACTCAAAATTGATATACAACACATTTTGCATTTGAATCATTACATGATAATTTATTAAAGTTTGATATTCTAGGACACGATGATCCTACGACTTTAAGAATGTTACAAAACATTACTAACATTAATCCTAAAGATATTCCTGTTCAAGATGAACAAGTAATGAAATTATTTAGTTCATTAGATTCGTTACATATTAGTTCAGATGATTTTTTGAATATTAAAGTAGGTTCAGTAGGTCTTCCTGAATTTGGTACTGAATTTGTAAGACAAATGTTAGTGGCAGCTAAACCTCAATCATTTGCTGATTTAATTAGAATATCAGGATTATCTCATGGTACAGATGTTTGATTAAATAACGCTGCTAATTTAATCTCTAATATGAATATGACATTGTCTGATGTTATTACATGTCGTGATGATATTATGTTAACTTTAATAAAATTAGGAATTCAACCTTCCGTGGCATTTAATGTAATGGAATCTGTTCGTAAGGGTAAAGGTATTAAACCTGAATATTTAGACATTTTAAAGAAAGGCAATGTTCCTCAATGATATATTGATTCATGTATGAAGATCAAATATCTATTCCCTAAAGCACATGCGACTGCATATGTTTTAATGGCATGAAGAATTGCTTGGTTTAAAGTTCATTATCCATTAGCGTTCTATGCTGCATACTTTAGCATTAGATGTGAAAACTTTGATATTGAAACAATCTGTCAAGGTCCGGAAGTGATTAAAGCAAAAATTACTGATATTAAACGTAAGTTAAATGATAAATTCTTAAAATCAACTGTTAAACAAAAAGATATTGATATGATTTCTGTTTATGAAGTTGCTTTGGAATTATACCTTAGAGGATTTAATATCAAAAAACCTGATATCGATAAATCTAAAGCTAAAGAATTTATTATTGATGGCAAATCGTTAATTGTTTCATTTAATAAAATTCCTCAATTAGGTAATGTAGCTGCACATTCTATAGAAGAAGAAAGAACAAAAAAACCATTTGCTTCTAAAGAAGATTTATACAATAGAACTAAAATTTCCAAATCTATTTTAGAATGAATGAACAATGTTGGAATGTTAGATGGACTAAACGACGACGACCAACTATCATTATTCTAAATATATATAATATTAAAATAGATACAATGTCTAGTTTTAGATTTCAAGAAATATATTATCCATGTCAAGATAAAAAGAACCAAAAACCAATGAATGTTTTGTTTCTTTTTGATGTGCTATCAAAAATTAGATATGAAGCAGTTGCAAAAGAAATATCTAAAAAATTTAATTTTTATGCTTTAAATGTTTTCTTTGATGAAGAATATCATCCAATCATTAATAAGCCTTCTATAGATAAATGATGTGATTTGATTACAACATATATTAATGAAAAAAATATTGATTTAGAAAATACTGTCATTGTTGCTCAATATTACTGTGCAGCAATTATTCCTTTTTTAAATGAAAAACAAGGAATAAACAGGAAGATTAAGAAAGTTGTTTATGTTTCACCGTTTGTGTTATTTTCATGAAAAGGAAGAAGACAAGTTTCAAGTATTCTATACAAAGATGCTAATTGTACAAACTTGTTATACAACAATATTGATCAATTAAAGAATGATGTTAATTGAATTCAAACTAGCCGTTTAGAAAATGTTGTAACTAATGCTAACATTAGTGATATT
>CASPLF010000037.1 GCA_949422915.1 uncultured Mycoplasmatales bacterium
GTGTCATTTCCCCATATTTACTCCAAAGTGGCGTAAAATAGGTTTTACAGTCTAATCATTAGAAAAACCTGCATCTTTAAATTCATCACGATCAATTCATTGTTCAATGATGGCTTCACCCTTCATTAATGAATTTGTTTTATAAGCAAGTTTATTAGCATCCATAGCCGCTTTTTGTTTAGACGCATAAGTAACATGCGGGTCTAAATTATTAATTATTGCATAGTCATCAGAAATTTTATTGTATGCATCATTTATTTGTTTTGTGTAAATTGCAGTCTTTTGAATGTTTTTAGCATTATTTTTTGCATTATCATAAGCATCTCAAGCTTTTACATTGTTAGCTATCATACAAGCGGTTGAAGCTGTCATAATTGTTATAGTTAGAATACCATTTACAAATGCGGCATCAGCACCTGAATCGAGCCCAAAAGTAGCAAAAGCTTTAGCTATATATATTCCTGTAAGCAACCCGATTGCTACAACGCATGCAGATTGAACACCAATAAGAGCAGAATCATACTCAAGACCTTGTTTAACTTTTTTTAAATTATTATCAGATGAAGCCTCGTTCAAAGCAATTATATTTGCAAGTGAATTGTAAAGAATTTTATTAGAATTTGCACGGTTCATCATATCTTCCAATTCTTTACTAACATTAAATTGAACTTTAATTGTGTTTAGCAAATTACCATTAATGTTTCAGGGGATATTTTTTACAACATAAAAATCATTCTTTGTGTGATCGTTTTCACCAACATTTTTATCGATAATAGCTTAATTAATACTTAAAGTATTATTGATACTATCGACATCAGAAGCAATTAATGCAAATTCTTGATTAGTATAGAAATTGTTAATTAATTTTGCATTAAAATTTGTAGGCAAACTTATACCTTTTCTTGCATCGCCATCCAAAATAATAGGGTTCGTTTTAAGATCATAAAATGATGTGTCGCCTCTATATGTAGCCATTATTTTATCAATGTTTGTTCTTGAATCTGCTGTGTCGTGATAATATACACCATTTGAATCAGGAACATCTTTAGTAGGCAAATTTGCTGTTAATGAAAGGTCTTTTCAATAAACATTTTTACTAATATTATTAATTAGTGAAAAATCATTAAAAGTAGTAGTAAATTCAATTTTTGAATTTTCATCAGATGAATTAGAATCTAAAAAATCATCTCACAATACATAATCATCATCTTTTTCACTAACACCAAATGAAAATTCGATCTTACATGAATGAGAATTTATCATATTATTAATATTTTTAATTTTTGCATGAAGTTTGTATCCTGGAAGAATTTCATCCTTATTAAATGTAGAATAAGTTCCTCTAAGAGATTCAAGAGGCGCAGTAATATGAGTGCCATTTAAGATTTCTTGGTCATATCCATTAGATGGAGTTGTAGCAGGAATGTCGTCTAAGCTAAATTGGTGAACACTTCATCCTTCTACAACACTGTACTTATAGTTAAAGAAATTAGACATGTAGTCATAAGTTTTACTTGCTAATTCAACACCTGGTTGGATTAAACCAATGTTATCATCTGAATAATCCGCTAACAAATTTAACCCTTCTTGACGTAAAGAAATAAGGGAATTAGCATTTGATTTAATTCAAGTTAAAACAGATGATAATCTTGCATTTTTATAAGAATTCTGTGCATCTTCTGATAAAATATTAGTTTTAGGATACATCGCTAATGTCAAATGAACATTATCATATAAATTTTCAGTAGCACGATTTAATATTGATACTAAATCATTACGATAATTGTTTGCTTCTTTTGAGGCATCTTCTTGCGAATATTTATTTGATAATAAATCATTTTCATAATAAGCAACTAGTGTAGGAATGCTAGCAGCAAATTTATCAAAATCAGCAACATCTATACCCAAAATAGATGCTTGGTTGTTTATATATCCATATACACTTTTAATTCCATCTTCATCTAATTCTGCATTAGCAGAAAGTCCACGAATTTCTTTTTGCCTTTTAATTTGTTGATTAATATTTGCTTTTAATTGGCCAATTATAGGGTAAACAACTTCTTCGGTATAACCAGCAGCATATAATTCATATTGAGCTTTATCTTCAATTGCCGCAATATGATCATTTAGTTGAGCAAACGATATGATTGAGTCATCATCTTCGGTTTTGACTGCATTAAATGTAAAATATTTTGAGTTAGTTACTTCGTTTTGATGAACTGCATATTTCTCTAATTCTAAATTACGTGAATTTTGATAATGGAAACAATTAATTACTGAAATAATTGGTGTTGTACACATCAAAGTTGATGCTAATATTTTGAATAACTTCTTTGTCATAATTCTTACTATTCTAATCCTTATTTAATTAATAGTATACTTATTTTTGTTTTTTTTTTTTTTTTGCAAAAATATTTAAATTAAAAAGTCAATAGTAAACTTGATAAGAATGTAAAAAGTCCATAGTTAGACTTGAAATTAATTTGTAAACAACAATTTTAGAAAGTTCATGCTATATCAATAAAATGTTTTATTTAATAATATATGGTTTTAAAAATTGTTGGAATATAGTGGCTAATATGTCTATTGCCGAAATCAAAGTAGTAACAATAGGGTATCATTTTAATCCAGAAATAATTATATCTTGTCTTAAAAGTATTTTGTTTCGTTCGGCCATAGTTTTATTATATTTACGAATATACTTACCATTTCTTGCAAGAGATTTATTTAAATTATCATTGCACAAATCATACTTTTTCTGAAAATCTTCATCTTCATAATTTAAATTGTGCAATTCATCCCTGTAATGAGAACTAGCATCTGATCATGCTCTTGCCAATTGTCTATAGGTTTCCCCTACTTCAGTTAATGATTCAGCAGCAGACATTAAATACATATTAATAACTTGAGGTCAAACATTTAAAAACGCTATATTA
>CASPLF010000038.1 GCA_949422915.1 uncultured Mycoplasmatales bacterium
TTAAGTTTAGCAAATATATTCATTATAAAGACAACAAAGGCTCGTCAAGAGACTCTAAAGAGCGCATGCGATCGACTCCAAGGAGTGGTAATAATGACGTTGGAGGTTCATTCTTCCATTATCTCACAACTGATAAAGTTCCAGTAAAAATAATTGAATATCTCAAACGATTACAAATATTTGATTCATTAGTCAACAATAAAAATAAACAACGTGAAGAATTGAACGATTGTTGTTTCGTATATGCCCTAAAGCAAACAGGAAGTTATACAGAAGATGAATTAAATAAAATTCGTTTAAGAATTAATAATAGATATTTATCACAATCATCAATTAATTCATTATGTGAAGAATTCAAAATTAAAATTAAATTGACTTATATTAATGAATCTGCAAAATGTAAAAAGCAAACAGTTCGTTCACGTGCAAATAAAAATAGTAAATCATTTATGGGATTCAAAGATGCTGAACCAAAATATACTCACACATTCAATATATTTGAAAACCATTATTTCATTGAAGAGCAAACACCTTTCAGTAATTATTATATCAAAAACCTTAACCAAGATATAGAACCCGATAAATTTGATAAAGAATTTAACGTTGACCATTGGAGAAAAGCTCGTCAATATTCATCATCTTCAAATCTAGTTCGAGAACTATTCAAACAAGGTTATTTTAAACCAATTACTTTCGGTGAGTATAGGATTCTCGACACAGTATTTTATAATGAGATTGATCCAGATATTTCAAATATTAATTTAGAATATAACCCTGATAAATGTACTCAATTAATAGCTCCAGTCAAAATAAAAAATAATCCTAATGCAGTTGACCCAACTTATTGGTATGCAGATTTTGAAGCTGATGTTTCAGGAGATATTCACAAAGCTTTTATGTGCGTTCTTCAATCTTTAAACGGTAAAATTACTAAAGAATTTCGAGGTGAAGACTGCAATATTCAATTATTAGAATTTTTACCAAATGGAGCAGTTATATATTTTCATAATTTAGGATACGATATAAGAATGTTAGCAAAATATGGTATATTCAAATCAATAATTAAAGGAACAAAAACAATGAAAGCAGATATTAAACATAAAGGTAAAATACTTCATTTCAAAGATACATTACCTGTATTAGATTGTAAATTATCACAACTTCCTCAAATGTTCGATATCCCTAACATCCAAAAAGAAATATTCCCATATAAATATTACACTCTTGAAAGGCTAAAGTCTAACAAAGGTATAATTAATGAAGCAGGATTATTAGAAGATAAAATATGGACACCTGATGATTATAAATTATTCAATTCAAACATTGATAAAATACCTGGTTGTCGTATTGACGAAAACACTTTCGATATGTGGAAATATGCTTCATTCTATTGTCAACAAGATGTTAATATATTACGTTTAGGATTCAACAAATTTAGAGAAGGTTTTATAAAAGATTTCGACATAGATCCTTTTAATTATATATCAATTTCATCTCTCTCATATGAAGTATTTAATAAATATGTATTTTATCCAAATGGTAATCTTTATAAAATAGGTGGTCATGTTCGTAAATTCTGTTCACATGCTGTTTATGGAGGACGTTGTATGACTGCTTATAATAAGAAATGGCATATAACTAAACCTTTATGTGATTTTGATGCAGTAAGTTTATATCCTTCTGCAATGGCTCGTTTATATACAGTTGAAGGAAAACCAGAAGTTATCAATGTTAACGAAGTGAATGCTAATCGAGATAAATTCCTAAAAGATTTTACTGATAAAGGAGCTTACATTGTAGAAATCAAAATAACAAAAATAAATAAACATTATGCATTCCCTCTCATTGTTCGTAAAGTAAACGGACTCAATCTAAATGATGATAACTTAGCAGAAGGTGAAACAATAAATATGGTTGTTGATAATATTACTCTTGAAGATCTAATAGAATATCAACAAATAGAATTTGAAATAATACGTGGATATGCTTGGTATGGTAAACGAGATTACACCATTCAAAAAGAAATTCGAAAAATATTCAACAAACGATTAGAATATAAGAAACAGAAAAACCCATTACAAGCAATATATAAATTAATTATGAATTCCTGCTATGGTAAAACTATCGAGAGACCTATTGAAAAAGATTATAAATACTTTGAAAACGAAGAAGATTTAAATAAATATTGGATTAAAAATTATTATAAAATAGTTGAAGATATAGAAATAGCTGATTCTAATATTCATGCTGTAAAAACATTAAGACCAATTGATAAACATTTTAATTTCTCATTACTTGGTATTCAGGTATTATCAATGTCAAAACGTATTATGAATGAAGTTATGTGTTTAGCATATGATTTAGGATGTCATATTTATTATCAAGATACTGATTCAATGCATATCGAAGTTGATGATTTACCAATATTAGTTAATGCATTTAAAGAAAAATATAATCGTGAATTAATTGGATCTAATCTTGGTCAATTTCATAGCGATTTCCCAACTATCAACGGACATGACGAAATACCTGTATCAATAGAATCATATTTCCTAATGAAGAAAATGTACATTGATAAATTACAAGATTCAACTAAACAAATTGATTATATGATTCGTGGTAAAGGACTTACACAAGCATCTATTAATTATGCAGCTGATA
>CASPLF010000039.1 GCA_949422915.1 uncultured Mycoplasmatales bacterium
TTTCTCAAACAATCTTTTGTAACTTTTCGTCTGCGTCTGGAATATTAGGAGGACATAACGATGATTTTAAAGGTTTAATGTCATTTGGAATTTTATTAGCAAATTCCAATGAATTATCAATTACAATTTCTTTAATTAAATTTTGATCACCTAAGAAATCAAATTCATCTAACATTTCTTTTGTAGTTCTTAAATGTAAATCTGGAACGATTTCAGTTGTAGTTTCTGCATATTTGTAGAAACGGTGTCTTTTACCTTCTAATAGTTTACTATTAACATAAACTTTGTAAGCCAATTGGTCTTGTTTATCTAAATAGTGAGCATCACTAACCGCTATTACTTTTTTATTAAGTTTTTTAGCTGTTGCAATTATTCTTTTAATTGTATCTTTTACATTTTTAAGAGAAATATTCTCATTTTGTGTTTCATGCAATAAATTTTTTGGAGGAGCCACAAAAATGTAATCATAGTAGCTTATTACTTTTTCTAAGTCTTCTGGTAAACCATTAAGAGCAGCATCTCATACATCTCCTTCTGTTGGAGAGTTTGTTACTATTAAATGTTGTCTTGCTTTTTCTATTTCATCAACAAACACTCTTGGAGTATTCAATAAGTTTGTTGTAAATGAATTTGAAACTATTCTATAAAGTTCTTTAATACCTTGTTGATCTTTAACATACAAGTTAGCAAAACTTGTAAATTGTCTAGAATACAATTCAGGACATTGAATAGTATTAATCTTATCAATAGTTGTAATATTTTGATTTCTTAATAATCTTTGAAATATATTTCAAACAGACGCTAATACCATTGCATCAAAATCAGCACGGTGAGCAATTTCGTCTGTATATTCAATTTTATTTTTTCTACAGATTGCACCTAATGTGTGTCTATACAATTCTTTGTTAATTGCTCTTGAAATTTGTAATGTATCTATCATTACATTTTTCAAAGGTTCAAAACCGTTTTCAACTAATTTCTTATTTAAAAATCTAAAGTCGAAATTAATACCGTTATGAGCAATTAATACTGCATCTCCAATTCAAGGTAAAATTTCTTTAAACACTTGTTTAAAAGATTTTGCATCTTCTAACATTTGATCTGTAATTCTAGTAAGTTCTACAATCTTAGCTGGAATTGGTTTACTAGGCTTAATGAACCTATCAATTTCATCAACTTTTACACCATTTTTAATCTTAACAGCACCAAATTCGATAATTTCTTCGTACTCGTTATATAAACCAGTAGTTTCCAAGTCGAATATAACATATGTGGCATTAGAAATTGATTCATTAGAAGGGTTAAGAACACATGGGATATTTCTAGAAAGTTTATCTATCTCAACACCATAGATTACTTTTTGATTAAACTTTTTAGCTGCCCCCATAGCATCTGGGAAAGATTGAACATTGTATCTATCAATGATAGATATTGCTGGTCATTTATATTTTGTAGATCTTGAAATTAATTGTGAAGCAGAAGCTAATCCGTCAAATGCAGACATCTTAGTGTGAGCTAATAATTCTACACGTTTAATAGGTTCTTTGTCTTCAGGAACCTTATCTAAATCAGGTTCTGCTAAACAAATTTTATCAATAGTACCAGTCAATTCATTGTATTGGTACTTATCAATAGATAACGTAATTTTTGCTTTTATTCAATCTCCAACTTTAAATGAAGCTAAATAGTTGTAAGGTAAATTAACTTTTTTATAAAAATTGTTAGATACAGTTTCAAATCCTTTGATGTTAATAGAATTCTCACAATCAGTGATTGAATAAACAAAAAACCTTTTATTGTTTTTAGTGGTAATTGCTTCAATTGCAAAAATCTTACCATAAATTGTTGCGTTTCTTAACTCTGGAGCTAATTCTCCAATAGGTGTTGGTTTAGATGTAATTTTATTATCAATCTCTGCTTGACTTTGAACAGCAGGCGAATGTTTCTTTTGATAATTGATTAATTCTTGTCTTCTTTTTTCTTTATTGATTTCTAAATTTTGACGATCTTTATCTAATTCATAATCAAACGTCTTACACATTAAACCAATAGAATTAAAAAAATCTTTTAATAAAACTTCGTGTTTTTTTAATTCTTCTAATTCGTTTTTGTTAAAGTATTGAAAAATCAATGTTCCTTTGTCATCTGTATAAAAAGGAATCATTGGTAGTAGTTGTTTGAGAATAGATGATGCTTGAATTTTTTCCTCACAAAAAAATTTTAGATATTTTTTTAATCCTTCTTCATCAAAATCTAAATCGTGTTTTGGTTTAATTTCAAAAACTAATTGATCTTTAAATTCTTCTTCTTTTGATCTAATTTTTTTATATAAGCCAAACTCTAACGGTTTGTCTAAAGACAAAGTAATTTTAATTTTGTTTAATGAATCAGTTGGTGGAGTAATAGAAATAGTAGAAATTTTAACCAAAGAATCACATTCATCTTTGGTTAAAATATTAGTTTGAATTAAAAACCTAATTATCTTCTCCATATTATCAGTAAATTCATTTAACTAAAATACTTGAAACAAAAATATAAATCATTAAGAAACAACCAATTAATGTTAAAATTTCTTCTGCTTTTTGATTGATTTTTCTTTTACCATTTCCTTCGTATAGTTTTACAACTATTT
>CASPLF010000040.1 GCA_949422915.1 uncultured Mycoplasmatales bacterium
CACTTTTTCATCATTGGTTTTTCATGAATGATTCATCGGCTCGCAAGCTTTAGCGGTTCATAGAACCTTGAGTTGAAAAAATAAAGTTAGTTTGAACTACGAGAATTGTTGAATTAAAAAGTCTTGTACTTGTGCGCAAAAATCATATAGTTTATTTACTTTTTCATTTAAGGCTTCAAGGCTTATTTGTTCATCAGTTTGGTCGAAACTCAAGGCTCTCTGAGTCGCAATGTCTCCATTGACGATTTCATTACTAGAAGTTGAAATATTTGCGTCATGAATCAAGTTTAATAAGCCATTGCGTTTAACGAATCGGTGCTCATTAATTGGGAAATCTTCATTTAGCTCTCGAGTATTTAATGAATTTATTATATCATTGCGTTTTATATATTTTCTGATTTCTCGAATGTTTTGAGTTTTACATAAGTTCTTAAACTCATTTATTTTGCTTTCATTTTTGCGTTTGGTTTCATTTTCTACCATTATGTCTTCTAATACTAAACCATCTTTTAATATAGGTTGTGAAAAGCGATTTTCAGGGTTTGGGTTTATTCGTTGAATGTGTTTAATGTGTTGCATGATGTATTTAAGTAAAAATAAAAAAAAATCATTAATGTGTTATAAATGTGACATAAACGCGTCATTGATTTATACATATTTATTTTAATTAGAGATGATATTTAATGAAAATATTTAATAAAAATCATTAATGTTTACATTTATTTAATCATTTTCGTTTTCGTCTTCTGAATCAATACCGTTCATTTCACCTTCATCAAAAGTAACGTAAGATTTAAATGGAGGTTCAGTATTACTCACTGGTAGTGTTTCAAAATCATAAAACATTTGTCCATTATAATCAAAATTAACATTAGAAATTTCATTTAATGGTGTGTCATCATTTACGACTTTACCGTGGTTATCTAATAAAGGACTTCTTAATATATATAAGTCTTTAAAATTCATCTGTGTAAATAGTCCTTGTTTCATCATTTCAATTGCTAACTCTAATGAATTTAAGCAATACTTCACTCTTGAATCTCTCTGATATTTATCATATTTGTTTTTGCCTATAATCTTATAAGCATCTCTGATATCCTTGAGTTCTTCATAATGTTGTATAAAATACCGAGTGTATTTAGTTTTTTCATAAATAAAATAATGGTCTTTATACATTGCTAACTCAATTTGATATTTAGCCTTATCTTTACTTACTCCTCTATCAAAAGTTCTAATAGATGGTTTAACCGCATATTCATCGTAATAATGAACTTTACAGTAAATATTAAACTCTTTGCAGCAGAAATCAAGATGCTTATTATTATATTCATTACTTAACCAGTCGATTTGTCTTTCGTTTTGCTGTTCATTTTTCATAAATCTGCATATGATATTACCATGTAATTCTTGGGGTAATAATTGACATAAAGCAAAAACTACGCATGGTGTTCTTTCATGTTCTTTATTCATTAAGAAGTTATCGTTTTTATGTAAAATCTGATATCTTGATAAATCTAAATCACTATTATTCCAATAAGGAAAGAATGCACCATCTCGTCCTTCATATGTATCTGGTCGATTGACTCCATTTTTATTTTTCTTATATTCTTTCTCTTTTGGTCTTATTTGCTTGAATTCTAACGCGTCAAAGAAATACCAGGCAATCGTTAATTCTGCAGCTTGATCACTGAAAACTGGCGTTCCATCGTCATTTGTTAATACAGCATCGAATATATTATCATGTTGTAATCCATTTATTAACTGCATCCATGACTCATCATTTAACGGTTTCGAGTGCCATTCACCATTAATTAAATATTTAATCATCAATTTCTGATTTGAATTAATCCGAGGCGCTACATCTTCCATTAACAAATTTAATAACTCTGGTCGTAATTGATTTTTTCCATAATTATTTAATTTTCTAAAATCGATACTCCAATTTAAAGGATCTTTTGTTATTTCTTCAATAATATTATTAATTTCTTCCCTTTGTCCGTCTTTGTTATTTTCATAGTCTCTAAATTCTTTATAACTTTTGAACCGCAATTTATTAGCTGCTTTATAATCTTTATCAACCAATTCAGCGTGTTCTTCCTCAGCTAATTTATGCTTCTTATGATATTTATTAAATTCACTTAAATCTTTTTGATGATTCATTAAATCCTTCAGAAATGAAAAATCTTTTTTATGTAATTCACGAGCTTCTTTGAGGCGAGAGTCATTGAATCTTTCATGAATTCTTTTACGTTTGAAATCATTTAATTTATCGTGATGTTTTAATTTATGAAGATTATTAAATAAATAATCATCGGAATCTACATAACGTTTAGGTTTTTGTGGTACTGGAAGATTTAACCCTTTAGCGAACCAATACATAGCATAGTAATCATTAGGTCCATCATAATTATTAGCTTTAAGTTTTTCATTAATGCTCTCAATCAATTCTATACGTATTTTGTCTTCATCTTTGAAAGCATCAAACCAATATTGATAAGTGTTAAAATCGTTGTATAATAAATTATCAAGATCAATTAGTTCTTGCGTTGATGAATTCTCAA
>CASPLF010000041.1 GCA_949422915.1 uncultured Mycoplasmatales bacterium
TCATGGCAAGGTTCAGTTTCAAATTTAATGAAATTTTTAAATGATAACAAATATGCACAACATGAAGGTTTGAGAATAAATGATAAATCAATTTCAAATTTTATTTCTAGATTAAATAATTTTCAAAACAAAAACGATAATTTAAATTTTTTACCAATTAATAAAATGAATAAATCGAAAATTCCGCAATTAATAAATAATGTTTCTCAATTAAACCAAATGCGTGATCAATCATACGCTAGCTTGGCAGAAAATAACATTAATAAGAAAGACTTAACGAAAGCATTAAATGATATGGCGTTTTACCGTGAAAGAATGGCTGCAATTCAACCAACGAAAAAGGCAAAACAAAATAAATACGGTAATGTTGGTATGGATGACTTAATTAATGTTGTGGCTAAATTAAATCAAGATGTTAAACAAATTCGAGACGCTCAAAGTGTTGTAAGCGCGAATGAATGGATTAATCGACATGGATATAATGATTTATATGAAGCTACTGGTCGAGATTTAGATGGTGATGGAACACCTGAAGTCGTCGTACAAACAAAAGAAGGTAAAAAGCCTGTAATAGTTAATGGATTTACAACCGTTCCGTCATTATTCCCATATCGCAATGCTTATTATAAAGCTTACCCATCTGTGGACCAACGTAAAGAAGCTCATAAACAAGGTATAAACTTAAGAGGATTTATTAATAATATATATCATCCTGAATTTGATGAAACAGGGCGTACAGTCACTAATTATGCGGGTGAAAGTTGGCAAGACTTTGAAACAAAATTAAAAGCTGCTGGTATCGATGAAAAGCACTTAATCAAACCAAAGAAACGTTCAACTTATCAGGCATTTGTTGGTAAGTGTATCTCTCCAATTTATCAAGGTATCAAATACCTCAACGGTGTAAAATTACCATTCACACTTACACAAATGGCAACGGTTATATGGAATCAATTTGCTTTACTTCCTGCAATGGTTTATGTTTATGGTGAAAGTGTTATGAATGTTAATGAGGATCAATGGAAGAATTTAAGAGGAAAGAAAGCAGTTAAAGAAGCTATTGAGTTCATAGTTCACGATTATTTAATTAATCCTGTAAAAATTGCTGATTTTGTACCTACTGCATGTGAAATGTGTAATAAATCCGGACTACCAGTTAACCCTGAACATATTCCATTAGTTGCTAAAGCAACAATTGCAATAATACTCCAAGGAATAAATGCATTACCTCCAAATCCAAGTGATTTTAATAAATGGTTTGATGCTAATGTTCAATCACAAGTACAAGCATTACAAACATCAGCAATCGTAGAAGAACCTGAATAATAAATTTTAAGAAATGTGTTAATATCTAATTTCAGTTAATGATTCATAAACATAAAAATATATTTTTATCAATAATTAAAATAAACTTTTACATTAATACATAGAAAATGAACACATCATTAGAGAATATGGTTAAAACGCACGTTATGAATACGTTGAAAACCTATACTATGAATAAAAATGAAAGCCTAATTTCTGAAATACACCCTGAGGTTAATATTAGGTTAAATAGTGTTAACGTCATAGTTGGTAAGCAATCATCAGGAAAGACTGTGATAGCATTAAAGGAAATCATCAAATTAGGTGTATTAAACACTCATCACTTATTTATCTACGTTACAAAAGACGGTCAAGAATCAGATAAAACATTTTTAGCTTTAAAGCCACTTCTTATGATTCCATATATTATAATTAGTGAACAAGAAGCTGTTGAATTTATGAAGGATTTAATCTCAGCAAAGAATTTATATAATCTTATCAAACGGGAAAACTTGCAGGATAAAATAGATGATCAACAAAAAGAGGATATGTTTAAAATGCTTGCCGTTTCTGATTTCAACCGAGAAGTATTGCATACAATCGTTTTATTCGATGATATCTCAAATAGTAAACTCTTTTCTTCAGAAGAATCTTATTTTAGCCAATTAATACGTAGATGTAGACATATAAATTTTTCATTCCTCCTTTTAATTCAAGGTTGGAAAGGATTAAAACCTCATGTTAAAAATGAAATATCAACATTATTTATATTTCCATGTTTCAATAAACAACAATTACGTTATATTTATTCACAATCAGCATCTAATTTATCATTTGACGAATTTTATGAAATGTATTCAAAAATATTGAAACGAAAAACTGAAGATTGTGAAAGTCATCCATATATGATCATTCAAGTTGTCGATGGCGGTAATACATCAATAGAACTTGACGATTCCTGAAGAAATGATATAATTTTATTTACTGTATTTCTGATTTCATTTATTTCATTCCTTAATTCTTCAATGGCATCCGTCCTGGGCGAAGCCTTACTAACTATCTCTTTTTCCTCTTTTTCAACCCATTTCTTTAACATCAACACACCCTTTATTTTTGTAATTCTATACCCATCGATTTTATACATTTTGTTTAATTTATGAGTCGTTAACTTATCCACTTCTTCCTTATTCTTTGAATACCATAAATTAAATTCATCAACTGTTTTAAATTCTTTTA
>CASPLF010000042.1 GCA_949422915.1 uncultured Mycoplasmatales bacterium
TTTACTGTGATTTTAGACCTTCGGTCTAAAACCCCAGTAACTCAAGAATTTAAAACCATAACTTTAAACCCGAACATATTATTAAATTTACAATACCACTGATTCATCACCCCTTCATAAATGATTTTAATAAATTTCATCCTCAAATCTCAAAAGTCAAAAATTGAAAACATAAATTTTATACGTAAATGATTAAATTTATTTTAATATAAAGAATATGTCAATATTAACGAAAAATAATTTTAAAGGTGTGAAACTTGATACACTTAATAAATATATTAGGTTAATTAACGAATCATTAAACGTAAAAATTTTTGAATCACCATCATGGCAAGGTTCAGTTTCAAATTTAAAGAATTTCTTAAATGAAAATAATTTTATACAACATGAAGGTTTAAGAATTAATGATAAATCAATTTCAAATTTTATTTCGAGATTAACTAGAAAAATAACACTAAAAACTTTTAATGAAAATAATTTTTTAACTTCTAATAAAACTATGACAAGAAAGAGACCAGTTATTCCAGAATTAATTACCAACGTTGATGAATTGAATAAAATGCGTGAAAAATCATATTCAGGTTTAAGTGAACAAGGATATAAAAGGAAAGATTTAGGTGAAGCAATTAATGAAATGGCAATGTATAGACAAAAAATGGCTGAAATAAGACCTAAAAAGAAGGAAAAGAAAAGCAAATATGGAAATAAAGGTATGGATGAATTAGTTAAAATAGTTACAAAATTGAATCAAGATATAAAACAAATTAGAGATACACAAAGTGTTGTAAGTGCTAATGATTGGATTAATCGACATGGACTTAAAGATTTATATGAAGCAAAAGGAAGAGATTTAGACGGTGATGGTATCCCTGAAGTAGTTGTACAAACAAGAGATGCTTTGCAAAAACCTGTTATTGTTAATGGATACACAACTGTTCCATCTCTATTTCCATATCGTAACGCATTTTATAAAGCTTATCCATCATATGACGAAAGAAAAGAAGCACATAAAAAGGGAATTAATTTAAGGTCATGGATAAATAATATATATCAACCTGAATATGATGAATGGGGTATGAGTGTTGACACATATAAAGGTGAAGATTGGCGAAAATTCGAAGATTCTATTAAAGCTGCTGGAATTGATGATAAACATTTAATTAAACCAAAGAAACGTTCAACTTATCAAGCATTTGTTGCTAGGTGTATATCTCCAATTTATCAAGCTGTTAAATATATACATGTTCATAAATTACCATTTACATTAACAGAAATGGCATCAGTTATTTGGAATCAATTTGCCTTACATCCTGCAATGGAATATGTTTATGGTGAAGATGTTAGACATGTAGATGATGACCAATGGAAAAATTTACGAGGAAAGAAAGCTGTTAAAAATGCTATTAGTTATATTGTAGACGATTATTTGAGGAATCCTATTAAGATTGGGGAATTTGTTCCAACTGTTTGTGAAATGTGTAATTTATCAGGCATGCCAGTTGAGAAGAGTGATGTTCCATTAGTTGCGAAAGTAACTGTTGTAATTATCGCTTTAGGTATCGATGCATTGCCTCCAGACCCTAAAGATTTTGAGAAATGGTATAAACAATATATAGAATCACATCCACAAGCATTACCTAGTCTTCCAATTGTTGAAGAACCTGATGAATAAAATATTTTCTATTTCATGTTATAATATATTTTTGGTTTACTTGAAAAATGAAATGAAAAAATAAATTTTATCAATATTTAAAATATACTCTATCATCTGAAAAATAAAAATGAACACATCATTAGAGAATATGGTTAAAACTCATGTTATGCATACGTTGAAAAACTATGCAATGGATACAAATGAAAACTTAATAAGTGAAATACATCCTGAAGTAAATATTAGATTAAATAGCGTTAACGTTATAGTCGGTAAGCAATCATCCGGAAAGACAGTTATAGCATTAAAGGAAATTATTAAATTAGGGGTATTAAATACTCATCACTTATTTGTCTACGTTACTAAAGACGGTAAAGAATCAGACAAAACATTTTTAGCGCTAAAACCACTTTTGATGATTCCTTATGTTATCATTAGTGAAAAAGAAGCTGTTGATTTTATGAAGGATTTGATTTCAGCGAAAAATTTATATAACCTTATCAAACGTGAAAACCTCTGTGACAAAATCGATGACCAACAAAAAGATGATATGTTCCAAATGTTGGCGATAAATAATTTTGATAAAAATGTATTACATACCATAGTGTTATTTGATGATATCTCAAATAGTAAATTATTTTCATCAGAAGAATCATATTTTAGTCAATTGATACGTCGATGTCGTCATATTAATATTTCATTCCTCCTTTTAATTCAAGGATGGAAAGGTCTAAAACCTCATGTT
>CASPLF010000043.1 GCA_949422915.1 uncultured Mycoplasmatales bacterium
GGTTCATTATTTTTAATTTCTACTGATGGTTTTTCGCGTTCCTCATCAATATTTTGTTCATGTACTACCTCTTCATCATCATCCACGTATATATCATTTTGTAAAGCTTGATATTTTCTTTTTAGCTTTTTATGTTTTTGCATCAATCTATCCACTTTTGAATTTAATTCTATTATGTGTTCGAATAACAATTGATTATCTGAATAAAACACTTTCTTTTCTTGTTGTTTCGTACTTTCCGCATTACTACTGATTATTTTTTGCGAAACTGTCGGAGTTTGTTCTTTCTTCTTTAAAATTCTATATTTGCCGTTTTTGAAGAATTTAACCGAAAAATTCGGCTGATCTAATCCATTTTTAGCATTTGCAACAATTAAAGCTTTTTCGTCATCGGTTAAATCAACTATCTGTTTTCGATCCACAAACTTTGTCGCTAATTTAGGCTTTTGCTCTTCCATCACGCTTATATCAACACCTTTAGGGCTATTTTTACGATCCTCTTGACTTTCAAGGTCGATGATAATCTCTTTTTCAGTCGTCGCCTCAGATTTTTCCACAACATTCTCACTCATTTCTCAGTCGTTAAAAATAAAAATAACATTCAAATAAATTTAATATATTTTTACATCGGTCTGATTACTTTTGGCGGTACTGCCGGCTTAACTAAATTTTGTGTCCCATCTTTCACCGTATTTATAATTTCTTTACCGACCCCAATCGCTCTATTTGTACCTTCCGCTAAATCTTTCCCTTTATCAATCACTCCTTGGAATTTTTCATTTCCTCTAGCTATTGCACCATTGATTTTATCTCTTACATCTTTGTTTGGAATGTTATTTACTCCTTCATGAAGTAAATTCGTTACTGCACCGCCAATTTTACCAATCATTCCAATTTTACCGGGTAATAAACCAACAACATTTAATATTGGTTTCACTACTCTGCCTATTGCCGGTAATGCTTTATCTTTAATCCATCGTCCTGCTTTCTTAAATCCTCTTCCGATTTTTTTGAAAAAACTTTTTATCCCCATTGCTTTTAAAAATCAATAAAAAAACAATTTAATATTTAAAAAAAGAGTCTTTAACTTAAACATGACGGATGAAGACATAAACAAATTCATTGATGAAATACATTTTCGTTCTTCAACTCATCTAATGCATAAATTACAAAATAAATTTCCTAACGTTGAGAAAAAACATTTACAGCGGATTATTGATTCAAGATTGAAAGATCATTTTGGTAAAACATTTCGAGTAGAACCTTATTACGTTAAAATATTTTCACATTCACCAAATTGTTGGTTTCATGATTTAATGGATAACGGAAAAGATATTTCGCCTCGTTTCTGGCATGTATTCATCGGAACAAATACACATTACGCTGTTGCTTTACCGTTGAATGATAAAAAGGCTTCAAGTGTGAAGAAAACATTAGCCGAATTCATTAACGAATACAAACCGTATAAATTAACTTCTGACGAAGAAAGCGCATTTATTGAAAAAGGAAATGTTAAATTATTGACTGATCATAAAGTTAGGATTCATATTATAACAGAACAAAACCATTCGGCGTTAGGAATTATTGATAGATTCATTCGAACATTAAGAGATATGAATATACCGGTGGATAAGTCTAAACGTCAAAGTCACGATGCTAAATATAAATCAATTACGCCAAAAAGGATGAAAAAGTTATTAGAAATATACAATTCTACTTATCATTCACGTATAAAATGCACTCCATTTGAAATGTTCACTGATGGGAATAAGGAGAAGGAATATATATTTGAACAGATCGATAAAAAAGAACGTCAGGAAGGTATAAAAAACTTCCATTTAGAGGATGGATGGTTTGTCAGGTATTTATTATCACGAAATACAGGGATGACGAAAAAACGCTTTCAGTATTCATGGGAATGTTACAAAATTAGTTCGCATAGAGGTAATATGTATACGTTAATGGCACAGGATGGTACGGTTATGAATCTTCCACGTTATCGTTTGTTGTTGTGTAATGAAGACGGAACGAAACCAAAAAATATTAAATGGGCTGAAACAATACCTGGACAATGGAATGGTGAAATTTCAAAAATAATTTCGTATGATAAGAAAACAAATAAATACACAGTTGAATTCAAAATGAATGATGACAAAACATATGTTGACGAAATACCAGCATCGTATTTAAGAGGTAATTTTCCGCAGGATTTATCAGAAATGGAAAGAGAATTTAGACTTGGACTTAATGTTTAAATATTGCCAAAGTGTGTTCATCAACTATCGCAGTTATTTTTCCTACCACCGATTGTAGATGTGCCGAAGTAACTATAATATCATCTTCTAATATTCGTCCATCATATAAAAC
>CASPLF010000044.1 GCA_949422915.1 uncultured Mycoplasmatales bacterium
TTCTTCCGATTATGTCAGTTCTGTGGTCAGTGATGATACCCCTTTTCCATCTTTGACGAAGAGTCAGAAATTAAAAATATTACAGTCAATCAGACAAGAACAAGTTTCGACATTTACGGAACAAATTGACGTTCCTGAAGAAGTAACACCACCACAAACAGAAAACGTAGAGGTTAAAAATTCATGTTGTTGTTTATGTTGAATATTTATTTTTTTACATTGATTAAATGACATTAAGGAATGCTAGAATTTTAAGCTCGTGTAATGATGCATCGAACAAACAAGAGCAAAAAATGAATGTTAATATTAAATTGGAGGATAAACTACCTCAACAAAGTCAACAGTCCTTCGCTAATGTGCCTTTTTATCCACAAGTTCCACCGGCAAATTTTACTACTCCGGAGTCAATGACTCCACAACCATCACAACCATCGGCGGGCGAGTTTGTACAATATCCATCAACTGCTACCAGTCAAACCAGTCAACAAATCCCAACTATAAATAGATCCATTGACTTATCAGGTGATATATTACAAAAAGATTTACAAATTGCTGACTTGGAAGATAAAAATAAATTCTTACAACTTTTATTACGAATTTATCAAGACAATCCATTATATATTAATTCTTTAGTTGTGTGTAAAGCTCAGGACTTCATGGATTTAATAAAGTTATTAACCAAATGTGATAAAGTTGATTTAATATTGAATGAAGATTTAGCGTGTGGAGGATGTGGTGACACAAGTAAATTCATTTATATTTCAAAAATATTAATTACAAAAGGTAATGAAACTAAGGAAATGAAATATGGATATAATGAAGCATACAGTAAGTTAATCAGTTTTAATATATCAACTAAAATTGTTTATTAATATTTAAATATCGCTACTGTTGTTTCATTTATTTTTGCCGTTATTTTTCCTGCGATTGATTGCTGAATTCTTAACGTCATGGCATAATCTTCATCTACAATTCTACCATCGTATAAAATAATATCACCGATTTGATATATATTTGCATCATCAACTTTGAATAGCATATCTCCATGAGTTGCAAATGTAATACAATTATTTTTATCATCAATTGATGTAATGATTCCGATGTATTCTTTCCATGTACCATTAATTTTAACTGAACAGATGCAATCAGTGCTATCGTTTGAAGTTGAACTTATCCATGAACTATTAACATATTTATAAACATGCCCTGATAGAAATACTGGTTTACCAACTTCATATTTGGTTATATCTTCACCGGCTTCGATTGGTGTATAATGTGTTATAGTCGTATTTGATTGTCTAACTGTTTTATCAACTAATAACTTTGTTGCTTGTGAACTTAATACATGGTCATCAGTATATTCGAATGAATCATTAAAAATCCACGCTTCTGGAGTCATTCCCGGATTCATATCACTATTACTGAATGCATCATTTATTGAATCAATTGACGGTACATATTCATCAAGTTGTGATTTCAAAACTAAGCTATCAAATGGTCCTACAATTGCTGATTTCAATATTACTCTATAAGTTGGTCTAAATCCATCACTTCCTTTACCAGTTCCTAACCACAAACCACCACTTGTCATAGCCCAATAAAATTTATTTGCTGGTGGATCATATGTTGCTGATATTTGCATCGTTTTCAAAAGAGCAAATAAAGTTACTTGAGATTTATAAGCGATTTCAAAATCATATCTAATACTTTCATCAGCAACACATACAAATGTTCCAATAAAAGTAACACCTTGATCATGTATTTCATCGCTATATTCAACGCTTGCAGTAGTGATATTTTCGAAATTAATCGATGACGACTCAGTAAACGAATCAATTGAACCAATAGGTAATGATTGAGCATCAACTATTAAGTCATCAATTTTTCGATAATTTGTTAATGTATTCGTTAATGAATCATTTGTTGTATATCCTGATAAATCAAATTCTGGAATTTCTGGAATTTCAGTCTTGAGTGCATAATTTACTAACGTTGTTGTTAATGAATCGTTTATAACTTTATCAACAGTAGCAGCAGTATAAATTGACATATCCGATGCAATAATATCATTGGAATCATCGCTTTTAATTACGGATTGTATCGAACGTCCGTTGATAACTAGATTTTGCAAACGAACTTGGTTATATCCAAAGTCAACAGCACCAACAACAAAGTTAATCATTCTCTTCTCTGCGGGTGTAAACAACGAAATACTAAATTGATTATCATTTACAGGATGTATTACTAGTTTCCTATTAGATGTTTCACTTCCATTATTCAAAGTCAATGTAGTTTCGCTTGTTTTGGTCATATAATCATTTAACGTTGTTGTCAATGATTCATTTGTTGTATATCCTGATAAATCA
>CASPLF010000045.1 GCA_949422915.1 uncultured Mycoplasmatales bacterium
ATATGTGTCTTCCATACCAGAGAGAACATAAGTTGTATTGGCATTAAGAAGCAAAATTTTATTTAAAGCTGTGTCAACAAGTTCAATGGTACTTAAATCTCTTCACAGAAACGAATCAATTATGAATTATATATGTCAACTTTCTGGTAATCCACCGTTTTGTTTTAAATATGCAAGCAATGCTGCACTATCATGTGCTTCATCTATTGGGTTATTTACAGTAACTGTTCCATCATCAGGGCAGACACTACTAAATGCACTACTTTGTAATGCTGTACTACCATTCCATGCATCTCATGTGATAGTATTTAAACTAGAACAACTTTTAAAAGCACCAATAGCAATATTATTCAAACTTTTTGGAAATTTTACAGAGCTCAATGCTGAACAACCTGAAAATACATACATATCAATAGAAAATAGTTTTACACAATTTAATAAATTAATTGAACTTAATGCTGTGCACTTATTGAAAGCATACTCATAAAGGAGAGATAAATTATTTGGAAAATTTACAGAAGTTAATTTCGAACAACCCCCAAATACATTATTACTAATAGTAAAATTTTGCATACAATTAACCATATCAATATAAGATAATGATGGCGCTTTAGCAAATGCATATTGACCGATTTTCGAACAACTAGAACCTTCTGCAAAAGTTAATTTTGTAATAAATGATGGAATTCTTGAAGTTTTACCTGCGGTATAATAAAAAGCTTTTTCATTAATTCTTGTTACTCTTGCCGGAATTTTCATAGTATCACACGTGTCTTTATATTTATTTAAATCAACTCCTGCTTTAAATCCTAATAAAACACCATTATCATCAATGTTATAAACACTTTCAGGTAATTCTGGACCAACATTCTTAGCTCAACTTTGTGGTAAACCACCATTTTCAAGTAAATAGTCAAGTAATGCAGCACTATTATGGTCATCGTCTATTGGATTAATTACAGTCACTGTTCCACCATCAGGACAAACACCACTAAATGTATTACTTTGTAATGCTGTACTACCCTTCCAAGCATCTCATGTAATGCTGCTTAAATGGGAGCAATTTGAAAAGACACTATAACCTAATGTTGATAAATTGCTTGGCAAAGATATAGACACAATTGAAGAACAACTTGCAAATGCAGCATTATCTATTGAAGATAAATTGCTAGGAAAGTTTATAGAAGATAATGATGAACAACCTCAAAAAGCAGAAGATTCAATTTCTTCTAAACTTTCTGGAAGACTTACAGAAGTCAATGATGTGCATCTTTCAAAGGCACAAGAATTAATTGAAGATAGATTATTATAATGTGATAAATCAATTGAATTTAATGCAGAACAGCTACCAAAAGCTTCACCTGGAATTTTATCTATACTATTTGGAAGATTTATGGAAGTTAACGAGCTACAATCGCAAAATATGGAAACCCCCATTGAGGATAAAAGAGTGCAGTTTGATAAATCAATTGAAATTAATTTTGAACACGAAAAAAAAGCATAACTACCAATTGAACTTAAATTAGTTGCTTTTGAAAAATCAATTGAATTTAATGCAGAACAACCAGAAAAAGCAGAATATTCAATGGCAAATAAACTATTTGAAAGAATTATAGAAATTAGTGATGAACAATTTGTAAATGCACGATTTCCAATAGAAGAACATTCAGATCCTTCAGCAAAAGTTAAGTTTTTAATAAATGGTGGAATTGTTGATATTGAATTATCATAAAAAGCATTATTAGCAATTTCTGTTACTTTTGCTGGTATCTCCATAGTGTCACACATGTCATAAGCATTTTGATTATCTAAAAATGCTTGAGTAAAACCCATTAAAACATTATTTTTAATAATGTAAACACTATTTGGTAAAATGTTTTGATCAACAGGCTTATCTCCATCATTATTTTCTTGAATAGAATAAATTATTCCACCTATGCCAACTGCAACTGTAGCCGCTATTCCGCTGGATAATGCAATCAAATTTAATAATTTTTTGTTTAACTTTTTCTTCATATTTATCTTTGTATATTTATTAAATATACTGTTTTTTTTTTTTTTTTTGCAACAAATTTGGGAAAATAATAAAAAAACAAGGGTTCCTTATCTATTTTTAAAGTTTTTTAAATTTTAATTGACAATATGTAACGCTTCAAACAAAGATGATTAATGTGCAAGATTTAATTAATGTAACAACAATCTTTGTTGCACAACTATCAGTAGCTTCATCGATAGTATTATCAATGATCCCCTAAATCATATCCAAATGATGTTGTCATTTGCAATAAAAGATTTTGCTTGTGATCCATTATCAATTAATCCAATGAATTTAA
>CASPLF010000046.1 GCA_949422915.1 uncultured Mycoplasmatales bacterium
ATTCTTTTCTTTATTAACTTATTATTTAATTTTTTTTCAATATTTAAAATGACATACTTAAACGCTCAAACGAAAAATTTAGGTAATGATGAAGGAGATATTCTCTCATTCTTTCAAAATAAACTTAGAAATTTAATTCAACGAAATGGTGGTGATAATTCATTTTCATGGATTATGGAAGAATTCAAAGATAAAGATGCACCACTTCCAGTTGGTACCAAAACACGTATAAAACTCACTCATTCAGGACATACTATTTCACAAATTGAAAAATCATTTTCAACAATACTTTTAGATTTTCAATTAAAACTTTCTGATAAAATTGATGTTTCAGCAGATACTAACGGATTAATGAAAATATTTGTTGGTTTCAAAAATGCTGTTGAATTTTATGAAGATTGTAGATTTTGGGTTAATGGAAAACTTTTAGATACATACAGACAAGATGAACTTCAACGTGAATCATTCGCTTATAATTCAATTAAACCACGAGATGCAAAAGCTACTTCAAAATTCAGTCATTCAACATGGGAAAATGTTAGTCAATATTCACCATCTATATGTGGATGTTATATTGATTTAAAGGATATAGCAGATGGTCAACCACACACATTTACAATTGAATTAACGATACCATTTATTGATCAACTCGCACTTCAGGCATGGCAACTTTATCCAAACGCAATTTGTGGTGAAATTGAAGAAGAAGTTAAAACCTCATTACGTGCAATGGTTTGGTGTCAAGTTAATCCAAACGTTGTTAAAGAAACTTTACAATTCCTTGAAGATAAACCAATTGATGAAGAAATGCCAGCTGTCGTTCCAATTACTCGTAAATTCACACAAGTAGGTAATCCATCAAATATAGTCATCGAATATAAAGCTGGTGCAAATTCAGAACCTGCTGATGGATCATTAAAAGTTACTGTTGGTTCAGATGCAAACGGAATTGATATGAAAGTTGGTAAAATAACATTGCAAGTTTTAGGTGGTACCATTCAACTTGGTCGATCAAATCTCGCTGGTTTTGGTCTCAAACCTGGAGTATATCAAGGTCTCGTTCATGAATTACAAACTCCATTATTAGTTCCATCACAAGAATTAACACGTGAAATATTTGAAGGAAGCGCTAAAGTTAATGGATTAGAAATTTCAAAATCAATTCCTCTCAGAAATGCTACTAATATTACGATGATGTTTCCACGTACTCCAGGAGATATTACATGTTTTGAAAATATCATGTATCAAAATGTTCAATTGGTCGTTAATAAGAGAACTTATCCAGACACTGAATTCAGAAGTACATGTTCAGCCAGATTTTACCAACATCAATTAATCGCTAATGAATTAGATGGTTCACTTGAAGCTACACAAGAATTTGAGGATTCATTCACTCAACCATTAAATGATCCAGTAACTGGTAAACGTTACTCAAACTGCAGAAGTGATGGAACAAGTTTTGGTATTAACTTCCAACTTGAACGTTCAAACGCTGGTTATGTATTTGATGGAATCGATACTGGTAATAATTCAGTAACTGTCACTTTCCGAGGTCAACCATTATACAGAGGTGATGATGATACATATTTCATTCCTGATTTAGAACATAAAGAACAACACCCGCCGAGCCCCGAGGCATGGATATGTAGCGATACATACTTTACTTGGTCTGTTAATGGTGTTGAATATTTCCCTAAAGGTGTTCCATTCGGTTATGAGTAAATCTAATAATTAATTTATTTATTTTTCATTTCAAACGTTTTCAAAAATTTTTAAATCTATTTAAAATTTATTTTTCAAATTTTTTATTTCTATATAAATGAGTGAATACATCAACATTAATAAGTTATTTGAAAAACTTCCTGAATCAGAACTTAAAGCTGTTCAAGTATATTTTGATGACTTCATAACTGATAAATTCTATAAATATAAAATGAACATAAAAATTTTATGTCTTTCATTAGTTTATAAAGAAGGACATAGTCCCGGGCAAAGCCCTAACACCCAAAAAGTCATGACATATAAAGAATTTAGAGAGTTAT
>CASPLF010000047.1 GCA_949422915.1 uncultured Mycoplasmatales bacterium
TGGTTGACATGTGATTTTTCAGATTTAGACATTGATGATGAATTAGATGATAATACCATATGGGAATATATAAGAAAACGTGATGATTTCCAGGAATATATAATGGTTTATTTGGTTTATATTTCTAAAAATCTTTGGTTCAATTTATAATTATGAATATTATAAGTATGATTATTAAATGGCCCTAGTCCAGCTATTTATAAAACATCCTGTATAAAAATATGTAATTGGCAACCATAGTTTATTGAGCTGCGCTATCAATTGTGAGACTTAACCAATTGCATAGTTAAAAATTTTTCAATGTTCAGATGTCATAGAAGCTCATATGATTGCAAAAATTAAATCATTACGAAGTTTAGGTGGTTGCGAGGCTCAAGTCATTATCATGGCTCAAACAAATACTGAATGCAAATGAATGCAAATACCAAAGGTTAAGGAGGATCAGATGGTTATAAATTTTGGATAATTGGGAAGTTTAGAGGATTGTGAGGCTCACACCTTGCTTAAAGGTCCTTTAGCAAGCTTTAATGTGAAATAATACTCATATAATATTAAAAGTTTTTTTAAAATAAATAATCATTTTTCAATTAAATAAAATTCAGCTGATTCATATAAAATAGAATACTTGTTCATACTTTAATATCTAAATTAAAGATCAAAAAATACGATTTCTATTAATAAATTGGATTCAAAAAAGAAGTAAAATTATATTAACTTTTTAAATATTTTATACTTTGAAGAAGTTATATCGTGTTACAACTTTTTTAATTCCAGTTTATATTTATTTTTTCATAATTTTAAATAAAAATTTATATAATTTAACGTCTTTTAATTTTACGTTAAAATAGTTCATTTTATAAGATGAAAACCAGAATGAGTATCCGAGAAATAAAAAGTACATTTAAAGTTGGCCAAGAAAAGGCTCAAATAATTCAATCAATGTATTTTGAAAAAGCTTTCAATGGAAGAAAACCTATTTCAATTTCTCAGGACGAAATCGATTACGTAAAAAATTACCTTGAAAATTTCAATGTTGGTTATCAAAGAATGGCAGGCATCGCACAACTTGATACAAACGGTCCGAAACAATTAAATGAATGGAAGACGCGCAAAATCTATGATCACGAGGACTTGTACTTATATTCAGAAGAATATCGAGATCAAAAGATGCACGATTTACGATTTGTAGCTCGGTATGCCAACCAAGCATGGCATACCGATCTACATTATCTCGATCTTCTTCCAGAAGAAAATTTCAAGCAGAAATACTTGATCGGATTTGTCGACGACAGATCAAGAAAGTTAATCTATTACGAGATAATTGATAACAAAGAAGCAGAGACTACATCTAGAGCATTAATGAATGCTCTGAAATTCAATCAGAAACCTAAAACCTTAATAGTGGATAACGGAAAAGAATTCACCGCAGATTGTTTCATCGAAACCTTAAATCAATTTGGCATTGAACTACATAATGTGCATCCGTATACTCCGCAAGAAAACGGCAAAGTTGAACGTTTTTGGTACACAATAGAAAGAGCACGGACAAGATCATTACGTGGATCATATCTCAGATCAATAATTGAACAGTATAATAAATATTGGATTCATGGTGGTTTAAAAGAGATTACTAATCAAGATTTAACACCAGAGAAAGCTTGGAACACAATGGAACACTACAATGGACAGGATGATGCCGATTATGTATATTACTAGTCATTTTCATAAAAAAAATAACCAATAATTAAATAAAAACTAATTATTAATATTCTAAATTATTGTTTTGCTTCAAATTTGTATTAAATAAGAATAAAAAAAAATCTAATTGAATTTGATAATCAAAATAAATTTTTAAATATTTGTAAATATATATATAATAACAATATTTTGCTTGTGTACTGTTATAATTTATTGTTACAGGCTGGCGAAATTGTTTTCTTATGCAAAACTTAAAAGATCAAATTAAATGGCTGATTATGAAAGAGCGAATTAAACGTTTTGGTAGTGAATAGTAATTG
>CASPLF010000048.1 GCA_949422915.1 uncultured Mycoplasmatales bacterium
ATATCAAGTTCCATAACTAATTCTCTAAAACGCAACCAATAATCATCTAATCTTGAAGTTCCAACGCTTGGTATAACTCTTTGTATTGATCCACCAGCTTCAAGAGATACATGTTGTTCAACCTCTGCAGCATCATCCCAATTAATATCTAAATGTAAATCATCTGGATTTGCACTACTTACATCCACTCCATTATGTATAGCTCTTGTTCCAAAGTCAATTCCTCCTAAATTATCAACAACAATCCCTCCAACAGCCCCAAGTATACCAATTAATCCAAACACCATTTTAATTTTGTTTTGCAGATGGATTGCATCTATTTCTGAAGATAAATATTTGGTTATGTTTTGCTGAATTTTCATATCTATTTGTAAGTTGTTTACATCTAATCTTAATCTATTGACATCATACAGCATTACATCAAAATTATTTGTTAAAACATTTACATCAGAACGCATAGTAGTTATATTGTCTGCTGTAATTATTTTTGAAGAAGTTATATTATAATCGGTATATAGAGTTGTAGCTGCATCTGGTCTCGGTGTAATTTCATAAAATTGCTGCTTAATAATATATTCAAATGGATTTGTTTTACCATCCCAATTAACTTCTTCGATAGGGTCTGTCATTGTTTTTCTTAAGTATAATTCAACATCTCTAGTGTTTTCATTTACACTACTAATTTTCCAATCTAAATTTAATTTTTCTATTGTATCTTGTTTTCCGATTAAATTTATATAAGCTTCTTTATATACCAAATAATGAATTAATTCTGGTTCAACAGTAAATGTCAATCTTGTAGGAGTACTTGAATTTGGAATATATAAATCCAAATATATTCTTTCTATCATTTTTACATATACTGTGTTATTTAAATGGTCATCAACTCTACAATAAACTTTCATTACATCATATCCGTCATATGTAAATTCATTAGAGCTTACAGGAAACACTTCACATTTAAGATTTACTTCAGCACCATCAATTAATCTTCCATCTTTATATAATATCTTTGTTTCTGGTTTACCAATTAAATATAAACTATACATTAATCCATTTTCATGTGCTGGGATTATATCTTCATGTCTTTCATCTTTTTTAATCATAACATAGCTTCCAGAAGAATTCAATTTGTTTTTTGGGCATCTTTTATTTAACTTATTAATAACTCTACCTTTTAAATTTCCTCTACAATTTTCACCTTCCCATTTCCCATCTTTCCATCTCATGCTCCATGTATTTCCAAAGCAATGTTCAATAAAAGTGAAATTTAAATTATTTGGTATTACATATTCATCAGGTATTTTATAAATCATTTTATAATATTCTTTTTCTTCAATTGTTTCTTCAGTTATTATATCTGGTTTATAGAAATATTGCACATCTGATTCATATAATTTTAGAGAATTCTTTGCATCGATAATATTACATTTAAGATTTTTTTCGGTTTCTAATGATTCTTGATTTAATAAAAAGAATATACTTAACTCTCCACTCATAAATAAATCATATGGATTGCTTGTTAAATTTTTGTCAAATGCTATAAACATTTTATATTTTTCATCAGATAATATTGTATCAGAGCCTATCTCAAAGTTATAATCAATTAAACATTTATTTGTTTCTGTATCATATCTAATCTTGGGGCAAATAATATCATCATCTTCAAAATAAATATATAAATCTTTTACAAGATTTCCGTCAAAATCATACAAAATATTCTTTCGTAAGTAAATTCTGAAGATATTTTTACGTGATGTTTCTCCTTTTAATTTTTGAATAATTTTATTTTTAATTTCTTCTTTTATATTAATGACTAATGCATTAAATTGATTCAAATCATCATTAAACGATGTATCATCAAAAATTATATCTCCATTCTTAACGTAATAATTTGGATATCCAGATATAGTGTGAAAATGAGATTCTCCTTGACCTCCACTAGTAATTCCATTAGCACTCTCTATTGTTCCATTAACGATTAGATTTCCTTTAATTGTC
>CASPLF010000049.1 GCA_949422915.1 uncultured Mycoplasmatales bacterium
CCTAAACGAATTCGAGAACGGACTATCAGTCCTGAGGATCGACGATCCGATTCAAATCCAGCAGATTTAACAGTCAGTTATGAAATATTAAATCAATTAAAAGAATTAGGTAATGAATTAAAACAACAACGAATTAAGAAAGAACAAAAATCAATGATAAAGCAAGTTGTACAAAAGCAAATGACCAAACGACCACGTAAACAAATCCTTAAAGAAGAGTCTGACGATTATGAATACGAATATTATGATGAACCAACACCATCACCATCACCATCAGCTAGAGCTCAACATAAACGCACTGATTCTATAATCGAACAACCACAACCATCATCACCACAACAAATTTTTAAATCAAGAATTCGACGTTAAGATAATTTTTTTATTTTTCATAAATGACATTTAATAACGAAGTCTTACACAATACAAGTGCTGAAGTCAATACTCAAATCTCATCATATTTTGATATTGTTGATAACGCGGTAGCAATGTCAGATACTAACAAAAAATATATTATTGATGCTCAAGCAAGTTATTCACCATCAGCTCCTATTCATGCAGGATCATTTACTACATTTATCATTTCACCAACCTCAGACAATACTGCTGACATCTATAACGGATTCATTAAAGCAAATTTAACAATTAATCTTCAACTCAATAAAGCAATATCTGATCTAAAAAGTGTTGGAGGTTACGCGTTAAATAACTTATGGGTTGGTTTCAAAGACGCGATGGATTCAGTAGAAAAATATGAAATTCTAGCAAATGGTATTTCCATTTATACTCAAAACTTCGGACCTGAAGAATCATTTATTACTGGTTGTGGTGCTAATGAAACATGTAAACGTGCTGATGTATTTAGTAAAGTTAGACATAAAGATATATTTAATCGTAAACAAGATATAGCTCGTTGCGGCGCATTTGTTAGTCTAGACACAACTACAGACGTTGGCGAAGTAGATATTCCTTTAAAAATTGATTTACGTCGATTCCTTCCATTATCAAATATTAAATATCTTCCAGCATTTGCAGGAAAAATTGAATTAAAGATCATGTTTGGCATTGAGGGATTAGTTTATTGTCCAGTTGGAATTCCTCGAGCTCTTCAATATAATGTTGCAGATTTAGCTAAATTTACTATCTCAGCAATCACAACTGAATTCGTACCTATTGGTGATTCAGCGACGATGTGGGTTAGTGCAGCAACAGCTGACGGAATAACTACTTTAACCGCTGAAAACAGAATTTTAACAGTCACACGAGATTATGAGATAAATAACTGTTATACAGTCATACCTAATTTTGGAATTGATAATGATATTTATTCTTCATTAGTTCAACGTTATACGAATCAAGAACTAATATTTCCAACTCAAATATTAACATTTTCACCTATGAGTAAACAATTAAATCAAGGTCATTGTTCATCAACTCAAACAATTACACCTAGATTTATTGATTCAATATTCTTTCTATTTCCGTTAAAACCTTCTCATCATACAGTTTTTAAGAATCCTTTATTCACTAATTTTCAATTAAGATGTGGCGGTTATGGTTCTGTTCCAACTATTCCATTAAGAACTGACGGAACTGATCCAGCATTTATCGAAGTATGCCAAAACGCAATGAACGTTAACGCTGATCAAACAGGTTTTAATAAAGAAGTCATCAATTCATTATGTAATACTCAAGAGATGGACGTATCAAATTATTTATATTCTAACGAAAGAACTTCATTCTTTATTGGTTTACCAACTGAAACAGACGCAACTTTTCAACAAGGTCAAACTAGCAACACACCAATTACATATGAAATTATCGCTGATCTGAAACGTGATGACAACAATGGTAAAAATGGTTCATATTACGGTAAACATAATCAAACTCCACCAATCATGGCAACATTAAATGATATAGTATTAAGTGTTCATGTTCAACCAAACGGAATGCCTCCAGTTGTTGAAATGGGTAGTTATGACGTCAC
>CASPLF010000050.1 GCA_949422915.1 uncultured Mycoplasmatales bacterium
TATCAGTTGAAGAATTATTAAGTATTCACAATAGATATGCTCCACCTGAACATATATTGACATTAGAACAACTTGAAGAAATTTCACATGGTGATCCTAATGAAGCAAAAACATATTTATTAAGAATAATACTAACAGCAGCTATTAATGGAACTTTAGTACGTTCAGACGGTAGCTTTAGTACTAAAAAAGGAATGAAAGAATTAGAGAATATTATATTAGATCTAAAACGTGATGTTAAAAGAGTATCTAAAGCAATTTCTCCACAAGGCGCTCAAGATATTGTCGATAAACATAATCGAGCTAATCCTAAAAGTTTATGGAGTTTAGATACAAGTGACAGAAATAAAGATGGAATTCCTGATGTTGTTATTCAAAATAGTAGAGGAGAATCTATGTATGTAAATGGTTATACAACAAAAAGAAGTGATTGGCCACATCAATATTCTTATTATTATAATTTTCCAACAAGAAAAGATAGAAGCGGTAAACCTTTAAGTTTATTCAAGAAAGCTTTCTGGCAAACTAATTATACTGAAGATGGTGATGATTATAATGCATTAGGAGATGTTACTTATGTTGATCCATTTGGTGATGAAGTTAATTTATCAGGTTATGGAATTCATGAACCTAAAAGAATGTCACCATACACAAGATACAGGAAATTTGTTATTGGTCCTCTATTTCCAGAAGTTATTAGAGAATTAGCACAAAATAATCAAATTTATGTTCCTAAACGATATCGACTTCAAATTTTAGCATCAGCATGTGCAAGGCTTTGGGAAAATGATTTAGACCATTTCTTTTATCAGAGATTTGGAGCAACAACAAAAGAAGCACAAACTAAAGTTAAGAAAAATTATAAAGGTGAAATTGATAATTGGGTAACAGCAGGAATTCAAGAAATTAATACAAATCGTCAGAGAAGAAATGAACTTAAAGAAGCAGTTAAACAATGTGTTAGAGAAGTCGCTACCCAAGTTGCTGATCAATATCCTGATGTTGATTTCCGACAATTGTATCAACAAGATTTAGCTATTGAACAAGCACGTCAACAAGCAAATCGTACATAAAATTTCAAATTATTTTCTAGTATTTATTTTTTTAAATAAAAATGTTAAAACTGGATTTCATTAAAGATAGGATAAGTGAATCATTAAATGATAACATAGATTCATTATCTGGAGCATTAATCAAAAATATTCATCCTGATATTCATATTAAATATAATTCAGTAAATGTGATTGTCGGGAAGCAAAGTATGGGGAAAACAGTAGTCGCATTAGAAGAAATCATAAAAATAGGATTATTAAGTACTCATCATTTATTAATCTATGTTACAAAAAACGGTGATGAAAATGATAGAAGTTTCCAGTCATTAAAGCATTTACTAAAAATACCTTATATTGTTGTCAGTGAAAGCAATGCTATAGAATGTGTTGAAACAATAATATCAGCTAAAAATTTGTATTATACTATTCGAAGAGAACATTTAGAAGATAAAATAATTGATGAACAAAAAAATGAAATGTTTGATGAATTACATATTAAAAACTTTGATAAAGAATATTTACATACAATTGTTTTATTTGATGATATTAGTAATTCTAAACTATTTTCATCTGAAGAATCATTTTTCAGCCAACAAATACGCAGATGTAGACATACAAATATTTCATACTTTTTATTGATTCAAGGATGGAAAGGTATTAAACCTCATATCAAAAATGAAATAACAACTTTATTCATATTTCCATGTTTTAATAAACAACAACTTCATTACATTTATTCTCAATCTGCATCAAACCTAGATTTTGACGAATTTTATAAGAAATATCAAATGATGGTTTCATATAAAAATAATAATCCTGAATCTTATCCTTATATGCTAGTTGATGTTGTTGATGGTGGAGAAACATCAATTGTTTGTTGAGATGAATTTAAAAATTTTATTATCGAATTAATTGTTTTTTTCATTTC
>CASPLF010000051.1 GCA_949422915.1 uncultured Mycoplasmatales bacterium
TCAAAATGAATATTATGCATGCCCTAAAAAGGGCGAGCATGAAAAATAAAAAATTAATTTTTAATTCGAATTAAATGACAAGAAATTACGACGGGACATCGAGTGTCCCTCAGCCCAAAGGGCAATACGTAAAATCTTTGACAGGAGAAAATATATATCAACTAGAAGAATACGGTGGACATAAATATAATCGTTACTGGTTTGATTTCGATACTCAGACATTGTATTTGTTGACGAGAGGTAGGTATAAAATCATTAAGCCATTATTAAAAAACTCTTTCCTTTCGATATCATTAACTGACATTAACGATAAAATCCATTCCGTAAGTTACAACAAGTTCATTAAAGAATTTAATGAAATGGTGACGAACGAAAAAACAAAGTAGTTACATTTTTTATTTTTCATTTTTTTAATTTAGAATAAATGCCCAGACGTTTAAATAGAGAATTCGTCAAATTCACGTTTGACAAATATGGTTATACATTACCGCCAGATTTCACTTATACCAACAATTCAACAACTTACAGATGTTATGATGAAGTAAATGGTCGTTATGTCAATATTTCATATAAACAGTTACGTTATAAAGTTGAGCACGGCGTTCGTCAAGAGTATATTTATCCAAATCCTTTTGAAGGAATGGAAATCGATACTGAAGAAACTAAACCAAACACAAGTTTTGACAGATGGGATAATGCACGTAAAGATGATGTATTCATATCTTCATACGGTAAAGAATCAAAGGAAACGATGTTTAATTATTTTAAGAAAACAATAAAGACGATGATGAAGAAAAAAGATTTTACGATGCATTTTGATGAACAAGACAAAATATTACAACTTAAAGGTTTCATAGAAGCTTGCAAAGTTGCTGGTCCCAATATAGATAAATCCATACGATTAACGATTACGGATGGTGAGGGAAGAGTTACTTATCGTCATTTATCTGCAGAAACTATAAAATATTTAGATACTTTATTTACAACGGACGAATTTGATAGAATACATGATTCCATGGATGACATCGTGGAGAATATATTAGATGTAGTCAAAATTGATGTTGAATTTGTGGAAAGAAAACAGGGAAAACGAATTATTGCCGAATTCTTTCCGTATTTAAATAAATCTGATATTGATTTACGAAGATATGGAATATTTAAAAATGAAAAGGAAGAAGGATTTAATGATCCATGCTTAATTCAGGCGTTTATGAATTCAGGAATATTTACAGATGATGAAATGAAGATGTTAAAGTCATTTATTAAAACACGAGCTGTTGCACAAACTGAATTAAAGGAAATATCTGAATTAATGAAAGTTCATATTCACTGCAAAAAATTACATAAAGATTCTGGTAAAACGTCCCATGTTGATTTTGGGATGGAATACAAACATTTACGATCCATTAATTTAATAATTATTGATGAACACTACCTGCTTAATGAACGGTTGAATGTTAGCGAATGTTACATTAAACGTTACGAAGAGATTAATAAGGATAATAGATTTAAAAATCAAGGGAACCTCCGAGGAGGTTCCCGCGGACAAGGTCCTTTACGGAAAACGATGCTGTTAAAATTTGATGATAAAAGATATTCATTCAGTAAAAAGGGGTTGAAGATAATAAAACTTATTAAGTTAATGATTGAACATAATTTACTTCTGCGAATGAGTGAAAAAGATATAAATAAATATTCATATAATTTTAAAGCGCAAACGTTGGAATTTGATGGAAAAAGTAGAAAGGTAGTGGTTGAAGACAAAAAGGATTCAACGTTTAAGAGATTAAACAAAGTTCCACAAACGAAACACTTCTTTGGATATACACCGGAAGATGATGA
>CASPLF010000052.1 GCA_949422915.1 uncultured Mycoplasmatales bacterium
AAGAAAGTGAATATTATTCAGTAGATTATCTTGATCAAAATGATAAACCAGGAATAATGTCAACAAAAGATATTAATTTATTAGAATTGCTTCTTCGTGGTGAAATAATGATCGATATAATTTATGACAAAACAAATATTAAAACTGAGAACGTTATAAGATGTAAAGAATTGATTGCTGATAATGGTTTTCAATTACATAAATCACCTTTAATATTCTTATATGAACCTGAAGATTTTGGTATTGAAACAATTCATGATATTGATTATTGGTTTATCGATTTTGGTTATGGAAGTGATAGTGAAGAATTTGATAAATTAATTGAAGGTCAGCCATTCGAATTTATCGACTACAAAATATTTGGATTACATTATCAATTGAAAAAAGAAGATTCGAAATGGACTGGTAACAACATTTATTATCATATAAAAGAAAAAGTTGCAAAAATAAAGAAATATGATATCATTACTAGAGTTTCAATTATTGTTAGTAAAAATGATCAATTAAAATTAGTTTTGAAAAAATATTGGGGATTGAATAATGATGGACCACATGGAATTTCACAATTTTTATATGACAATATGACATTAACATTCAAAAATGATAAAACAAATGACATAATAGAAAACATAGAAATATCAAATCTTGATATTGAAGAAATACAATATAATGATGAAACATGTGATCTCATTAAATTCAAATTAGATGATAAAACATTAGCAGATCATGTTGCATCAGGTGATGGTAAATTAATTATTTCATTTGTATCTCCAATAAATGATGAAATGTCTCAAACATATGAATTAACTGCACATTATGCTGGTAAAACAACACAAGAATTAAATTCATATGAAGATTTGTTTATCGTAACATTTCCAATTAGCAATTATGATAGAATTGAATCAAATAATAAATTAAGAATTTATTTGCGTGAAAATTTCTTTTATCAAATTCCTGATGAAGATGTTCATTTTGAAAAAGGAACAAATCCTTTCACATATCTTTTCAAACAACAAGCATATGATATAATTCCAAAACCTGAAGCATGTAGTTATCTTGAAACAGCTCATAATATTCGAACAAGTGGAATTGTTATCGGATCTAATATTGAAACACATAGCTTTTTGTTAAATGATTTGGGAAATAATGTTACATTGCTTGGTGGTGAAATACAAAGAATTGATGAAGCAGAACAACAAGACAGAAAAGATATTAACCGTATAGATAAAATAGTTCAACAGAAAAAAGCACCAGAATGGGTTGAATATGTTGCTATCGCATTATCAGTTGGAGCTTTTGTTGAAATGATGTATTCTGGAATTACTTTTTGTATGAAATGTTGTGGTAGAAGAATTTGTCATTATTCTAGTAGCGGTGCATCTTCTCTAGAAGCAAATGCTGAAACTGTTGTTCCATTATTACAAGAAACTGATGAAAACATACCAATTATTAATGAAACTATAGAATATAGTGCTGCTTCAGGTAGTCCTGATTTTTCCAAAATGTCTGCTGATGAAATTATAGATTGGTGTGAACGTGAAAATAAACATGAAGCAACTTTTGAACATGAATTTTCTGATACTAATGCGCTTTACACAAATGAAAATACACTTCAAGTCTATAAAATTCGAAAAGTAACTAAATTTAATCGTTTAACAATATTCGATAGTGTCATAAGAATTTGTAATTTCATGAAAATTGGTAAAATTCAAGATAATAAAATTATTCCATTTATATCATTTAGTCCTGGTGTTCAATTCAGATATTTTATTGATAAAGATAAT
>CASPLF010000053.1 GCA_949422915.1 uncultured Mycoplasmatales bacterium
TGATAATGAATATTTTTCCATTCCTAAATCAATGTCAAAGCCTGTATTTAAATCACCATCTAAAAAACCTGTACTTAGTTCTGAAAACTACGAAGATTTATTTAATGTTGATATTGCAGCACCAGAAGGTGTATCGCCAATCGATACTGCTGAATTCAAAAGCAATTATATGCAGTCTGTCCCAACTGGTAAACGTGCTGGTAAAACATTTGAAGCTTCACAAAAACGTTTAAATGACTTATACATTTTCGAAAATAAACAAAGTATTGATGTTAGTAAATACCGAGGGGAATTATTTGATATTCTTATTAATGGTAATTATCGTATTAAATTCTCTCCAAAATGTGCTACAAGAGATGGCGCAGAAGCCTATTGTAAGAAGAAATTTGATAAAAATGGATATCCATTATATCGATTAATTCCTGCAAGGAGAGACACATTAGACCCTCTTGGTAATCCAATTTGTGACTTAAATGGCGACAAAGTAGAGGACATCGTTATTGTTGATACTCGCGGTAAACCTGTTATAATTAATGGATTCCGTCTTGTTAAAGCAGACCCTTATAAGAAATTATGGCAAACCGAACGCATTAATGGTAAAACAGATGATTCATTTGAAGTATGGATGAAAAATCTTACTGGTACTACTAAAACATGGAATTATAAACAAAAACAATGGGATGCTGGTAAAATCGATGTTAAATATGATGGAGATTTCATTAAAGCAGTTAATGCTTATCAGAAGGTTGGCTTATCTAAACCCAAAGTCAGCACCAAACTTAATGCAAGAGGATTATGGAGTTCAATCTTTTCAAAAATATGGCAATTAGCACTCTTTAATATGTTTGGAGATGATAAACAACAGGGAGAATATCAATTTATGGAACCATTGAAGGGTATATTCAGTTACTTAAAAATATGTACCGCTGTATTTATTTTACAATATGAATTGCAAGTAATGAAATCACATGAATGCAATGATTGGAATGAATGGGTTAAATATAAAAAAGTACACTCAAAAGCAGTAAATTCTGAATTAGGTCTTAAGATTCAAGAAGATTATAATACTAATATGAAAGATGTTATCCCAATTGGCGGTGAAATAAATGGTGAAGCTGAAATATCAGAACGATTAGGAGAAATATTAACCCAAACAATTGAACTAATAGCTAACGTTGGACTTGGATATACAGAAGAAAAGAAAGAACGATTTACACAATTAGCACGGGAAATATTGGAAAATAAATTGACTAAAGAAGAAAAGAAACAATTACGAGAACACTTTGGTTCAAATATTGATAAACATATTAATTTGAATGTTGGCGGAAATTACATTGAAGTTAAAAATTTGTATAAATCATTGTATGATGATTATCGTGACAAAACATATATTAAATCAAGAACTGATGAAAAACTAGCTAATGTTGAATCTGACGATGATGATTCTGAAGCTGAAGTATAAAAAAATATTTAAATAATTTATTTTTTTGGTAATCTGAAAGTTGATATATGTGTTTTTGGTTTGTTTTCTGACTTACTCTCATTAATCTTTGGTAAGTTTCCATTGGTTGCATTATTTGTTTCACTAGTTAAAGATGATTTTTTTGGCTCTGCATTAAAATTAAAATTAGTACCTGTTGGCATATTAAATGTTGTGGGTTGAAAGTAATTCATTGGACTAAAGTTATTAGGATTTTGTTGTACAGAGCTTTGAGGTTTCATCCATGTATTTGAGGTCGATACATTGCTGAAAATAGAACTCGGTAATGTCTCAAC
>CASPLF010000054.1 GCA_949422915.1 uncultured Mycoplasmatales bacterium
TTGGAAAAAACAAACAAACATGAATTTCATATCATTTTATAAAAATGTTTTATAAAACATCCTGCACTCGTCAAAGGAGAGAAACAAATGTCACAAATATGAAAGTTGCTTTATATAATTACATGTTTTATGTTATCCAAATGATCATAAGTTTGCTAAGATCTGATCCAGATTTAAGAAATTTATACGATTTACTTTACAATTTGTTAATTAAATGTTTTTTTAATACGCCTTTACTTAATATTGATTTATCTTATATGCAAATACCTTCAATTCTAGATCAACAATTATTATACTGTGATGATGATAATGATTTTGTTAAAAACGATTTAAATTTTAATTTAATACAAACAATCAATGATCATTCTCTTATCAAAAATTTCAATTTAGATGATAATATTAAAAAAGATAGAAGATTAATATTTCAATATATTAAGTTGCATGATATTTCTTCTAAAATTATAATTCATTTCATAGATTACTTGAAATATGATTTAATGAAAAAACTAATGAACATTGTTACTCAAAATGATTATGCTGTTCAATTCGAAAATACTTTAAATGTTCATGTTCAACATTTATTCTTTCTTGTTCATTATCTACATAAAAATATTATCATCTTTGCAACTTATCCTCCAAAACGTTTTCAGAAAAAGCTTAGCATCTTAATTAATTATGATAAACATTGGATTAATTTAATTGAACAATCACATTATTTAGATGATGCATTAGATACAGCAAGTTAGATTTTAAAACTTATTTTAGATTAATTTACTCGGGTTTATCAGTAAACGATAATTATAATTAAATATTTTTTTTATGAATACAAAAAGTTATATCAGTATACTGAGATTTTGATTCCTTGTATCATTTGTTTACAGTCCTAGGAAAACCCCCATGGATTCACAAACTTATACTGTAGATGATTCTATAATTTTAGTACCATTAAAAAGTCCTTCAGATATTTCTTGCATTCTAAATTAATAATGATAAATAACTTTGATTTCTTTGTTTTCTACTTATGATTTGATAACTCGATATTGAATTCTTTTATTTTCTTTATTTTTCATTAAAAGTTCGAATAGTTTATCATAATGATAAAAACTTAAATAAAAAAAATCATAGTCAATGATTCTTTTATTTTGAAAATGAGAGTAATTGTGATATCACAATTGCCAATTCCTTAAACATATTAAATTGGATTATTATCGCTTAAAACAGTTGTCGATATTTGAACAAAGGTAACAAAATTTAAATAAGAAGTGTTACTGATAATGGAATTGTTATTTGTGTTAATGACGAACATCCACTAAAAGCATAATTTCCAATTGAAGTTACTGATGATGGAATTATTATTTGTGTTAATGATGTGCATTCATAAAAAGCATAATCTCCGATTGAAGTTACTGATAATGGAATTGTTATTTGTGTTACCGATGTGCATTCATAAAAAGCATAATCTCCAATTGAAGTTACAGATGATGGAATTGTTATTTGTGTTAATAATAAACAAAAAATAAAAGCATAATCTCCAATTGAAGTCACAGATGATGGAATTTTTATTTGTGTTAATGACGAACATCCATAAAAGACATTTTTTTCAATTGAAGTTACAGATGATGGAATTGTTATACCGATTAATGATGTGCATTCATAAAAAGCATAATCTCCAATTGAAGTTACAGATGATGGAATTG
>CASPLF010000055.1 GCA_949422915.1 uncultured Mycoplasmatales bacterium
ATATGTTCAGGTGGAGCATATCTATTGTGAATACTTAATAATTCTTCAACTGATAATGCATTAACAACAAAGTTTTCAAGTGGATTTATTTGTTGTTGTGGTTGTTCTTGATCCATTTTATTTTCAGGAAAAAAAAGAATAAATTTATTTTATTTAAAGTATTTCATTTAAATGGCTTTTAGAAGACAACTACAGCAATTAATTAATAACAGAGATGACGAGTATCCATTACAATTTAAAGAATTTAAAGAAATCATCAGACCTTTCAAACCAAGAAGTAAAACATTTAAAAAAGCATATGAAGAATATAAGAATATATTTAATCATATTCCTGAAAATACAATTATTTATCAACCAACACCATTAACAAATATAAGTGGATTTAGAAGTAGAGAGAAAAACAAAACACTTCATTTGTTAAAACCTGAATTGAAAATTAATACTGATAAACCATCATCTTTTCCATTAAAGGATAATATAAAGAAATATCAATTGCATAAAGTTGCACCAAGAAATACATATTTAATTGATATAATGATTGTTCGAGATTTATATTATTTAGTTGCAATCAATGTAAATACAAGATATCTCTATGTTAAATTAACTAATTTACAAGTTTCAGAAGATGAATACAGTATAGATGATAGAAAATCAACAATTAGTTATTTAAATGCATTAAGAGCTTTAATGGATCAAGGAATGAAAGTTCAATATTTACAAGGAGATGGTGAAAAAGCATTTAATTCAGTTGAGTCTAATCAATTTTATGCTGATAATGGAATTGAATTCATACCTATTGAAAGACAAGTGAAAGGAGCATATCCTGCATTTATGAGATTTGAACAATTAGCTGGAAATGGAACAATACCAACACATTCATCTTTAGGTATAATTGATAGAGTTATAAGAACTTTGAGAGACATGGCATATAATATGAAAATCAGTTTAATCACACCAAATATTATGGAAGAATTGGTTTATCAATATAATAATGCACCACATAAAACATTAAGCAAACTTGCTGGATTTCAAGTTTCTCCACAACAGGCTCAAGATGATCCCCAATTAGAAGGATTTATTGTTAGGAGAATATGTCAAGAAAATTATAACATCAAATCTAGTCCAGGTTTCATTTTGCAGAATGATACGAATGTTAAAGTTTATAATCAAACTGACAGAATGATGAAACGTAGAACTAAAATCCAACCAGGTGAATTTGTTGTAAAAGGATTCAAAAATGGATTATATGATGTTGAAGGAGAAGTGAATGGTGTAAATAAAATTCAAAAATTACCTAGAACTAGAATCTCACCTATTTGGAATTAATTGATATTAATAAAATTGATGCTTTTTTTTTCCACATATTTGAGGATGTAGTATAAAGGTATTACTCAAGCTACAATTACATAATGTTTGTTTAACGTGGCTTGAAGATGATGGTTCGAATCCATCCATTCTCATTAAACTTTCTTTCAAAAAAATTTTTTTAATAATATATTTTTTGAAACATAATGTTTGTTTATGATATAGATAATAATTTTAGGCAAGACACCTGAAAATAATGCAGTTTCTGAAAAAATATTTTTTTTATCAGCAATTTGAGGAGGAGGAAAACTTTGGCAAATAGCGAAGAGGTG
>CASPLF010000056.1 GCA_949422915.1 uncultured Mycoplasmatales bacterium
AGCATTTTTGTTAATCGTTATTTTTGACATAACGTTATGGTTCATTTGCAAGTTAATGTTTTTGCCTAATTTTACACTTTGATGGTCTAATACATCCTTATAATCTGATGAAACAATTTTGTTTTTCTTTAATGAAACACCTTTAAGTTTTAAGGATTTAGTCACCCCGTTATTATTCCATATTGTATAACATTTAGGGCATAATGCTATTTGATTATCACCATATTTTTCAACACAACAACCCAATATCTTTTTTTCGTCATAAACTGAATTAATTGATGGATTAGGCATGAATTTATAAATGTTTTCATTATAAAATTCTTTATCTTTAATGATGTATTTAAAAACTTGATCATTTGATTCATTCATGTTTCCGGCAATGGCAAAATATGCTGAATCAGTGTCTGCGGATGTTAAATGAAATTTATCAAGGTCTAAACATTTAAACATAAAGTCATAAATGAATGTTAAATACCAAAATTTAGCATTATCAAGAGTGAAGAATGCCGTTTGAATACATGTCTTACACCTGAATGATTTAGGATTTGATTGAATAAGGAATGTATCATCAGCAATTTTGGAGCCATTAATATAAGTATCTGATACAATTGATTGATAAGCTTTATCTGAATCACAAATTTTAACCTTACTATATTTTTCTGTATTCATTCCATCATAACCATATGAGCCATTCATTGATATTTTATAAAATTTTTCGTTACCGGATGATTTACCAGCAATAATATCTTGACGTTTACGCATGAATTCATTAACAAATGGATGAAAAGCTTTATTTGCTTCATATAATGATAAATTAATGATATCAGTAACTTTTAATCCATGATCGATAAGGAACCATAAATAATAGCAACCAAATGATTTAAATTCACCCATTGTATCAAGTGTCATCGTTAATTTAGTATCAGTTTTATCAATTGTGCTAATATGATTTTTCTTACCATATTGATACATATATGAACCAATAACATCTTCAGTATTTCTTATGTCAAAGTTACGAAACACTGGTGGAAAATTAATAAGTTCATTTATTTTATCAATGGGGCATTCAAGTTTAACTTTAGCTCTAAATATCAATTCAGGATTTGGTTCATATCTATGTTTAGTATATATTATGTTCATGCATTTTTTATAAACTTCATCATTTCTGTTACCTGATTCGTCATAACATTCAAAACGGGCAATTAATGAACCAGGCATGTACATAATACCCCCATGATAAGGGATAAATTCATGATAATTTGATGAAAATGATGAAGGATATAATGAATTGAAATCAACACCTACAACATGTGAAACAATATTTGGTGTATCATATGAAATAACTTTTTGATTCTCATATTTGAATTTATTAATATGGGTAACACCACGGATATTTTTACGATGCATAACCATAGATAAACCACCTGTAATACCTTCACGTAAATCATAATATTCCTTTTCATTTGAAATAGTAGTTGGCAATTTATGAAGTCGGCAATATTTATTTAATTGAATTCTTAAACGAGTCACTTTATCATCGGAACGATTTCTTAATTGATTGCATGATGCACAAGCTAATA